>NZ_JAYFSJ010000011.1:0-183038 GCF_039708975.1 Chromobacterium indicum
GGACCGTGAAACGCCTTAGCGCCGATGATAGTGTGGCATTCGCCATGTGAAAGTAGGACACCGCCAGACGCCCCATACGCAAAACCCCAGCTCATTGAGCTGGGGTTTTTGCATTGCGCGCGCGAAACCTCCCCCAGGCAGCCCCGACCGAACCCCGGCGGGGCTTTCGCGTTTGCGGATGGCGTGGGCTGTCATTGACGCCTGAGCGCATCGCTCACACAATCAGCCATTTGCATTGAAGGACGCAGTCGATGGCGACTCGTACGAGCAAGCCGGCGCGGCGGATAGACGCGGGTGGCCGCAGCCTGTTCATTCACAGCCTGCCGCGGCACTCCCTGCACGATCTCTACCATTACTGCATGACTATCAGCTGGCCGCATTTCTATTTGTTTATCGCCGCGTCTTTCATCGCATTGAATCTGTTGTTCGCCGGGCTTTATCAACTGCAGCCCGGTGGCATCGCCAACCAGTTTCCGCAAGGTTTTCTCGGCGCCTTCTTTTTCAGTGTCGAGACCCTCGCCACCGTCGGCTACGGCGACATGCATCCACAGACGCTGTATACCCACTGGGTTTCAATGCTGGAGATCTTCATCGGCATGATGAGCATCGCGCTGATCACCGGCATGACGTTCGCGCGTTTTTCGCGGCCCAGGGCGCGCATCGTGTTTACCAATAGCCCGGTGGTGCGGCCCCTGAACGGCGAGCCGGTGCTGATGCTGCGCGCGGCCAATGCCCGCAACAATGTGATCATCGACGCCAGCGCCCGGCTGCGGTTGCTGCAGCATGAGACCACGGCGGAAGGGACGACTTTTCGCAAGCTGTATGACCTGGACCTGGTGCGCGACCAGCATCCGATGTTTGTGTTGGGATGGACGCTGGTGCACAAGATAGACGAGCGCAGCCCCTTGCACCGGCGCGATGCGGCGTCGCTGGCGGCGACCCGCGCGCAATTGATCCTGTCGGTCAATGGCATCGACGAGACCACCATCCAGCCCATGGTGGCCCGGCACACTTTTTCGCATCAGGATATTCGCTGGAATCACGCCTTCGCTGACCTGATTTACACCGACGAGGATGAAAACGACCATGTCGACTACCAGCGCCTGCAGGAGGTGAAACCATTGCCGTCCCGCGAGGATGAAGCGGAGAGGCGAGGGGCCGAGCGAGGGGGGGACTAGCTGGGATTTGCCGGAAAGTTGATGATGAAGGCGGCTCCCTGTCCGGGCTCGCTCTCCAGGCGGATGCGTCCTTTCAGGATGGCCTGGACGATGTTATGGACCAGCGCCAGCCCCAATCCCATGCCGCCTTGGCCCATCCGGGTGGTGAAGAAGGGGTCGAATACCTTGCTTTGAAGCTCGTGGCCGATGCCCTTGCCGTCGTCGGCGTAGATCAGGGTGAGTTCGTCCTGATCGCGTCCGATGTCGATGCGGATGGCGCCGCCGCCTTTTTCGTCGAAGCCATGGGCCAGGGTGTTGGCCACCAGATGGGAAACCAGCTGTTCCAGCGCGCTGGGATAGTTTTCAATGACCAAGTCGGTGGGAATCCGCAGCTCTATCCGGATGTGGGGATGGTGCTCGGCCGGCAACAGCGTCTCCAGCAGATTGGCCATGACTTTGGCGGGGTGGAAACTGCGTTTGGGCTGGTCCAGCTGGTCGACCGCGATCTGCTTGAACCGGCCGATCAGGTCTCCGGCCTGCTCGCTGTTGCGTTGCAGCAGCTCGCAGGTTTCGCCGGCTTTTTGCAGAAACTCCTGCAAGCCCTTGCGTGATAGGCGCTTTTCCGCGTCGTCGGCGGCGATGGCTCCGATGTCAGCGCGCATCTGAGACGAGCACAGCAGCACATTGCCTATCGGTGTGTTCAACTCGTGGGCCATGCCGGCCACCATTCGCGCGAGCGCCGCCTGCTTCTCGGCGATGCTGATCTGCTGCATCGCCGTTTGCAGCTCGGCGCCGCGCGCCGCGACTCTTTCTTCCAGATGGTTGTTCAGCAGCTGCAGCTCCGTCTCGGCCTGCTTACGCGCGGTGATGTCGGAATAGGTGCCTATCATCCGCAAGGGGCGGCCGTGGATATCAAGGCTGACCACCATGCCGCGCGCCAATAGCCAGATCCAGTCATCGCCTCTGCGGAAGCGGTGTTCCGAGACGAAAGAGCCTTCCGGCCGCTGAAGATAGCTCGCCAACTCGGCCTGGACGGCGGGAAGCTCGTCGGGATGCATGCGGGTCTGCCACAACTGGAAGCCGGTGATTTCGGCCGGAAAGAGGCCTAGCAGCTGCTGGCAGCGGCTGGAGAGGAAGACGCCTCCCTCGGATAGGTCCCAGTCCCATACGCCGTCGCCGGCGCCTTCCAGCGCGAAGTGCCAGCGCTCCTCGCTCTCGCGCAATGCTTGCAGCGCCTTGCGCTCGCCGGCGCGCAGCCGTTCGAACTCCCGGCGGACCCGCTCTGCCTCGTCGGCGCGCAGCGCGGCGTCTTCTTCCGCGCGGGCCTTGTCGTTATAGATTTGCCTGAGGTCGCGCTCCACCATCGCGCGGAACTGCGCCAGCAGCTGGCGGTAGGTGGCGTTGTAGGGATTTTCCTCACTGTCGAGCACGCAGATGGTGCCGAACACATCCTGATTGGGCCAGATCAGGGGCAGGCCCATATAGGAGATCATGCCCAGTTTGATGTCGGGGTTGTGGTCCCAGTCGAGGTCGGACAGGGCATTGGGGACGATGAGCTCGCCGCGGCGGGCCATCACGGTTTCGCAGTAGAGGCCGGTGCCCAGGTCGGCCAGTTCGTCTTCCTCGTAGGGATTGCCGTCGCTGCGGCTGGACAGGAAGACCTTGATCCGCGGCGGCTGCACTCGCATGATCAGCGCCGCCGGGATGCGCAGCAGCCTGGCCAGCAGGTCCAGCACTTCCTGCCATTTCTCGGCGTAGTCGTGGCCGACGGCGAGATTGGCGGTTTTTACGTCGACGGCGGCGCGCATCGGCCTCTCCACGTTGACTCCAGTCCACCGCTTAATCATAGCCGAGGGCAGTAAAAAACCCCGAGGGAGCGGGGCTGTGGGAGGCGCTTACAACATCAGGTTCAGCATTCGGTCTATTCGCACCCGGCTTAGCCGAGTGAGCAGCTTCTTGATCTGTTCGGGATAGACCCGCACGTCTTCCAGCTGGCGGTAATGCGAGAGCGGCGAGGCATGGCGGAGGATGCTTTGCTGTTCGGCATCGCTCTGCCCGCGCAGGGCGCCTTGCGGATCGCGCAGCAGCAGCGCGTTTTCCAGGTCCAGGCGGAAGGCCCGCGGGTTCAGGTTGTTGCCGGTCAGCAGAATATAGCGGTCGTCGCTCCAGATGCCTTTCAGGTGGTAGGTGTTGTCGCCGTCCTTCCACAGGTGGATGCGCAGCTGTTCCCGGCTCAGGTATTGACGCTGGCGCTTGGCGAAACGGCGCAGGTTCATTTCATACAGATAGGGCAGCGCGCCGATCACGCGGAAGGGCTGTTCCGGCGGAATGTAGAAGTCGTTGGCGGTCTTGTCGCCGACTACGATGTCGATTTCCACGCCGCGGCGCAGCGCGCGGTTGATTTCCAGAACCACCGCGCGCGGGAAATTGAAATAGGGCGTGCAGATGAACAACCGGCGCTGGGCGCTGGCGATCACATCCAGGATCGCGCGGTTGAGCCGATTGCCCTTGCCGATGCCGACCACGGGGCTGACCGCCAGATCGTTGGGCGCGGCGATGCGGTCCATGGAGGGGCGGTACTGGCTGTGGGCCAGCTTGTCTCGGAACTGGCGGATTTCCTTGCGTATGCTGCGGGTGGACGGCGTGGGCTTGTCCAGGCGGAACACGGCGGGGTCGTTGAAAAACTGCTCGTTCATGAAGCCTGCCATCGCATCGGCCAGCTCGGGACTGTGGAGCAAGTGGTAGCGGTCGAAGCGGTATTTGTCCAGCTTGTGCAGGTAGACGTTGTTCAGGCTGGCACCGCTGTAGAAAACGGTATCGTCGATGACGAAGCCTTTCAGGTGCAGCACGCCGAACAGTTCGCGCGTTTGCACAGGCACGCCGTAGATCGGGATGTCCAGATCGCGGCGCAGCGCCTCTTCCCGATACCAGCTGGCGTTGCAATGGGACTGATCCTCGCCGATGCGGCCGCGCTGCGCGCGGTGCCAGTCCACCATCACCCTCACGTCCAGCTGCGGGCAGCGCTGCTTGGCCTGATACAGCGCGTTCAGGATTTCCTGGCCGGCCTCTTCGTTTTCCAGATAGAGCGCGCACAGGTAAACCCGCCGCGTCGCCGCCGCGATGGCCTCCAGCAGACGGAGGCGGAAATCGGCCGTCTGCAGCAGCGTAGTGAAGTCCTCGGGCCGCAGTGGCAGCCAGGTCAGGCGGGACAGCGTGGGTCGGTTCAGCAGGGTTGCCATGAATGCGCAGTGGAATGACGTTCAATCGGCGAATCGTAGCATCGTTTTGGCGGTTTGGGGGAGTGCCCGCCTGGCCATGGTGATATGGGTCAAGCGGCATCGAGGCGAGGACGGAGCCGGCGCGCGTGGCAAGGCGGCGTGAAATGTGCAAAAATTCGGTAACTAACGAATTGCAGGTTTTTTCCATGCTGGACCGGGACGGATACCGCCCAAACGTCGGAATTATCCTCACCAACGCCAAAAACGAGGTGTTCTGGGGCAAGCGCGTGCGCGAACATTCCTGGCAGTTCCCGCAGGGCGGCATCAAGCCGGGCGAAAGCCCGGAAGCCGCGATGTACCGCGAACTGCTGGAAGAGGTGGGATTGCTGCCTCAGCACGTGAAGATCTTGGGGCGCACCCGGGATTGGCTGCGTTACGAGGTGCCGACGAATTGGGTACGCCGCGAATGGCGCGGCAGTTACAAGGGCCAGAAGCAGATCTGGTTCCTGCTCAGGCTGGTGGGGCGGGACAGCGACGTTTGCCTGCGGGCGACCAACCATCCGGAATTCGATGGCTGGCGCTGGAACGACTACTGGGCGCCGGTGGACGCGGTGATCGAGTTCAAGCACGACGTTTACGAGCGCGCGCTGTCCGAACTGGCGCGCTTCCTGCGCGGCGTGGAGAGCCATCACGCCTACCTGGCGCGCACCTCCACCCAGAGCGAGCAGTGAGCGGCGAACCACGCTTTTTGCAGTACAGCGACGGCGGGCGATGCCCGCTGTCTTCATTTGTGCCGCCCGTAGCGGGCGGCGTCGACGTGACGCGCCGACAGGGCAAGACCAGAACATGACTCAACAACAATACGACGAATCCTCGGTACGGGTGCTGAAGGGGCTGGAGCCGGTGAAAGAGCGGCCAGGCATGTACACCCGCACCACCGACCCCACCCATATCTGCCAGGAAGTGATAGACAATGCCGCGGACGAGGCGCTCGGCGGCTTCGCGCGCAAGATCGCTGTCACCGTCCATCAGGATGGCTCGCTTAGCGTGGAGGACGACGGCCGCGGCATCCCGGTAGGCCTGCATCCGCAGGAAGGCGTGGCGGTGGTGGAACTGGTGTACACCCGGCTGCACGCCGGCGGCAAATTCAACAAGAAGGATGGTGGCGCTTACGCCTTCTCCGGCGGCCTGCATGGCGTCGGCGTGTCGGTGACCAACGCGCTGTCCACCCGCCTGGAAGTGGAAGTGAAGCGCGAAGGCGGCGTGCACCGCCTGGTGTTTTCCGGCGGCGATGTGATCGAGCCCTTGGCCCGCATCGGCGACTGCGGCCCGCGCACCAGCGGCACCCGGGTGCGGGTGTGGCCGGACGGCAAGTATTTCGAAAGCCCGCGCTATTCGATGCAGGAGCTGGAGCGCCTGCTGCGCGCCAAGGCGGTGCTGCTGCCCGGCGTGGCGGTGACGCTGACGGTGGAGAAGCCGAGCGGCGACGAAGTGAAGGCGTGGCAGTATCCGGAAGGCTTGAAGAGCTATCTGTCCGAATTGTGCGGCGACGACGAGCCGGTGGCGCCGCTGTTCTCCGGCGAAGCCTATATCGGCGACGACCATGAGCAGTTCGCCAAGGGCGAGGGCGCGCAGTGGGCGATGGCCTGGTTCGAGGACGGCGCCAGCGGCGAGAGCTACGTCAATCTGATTCCGACGCCGGTGGGCGGCACGCACGAGGCCGGCCTGCGCGCCGGCGTCTACGACGCGGTGAAGAGCTTCATCGACCACCACAACCTGCTGCCGCGCGGCGTCAAGCTGATGGCCGAGGACGTATGGAGCCGCGTGCGCTTCGTGCTGTCCGCCCGCGTGCTGGACCCGCAGTTCCAGGGCCAGACCAAGGACAAGCTGACCAGCCGCGACGCGCTGAAACTGATTTCCGGCTTGGCGCGCGATCCGGTCGAACTGTGGCTGAACCAGCATGTGGAAGCTGGCAAGAAGATCGCCGAGCTGGCGATCCGCCAGGCGCAGAGCCGCCTCAAGTCGGTCAAGAAGGTGGAAAAGAAGAAGGGTTCCGGCGTGGCGGTGCTGCCGGGCAAGCTGACCGACTGCGAGAGCGAGGACATCGAGCGCAACGAGCTGTTCCTGGTGGAGGGCGACTCCGCCGGCGGCTCGGCCAAGCTGGCGCGCGACAAGGAATACCAGGCCATCCTGCCGCTGCGCGGCAAGGTGCTGAACAGCTGGGAGACCGACCGCGACCAATTGTTCTCCAATGCCGAAATCCACGACATCTCGGTGGCTATCGGCGTGGACCCGCACGGCCCGAACGACGCGCCGGACTTGTCCGGCCAGCGCTACGGCAAGATCGCCATCCTGTCCGACGCCGACGTCGACGGCTCCCACATCCAGGTGCTGCTGCTGACGCTGTTCTTCCGCCATTTCCCGCGCCTGGTTGAAAACGGCAACATCTACATCGCCCAGCCGCCGCTGTTTCGCGTCGACGTGCCGGGCCAGGGCAAGACCCGGCCGCCGCGCAAGTTGTACGCGCTGGACGAGGGCGAGATGACGGCCATTCTGGACCGCCTGCGCAGCGAGGGCGTGCGCGAGAACGCGTGGAGCATCTCCCGCTTCAAGGGCCTGGGCGAGATGAACCCAGAGCAGCTGAAGGACACCACGATGAACCCGGATACCCGCCGCCTGGTCAAGGTGCAGGTGCGCCCCGGCATGCTGCAGCAGACGCTGGACATGTTCGTGATGCTGATGGGCAAGGGCGAGGCGTCCAGCCGCCGCGGCTGGATGGAGGCCAAGGGCAACGAGGTGGAAGCCGACATCTGATCCGGCCGGATTCTCACGCTCTCCAACCCCGTCCGCCTGAAAAGGCCGGCGGGGTTTTTCACGGCTAGTCGAAGCGGGCGAGCAACTCCGCCATCTTGGCGCGGCCCTCGGGCGAGACGCAGGCCGCTTTCAACCGCGCCAAGGCTGCCGGGTCCTTTGACAAGGGATGGGCGCGCGACACATAGACAGCCATCGGCTCGCGGCTGATCGCCAGCTCCGCCCAGCGGTCCGCAGGGGCGGAAATCTCGCGCAACACGCGGCCGCAGCCCGGCCGCACGCACATCATCGCGTCCAGCCGGCCGATGCGCAGCATGCCCAGACCCTGGCGCATGTCGCTGACCAGCACCGGCTCCGCGCCGCTGCGGGCGATGAAGGCGTCCAGCGTATGGGTGCCGCGCAAGATGCCGACCGGGCGAAGTTTCAGATCGGCGGCTCGCAGCTCGCGCGTCCCGAGGCGGTAGACCACGGACAGGCGGATGTCGGCGGGGCGGCACAGCTCAAGCCCGAAGGCGTCCCGCTCCGGCGACGCGGTGATCAGCGCCAGCGCGTCGCGGCCGGCTTTCATGTCCTCCACCAGCCGCGGCAGCGGCCGGGTGTCCTGCTTCAGCCGCAGGCCGCTTTGTTGGGCCAGCCAGCTCAGGAAGCGCGGCGTCAGGCCGTCTCCGCTGGCGGCGTCGCCCCAGGGCTCTATTGCCTGGCTGTACGCTGGTATTGGCTCGGCATGGAGAAGGGGCAGGCACAGTAGCAGCGCCAGCCCGCTCCACAGGATGGGCTTCATGCGGCCTCCCGCGCTTGAGACTGATGCAGTATAGGCGGGCTTGGGTGCGAGTTCGTGGCCAGGCTGCCCGCGGCAAGCGCTTGAGCGCGGCGGCGAGAGGGTGGAGTGGGTTTGGAGGGGGCGGGGCATTTATCCGCGGCGGAATTTCCCGGATGCCAGCCTATTTTCTTCGGCAAAAATCGATGTCTGTGTTTTTTGATATTTGGTCTGGACTTTTTTTGAATATGGATGGTGGGATTTCGAGCGTGTGCTGGTTTGATTTTGTGGAAAGCAGGGTATTGATTTTTGAATATCTTCAAGTAATTGGATGCGTATATTTTTATTGATCAGTGCTGTTTTGGATAGAGGTAAGAGTGGTTTTTTGGTAAAATAATCGCTGTTGTCTTGATTGTGGAAAGGTATTTCATGTTCTCCTCTCCGCCTCCTGTTTCAACCGCGGTGAATAGCCATCGGCAATCGTCCTTGTTGCATGATTTGATGTATGGCCATATTTATGCGTCTGCCTTGAGGGCGGTTGTTTTTCATCATATCCCGGATGCTTTGGCTGCGGGGCCGCGTGGAGTAGAAGAGCTGGCAGCACAAACCGGCGTAATGGCTGAACCGCTGGAGCGAGTACTGCGGCTATTGGCCATGAAAGACCTGTTTCATAAAGAAGACGATGGGATGTGGGACCTGTCCCCTGCCGGACGCTCGCTCTGTTCGGATGCGGTTAATTCCCAGCGCGAGGCGGCGCTGTTATTCACCGATGAGATGTTTCGCCATTCCGCGGCGGGTTTGCCGAATACCTTGATGACAGGACTGCCGGGATTCGAGGTATTTCATGGCATGGAATTCTTTCCCTATTTGCGGGGACATTCTGAAAAGAACCAGGTTTTTGATAAGGCCATGGTTTCCATTACTGCCGGCGTCAATGAAAAGATCGCGCGCAGTTATCTCTTTCCGGAGACGGGGACGGTGGTGGATGTCGCGGGGGGAAGGGGGGGACTGCTGAAGGAGGTGCTCGCATTGCACCCCGGCTTGAGCGGGGTTCTGCTGGACCGGCCGGAAACCATCGCCAGTCACTTGCTGGATGGGGAGGCGCTCAAGGGGCGCTGCCGCATCGTGGCGGGGGATATTTTCTCGAATTTGACCGTGCAGGGGGATATCTATTTGCTCAAGAATGTTCTGCACGACTTTTCCGATGGGGACGCTGTGAAGATCTTGCGCAATGTGCGCAGCGCGATGCGTCCCGGCGCGAAGCTGTTGGTCATCGAGGCGGTCTTGCCAGACGACGGCTCCGCCCATCCGGCCGTTGCCTTGGACATCGTGATGCTGATGACGGTGCGGGGGCGAGAGCGAACGGAATCCGAATTCGACGCCCTGCTCGGTTCCGCGGGTTTCCGGATGAGTAGCGTTTTACCGACTTTGGCGCTGTCTTCGATTATCGAGGCCGAAGCGGTCTGACGCATCGCCGCGTCGAGTTCATGACAGACGGCCGCTCGGCGCGGGATGGCGCCGGCAGGCCGTTTCCGCTCTTGCATTTGGAGAGGCGTCAGTGTTGAACGGACCTAGCCTCGACAGCTGCGGGGATGCTGTTTCAGGCGAGCAGCGTTTGCAGATCTTCCCGAGCCGCCTTGATGTCGAAGTCGATGATCTGATACTCGGCGACGTCGTGCTGGAGGTATGAATCCTCCCCCAGTATCGCAAGCAGCGCCGCCTTGGGCATGGACCGAGCCAGGATGACGCCGCCCAAGCCGCTTTGCTTGGGGCCTGCGAACAGGATATTGCCCAAAGCCAGGTGGCGTTTTACCCATTCTCCGTGGCTTGGGATATGCGCTTCCACTTCGGCGGGTTTGCGGATATAGCTGATGTTGAGCAGATACATGCGTTTTCTCCTTTGGGGTTGGCGATTTACCAGACTTTGAAAACCTGGCCGGTTTCGACGCCCTCTACACTGCGTTGATAGGCGCGGGCGACGCGAGCCGCCGGCACGGCCTCGAAACCCGGGAAGTAGCTTTGCAACGGCTCCCATGACTCCTGCAGCACGCTTGGGCAAACCGCGTTGATGCGCAGCCCGGCCGCCAGCTCCACCGCCGCGCCGCGGGCGAAGCCCTCTATCGCGGCGTTGACGGCGCAGGCGTTGCTGCCGTGGCGCAGCGGGATTTCATTGCCCATGCCGCTGGTCAAGGTGATGGAGCCGCCGGCATTGAGAAAATGCTGGCCTATCAGGGCCAGGTTCACCTGGCCCATCAATTTGCTGTCCAGGCCGATGCGGAATTGCTCGGGCGTCATCTCTGCCAGCGGCCCCAGGTGCAGCAGTCCGGCGGCGCTGACGATGGCGTCGACGTTGCCTGTGCGTTCGAACAGCGCCCGTATGCTGTCAGGCTGGCTCATGTCGACGCGCAGCTCTCCGCTGTCGCGGCCGGCGGCCAGAACTTGATGGCGGGACAGCGCTTGTCGCACCGCGCGTCCTATGGTTCCGTTCGCGCCGACTAGCAGTATTTTCATATGCGGTTTCTCCTCAGTCATGGCGCGGCCTACCACACGGTAAGCGTCTGGCCGTTGGCGATGCCTTCCACGCTGCGCACGTAGGCCAGCGCGGCGCGCGCGGCCGGCACTGCTTCGAAGCCCGGGAAGTAGGGCGCGTAGCCGTCCCATGACTCCCGCAGCACATTGGGGCTGACCACATTGATGCGGCGGTCGCGGCCCAGCTCCAGCGCGGCGGCGGCGGCGAAGCCCTCCAGCGCGCGATTGACCGCAGTGGCGTTGGCGCCGTGGCGTATCGGCTGGGCGCTGACGATGCCGCTGGTCAGCGTGATCGAGCCGCCGTCGTTCAGATAGTGCTGGCCGGCCAGCGCCAAGTCGATCTGGCCCAGCAGCTTGTCGTTCAGGCCGATGCGGAAGTCGGCGGCGGTCATCTCCGCCAGCGGGCCGAAGTGCAGGCTGCCGGTGGCGCTGACGATGGCGTCCAGTCGGCCGGCCTGCTCGAACATCCGCTGCACGCTGGCGCTGTCGGTGATGTCGACGCGCAGATCGCCGCTGCCGCGGCCGGCGGTGATTACCTGATGGTGGGACAAGGCCTGATGCACGGCGCGGCCCAACGTGCCGCTGGCGCCTACGAGCAGAATCTTCATGGGTGTTCTCCATTGCGGGTTGCGATGTCTGCAGTGTGCGCGGATTCCCTGGATTGATTAATCCGCTATGATGAACAGGATTGATAACCTGGAGTTTTTAATCAGTGGATCGCCTGCTCAGCATGGAATTATTCGTCGCGGTGGTGGACAAGGGCAGCTTCACCGCTGCCGCCGATGCCCACCGGCTGTCCCAGCCCATGGTCGGCAAGCATATCGCCGCGCTGGAGGCGCGGTTGGGCGGCAAGTTGCTGGTGCGCACCACCCGTCGCCAGCAGTTGACCGAGCTGGGACAGCATTACTACCAGCGCTGCCGCGCCATCCTGGCCGATCTGGCCGCGGCCGATGACGCCGCCGCCTTGCTCAGGGAACAGCCGCGCGGCGTGCTGCGAGTCAATGCCTCGGTGACTTTCGGCACACTGAGGCTGGCGCCCTTGCTGGCGGAGTTCATGGCGCGCTATCCGGAGATCGGCGTGGAGCTGGAACTGAGCGATCAACTGGTGGATTTGGTGGCAGAAGGTTACGACGCGGTGTTCCGCATCGGCCATCTGGCCGATTCCGGCCTGGTGGCGCGCCGCCTTAAGCCGTACCGGATGATGATCGCCGCGTCGCCGGCGTATCTGGCGCGGCGCGGCAGGCCGGAGACGCCGGAGCAACTGGCGGAGCATGATTGCCTGGGCTTCAGCCGCTGGCGGCGCGACGACGGCTGGGACGCGCTGGCCAGGCTGCACGCCGCGCAAATCCCTTCCAGCCGCTTCCAGTGCAATCAGGGCCAGGCCTTGCGCCAGATGGCGCTGGCCGGCGCCGGCATCGTCTTGCAGGCGGAAACGCTGCTGGCCGACGATGTGGCGGCGGAGCGGCTGGTGTCCTTGCTGGACGGCTACCTGCCGGAGGCCAAACCCATGCACCTGCTCTATCCGGCCGACCGCCAGCCCTTGCCCAAGCTGCGGGTTTTCGTCGATTTCATCATCGAGCGGCTGGGCGAGCTGTGAGGGCTGGTGACCGCCCCTGTCAGAATTTCTCGTTTGTATAGTCTTCCGGCGGCGAGTAGTGTCAAGGCATGCATAGCGATCTGATTCTTCCCAGCCGGCGCGAGCTGTTCGCCGGCTTCTTCTCCATCGGCGTCAGCGGTTTCGGCGGCGTGCTGCCGCAGGCGCACAGCATGCTGGTGCTGAAGCGGCGCTGGCTGTCAGAGGCCGACTTCGCCGAGCAGCTGGGCCTGTGCCAGGTGCTGCCCGGACCCAATATCGTCAATATGGCGGTGTCGATCGGCGCGCGCTTCCATGGGCCGTCCGGCGCGCTGGCGGCGGTGTGCGGCCTGTTGCTGGCGCCGATGGTCATCGTGCTGCTGCTGGCTTCCGTCTACGGCCGCTACCGCCAGCTGCCGCTGGTGGAGCACGTGATGCATGGCCTGGCCGCGGCGGCGGCCGGCCTGCTGTTGGCGATGGCGTTGCGCCTGTTGTCCAGGCTGGAGCGGCGGCTGTGGAGCGCGCTGGTGGTGGCCGCCACCTTCGCCGCTATCGCGGTGTTCCGCCTGCCCCTGCTGTGGGTGCTGCTGGCTTCGGCGCCGCTGGCGCTGGCGCTGGCCTGGCTGAGCCGGGGGAGGATGGCGAAATGATTTTGCTGGTGCTGCTGTGGCATTTCAGCCTGATGTCGCTGCTGGCGGTGGGCGGCGCCAATGTGCTGCTGCCGGAACTGCAGCGGCTGGTGGTGGCCGAGGGCTGGATGAGCGCCGGCCAGTTCGCCGAGCTGTTCGCCATCGCCCAGGCCGCGCCGGGCCCCAATGTGCTGGTGGTCAGCCTGGTGGGCTGGCATGTGGCCGGCGTCGCCGGCGCGCTGGTCAGCATGCTGGGCATGTGTTTGCCGTCGTCGCTGTTGAGCTTCTACGTTTCCCGCTGGTGGACGGCCAACCAGGGCGGCGAGCTGGCCGGGCTGCTGTCGCGCGCGCTGCTGCCGCTGACGGTAGGGCTGGTGGGCGCCAGCGCCTGCCTGCTGCTGCAGGCGGCCAACCGCGACTTGGGCGGCTGGATCTTGAGCGCCGCGGTGGCGCTGCTGGCGTGGAAGCGGAACTGGAATCCGGTGTGGCTGCTGTTGCTGGGCGGCGCGGCCGGAGGCTTGGGCTGGCTGTAAACCGTTGCCATAATGGCCTTAGCGCTTCCGTAAGGGCGAGACATGGCGAAATTGCTGCGGATAGGGATGCTGTGCCTGTGCTGTTTGTGCGCGCGGGCGGAAGGCGTGTCCATCACTTACGCGCTGGTGTCAGGCGACAACGATCCGCATTGGCCGTATATCCAGGCCTTGCTGCAGCTGGCCTGCAGCGAGATGGGGCAGCGCTGCGCGCTGCTGGCCGCCCGCGACATGAACCAGGGCCGGGCGATGGAGCAGATGCAGCGTCCGGACAGCCGCGTGGATCTGTTCTGGGGCATGACCAGCCGCGAGCGCGAGCGCAAGCTGCTGACGGTGCGCATTCCGCTGGACAAGGGCCTGATAGGCTGGCGGGTGCCGCTGATCAACGCCGACCGGCCGCAACTGTTCAAGAGCGTCAAGACCTTGCCGCAGCTGGCGGCTTTCCGCGCCGGACAGGGGCAGGACTGGCCGGATACCCAGATCCTGCAGCATGCCGGCTTGCCGGTGCTGACCAGCCCTGACTATCCCAATCTGTTTTCCATGCTGCGCCAGCATCGCTACGATTACTTCCCGCGCAGCGTGATCGAGGTGCAGCAGGAGCTGGAGTCGCCCAACAGCAAGGGGCTGATGCTCGACCCGTATCTATTGCTGCACTACCCGACCGCCTTTTATTTCTTTGTTTCGCCGCAGCGGCCGGAATTGGCCCGCATGTTGCAGCAAGGGCTGGAGAAGGGCGTGCGCGACGGCAGCTTCGATCAGCTGTTCAAGGCGTTCAACAGCGACCATCTGCGCGAGCTCAAGCTATCCGGCCGCGCCATCATCGAATTGCCCAATCCGCTGCTGCCGGAAGCCACGCCGCTGGCGCGGCGCGAGCTGTGGTTCCATCCCTGAGCGTTCTCCAGGCCGGCGTCACACCATGTCCTCGGGCCTGACCCAGGCGTCGAATTGCTCGGCGCTCAGATGCCCCAGCGCCAGCGCCGCCTCGCGCAGCGTGGTGCCGTGATGGTGGGCGTGCTTGGCGATGGCGGCCGCCTTGTCGTAGCCGATGTGCGGATTCAGCGCGGTGACCAGCATCAGCGAGCGTTCCATCAGCTCGGCGATGCGCGCGCGGTTGGCCTCCATGCCGTCCACGCAGTGCTCGCGCAGGCTGTCCATGCCGTCGGCCAACAGCCGCGCGCTCTGCAGGAAATTGTGCGCGATCAGCGGCTTGAATACATTGAGCTCGAAGTTGCCGGATGCCGCGCCGATGGCCAGCGCCGCGTCGTTGCCCAGCACCTGGCAGCACAACATGGTCATCGCCTCGCACTGGGTGGGGTTGACCTTGCCGGGCATGATGGAGCTGCCCGGCTCGTTTTCCGGCAGCGTCAGCTCGCCCAGGCCGCTGCGCGGGCCGGAGCCCAGCCAGCGGATGTCGTTGGCGATCTTCATCAGCGCGGCGGCCAGAGTTTTCAGCGCGCCGTGGGCGAACACGAGCGGCTCGTGGCCGGCCAGCGCGGCGAACTTGTTGCCGGCGCTGGTGAATGGCAGGCCGCTGTCCTCGGCCAGTCTGGCGGCCACCGCGTCGCCGAAGCGCGGATCGGTGTTGAGGCCGGTGCCGACCGCGGTGCCGCCGACGGCCAGCTGGCACAGCATAGGCTGCGTGGCGCGGATCGCCTGTTCGGCCAGCGCCAGCTGCGCCGCCCAGCCTGACATTTCCTGGCCCAGCGTCAGCGGGGTGGCGTCCTGCAGATGGGTGCGGCCGATCTTGACGATGCCGGCGAAAGCCTGGGCTTTGGCTTCCAGCGCGCGCCGCAGCTGGCCCAGCGACGGCAGCAGCAGTTCGGCCACTTGCGTCGCGGCGGCGACGTGCATCGCGGTGGGGAAGATGTCGTTGGACGACTGGCCGCGGTTGACGTCGTCGTTGGGGTGGACCAGCCGGTCCGGTCCGCGCCGGCCGCCAAGCAGCTCCGACGCGCGGTTGGCCAGCACCTCGTTCATATTCATATTGCTCTGGGTGCCGGAGCCGGTTTGCCACACCGACAGCGGAAATTCGCCGTCGTGGCGGCCGGCCAGCACCTCGTCGGCGGCGCCGACGATGGCGGCGGCCTTGGCGTCGTCAAGCTTGCCCAGCTCGCGGTTGGCCTCGGCGCAGGCGCGCTTGACCCGGGCCAGCGCCTGGATCAGCTCCGGCGGCATCTTTTCGCTGGAAATATGGAAATGCGCGAGCGAGCGCTGGGTCTGCGCGCCCCACAGCGCGTCGGCGGGAACGTCGATCGGACCGAAGCTGTCGGTTTCGCTGCGTACGGTTTTCGTCATGCCATCATCCTTTCCTGTTCGAACTTGCGCCGGCAAAACCGGTCCTAACCTATCCTGATGCAGGATGTCAGACCCAGGCGGCGGATGCGTTCTTATCCGTCCTTCGCGGCCCAGCCGGCCTCTTTGGCCGGCGCTCACCGGAGTTCACCATGTCCCTGCAAGCGCAAGACAGTCTGCGAGATTTCCAATTGGCGTCCGGCCGCAGCGTCCGCTTTCATTCTCTGCCGGCGCTGGCCGAACTCGGCGTCGGCGATGTCGGCCGGCTGCCGGTGTCGCTGCGCATCGTGCTGGAGTCGCTGCTGCGCAATCTGGATGGCCAGCGTATAACCGAAGCGCATGTGCGGCAACTGGCCGGCTGGAAGCCCAGGGCCGAACGCAGCGAGGAAATCCCCTTCGTCGTCGCCCGCATCGTGCTGCAGGATTTCACCGGCGTGCCGCTGCTGTGCGATTTGGCTGCGATGCGCGGCGTCGCCGCCCGCTTCGGCAAGCCGCCGTCGGCGGTAGAGCCGCTGGTGCCGGTGGACCTGGTGGTGGACCACTCGGTGCAGGTCGACCATTTCCGCGAGGCGGGCGCGCTGGATCTGAACATGAAGCTGGAGTTCCAGCGCAATGCCGAGCGCTATCGCTTCATCAAGTGGGGCATGCAGGCCTTCGACACCTTCAAGGTGGTGCCGCCGGGCATCGGCATCGTCCATCAGGTGAACCTGGAGTACCTGGCGCGCGGCGTGCTGCATGATGGCGACGTCTATCATCCGGACTCGCTGGTCGGTACCGACTCGCACACTACGATGATCAACGCGCTGGGCGTGGTCGGCTGGGGCGTGGGCGGCATCGAGGCCGAGGCCGGCATGCTGGGCCAGCCGGTGTATTTCCTGACGCCGGACGTGGTGGGCGTGAACCTGAAGGGCAAACTCGCCGCCGGCGTCACCGCCACTGACCTGGTGCTGGCGGTCACCGAGCTGCTGCGCAAGGCCAATGTGGTGGGCAAGTTCGTCGAATTCTTCGGCGAGGGCGCGGCGTCGCTGACGTTGCCGGACCGGGCGACGCTGGCCAATATGGCGCCGGAGTACGGCGCGACCATGGGCTTCTTTCCGCCGGACGAGCGCGCCGCCGACTACCTGGCCGCCACCGGCCGCAGCGCCGAGGAAGTGGACGCCTTCCGCCGCTATTTCCAGGCGCAGCGGCTGTTCGGCATGCCGTTGGACGGCGACATCGATTACAGCGAGACCTTGGCGCTGGACCTGGCGTCCATCGTGCCCAGCGTCGCCGGCCCGCGCCGGCCGCAGGACCGCATCGCGCTGACGGAACTGAAGCCGCGCTTCGGCGAGTTGCTGCAGAAGCCGGCCTCCGCCGGCGGCTACGGCAAGACGCCGGGCGGCGCGGCCGCCGCAGGCCTGAAGCACGGTTCGGTGCTGATCGCGGCGATCACCTCCTGCACTAACACTTCCAATCCCGGCGTGATGCTGGCCGCGGGCCTGCTGGCGCAGAAGGCCGCGGCGCGCGGGCTGACGGTGGCGCCGCACATCAAGACCTCGCTGGCCCCGGGCTCGCGCGTGGTCACCGACTACCTGGCCAAGGCCGGCCTGTTGCCGGCGCTGGAGCGGCTGGGCTTCGGCGTGGTCGCCTACGGCTGCACCACCTGTATCGGCAACGCCGGTCCGCTGGCGCCGGCGATCGAGTCGGAAATCGCCGCCGGCGATCTGGTGTGCGCGTCGGTGCTGTCCGGCAACCGCAATTTCGAGGCGCGCATCCATCCGGCGATCAAGGCCAATTTCCTGATGAGCCCGCCGCTGGTGGTGGCCTTCGCCATCGCCGGCCGCGTCGACATCGACCTGGAGCGCGAGCCGCTGGGCGAGGGCTCGGACGGCCAGCCGGTGTTCCTGCGCGAGGTCTGGCCCAGCTTGGACGAAGTGGGCGCGGCGCTGGCGCAGACCGCCGATCCCGAAACCTACCGCCGGCTGTACCGCGATCTGGCCGACGCCAACCCGCTGTGGGCCGGCATCGCGGCGGCCACGGGCGAAACCTATGGCTGGGAGCCGTCCAGCTACATCGCCGAGCCGCCGTTCTTCGCCGATTTCGCGATGGACCCGGCCGCGCCCAAACCGGTGCGGGGCGCGCGGGCGCTGGCCATCTTCGGCGACTCGGTCACCACCGACCACATCAGCCCGGCGGGATCCATCAAGCCGTCGTCGCCGGCTGGTCTGTATCTGCAGGAGCAGGGCATCAAGCCGGTCGATTTCAACAGCTACGGCTCGCGCCGCGGCCACCACGAGGTGATGATGCGCGGCACTTTCGCCAATGTGCGCATCCGCAACCTGATGCTGCCGCCGGACGTTGACGGCCGGCCGGTGGAAGGAGGCTTGACGCTGCGGCAGCCCGACGGCGAGCGGCTGTCCATCTACGACGCGGCGATGGCCTACCAGGCCGAGGACACGCCGACCGTGATCTTCGCCGGCGAGGAGTACGGCACCGGCTCCAGCCGCGACTGGGCGGCCAAGGGCACGCGGCTGCTGGGCGTGCGCGCGGTGATCGCCAGGAGCTTCGAGCGGATACACCGCTCCAACCTGGTGGGCATGGGCGTGCTTCCCTTGCAGTTCCAGAGCGGAGACAGCGCCGCCGGCCTCACCGGCGACGAGACTTTCGACCTGGAGGGGCTGGATGGCGAACTGAAGCCGCGGCAGCAGGCGACGCTGGTGATCCGTAGTCCGGGCGGCCTGGAGCGGCGGCTGGCGCTGACGCTGCGCATCGATACGCCGGTGGAGGTCGACTACTACCGCCACGGCGGCATTCTGCCCTATGTGCTGAGGCAGATATTGGCGTGACCGCCTGCTGAAGACCGAGCAACGGCCGGGTTTCCGGCCGTTTTCATTTGTCCGCGCCGGCGGCAGGGTCGGCTGGGATATAATGCCCGCTGATTTCCATAGCCGCGTGATGCCATGACCCAGCTGAAAAACGATACCTTCCTGCGGGCCCTGCTGAAGGAGCCGGTCGAATACACTCCGATCTGGATGATGCGCCAGGCCGGCCGCTACCTGCCGGAATACCGCGCCACCCGCGCCCGCGCCGGCAGCTTCATGGGCCTGTGCACCAGCCCGGACTACGCCACCGAGGTGACGCTGCAGCCGCTGGACCGTTTTCCGCTGGACGCGGCCATTTTGTTTTCCGACATCCTGACCGTGCCAGACGCGATGGGCCTGGGCCTGTATTTCGCCGAGGGCGAGGGGCCGAAGTTCCAGCGCCCGCTGCGCGACGAGGCGGCGATCCGCGCGCTGGAGCCGGCCGACATGGGCAAGCTGCAGTATGTGTTCGATGCCGTCTCCAGCATCCGCAAGGCGCTGGACGGCCGCGTGCCGCTGATCGGCTTCTCCGGCAGCCCGTTCACGCTGGCCTGCTATATGGTGGAGGGCGGCGGCTCCGACGACTTCCGCCACGTCAAAGCCATGCTGTATAGCCGCCCGGAACTGCTGCACCACATCCTGGAGGCGAACACCCGGTCGGTGATCGCCTATCTGAACGCCCAAATCGACGCCGGCGCGCAGGCGGTGCAGATTTTCGACACCTGGGGCGGCGCGCTCAGCCATGCCGCTTACCGCGAGTTCTCCTTGGCCTACATGCAGCGCATCGTCGCCGGCCTCAAGCGCGAGGCCGACGGCCGCAAGGTGCCGGTGATCGTGTTCACCAAGGGCGGCGGCCAGTGGCTGGAAGACATCGCCGCCATCGGCGCCGATTGCGTGGGCCTGGACTGGACCACCGACATCGGCCAGGCGCGCGCGCGCGTCGGTGCCAAGGTGGCGCTGCAAGGCAACTTCGACCCCAACGCGCTGTTCGCCGAACCGGCGGCCATCGAGCGCGAAGTGGCGCGCATCCTGGCCAGCTATGGCCAGGGCAGCGGCCACGTGTTCAATCTGGGCCACGGCATCTCGCAGTTCGCCGATCCGGCCCACGCCGGCGCGCTGGTGGACGCGGTGCATCGGCTGTCGCGCGGCTATCACGGCGCGGCCTGACGCGCCGAAACGGGGCGGGCGGAAAACGCGCCGCCCCATGTCGGTGCGTTGTGACTGCCGCTTTGAGCAAAGTTGATTAAAAGACGCTGTTTTTTTAAGGATTTATTAATTTTCCCCGGAGCGACCGCATGGCCGAAGCCGGGGGTATTCAGCCGCTTGCCATCGTTCCTGTTGCATAAATTCACTTGCTGACAATATTGGCGCCTGGCTACGGGAAGATGCGGGTTGACAGCAGGCGCGGCTGGTGTTCTTCGAGTTATGCACACTGCCTAGACCCTGGGTCAAACCTTGTCAAGCGCGGCGGTTAAAAAAAATTAATATTCGTAAGTTGTTGAAATAAAAGAGATTTTACGTTTGATTAATTTTTGTGCAATCTAGTGGAAACACTGATTTCACGGCTTTTTGCCCGATATCACCATGGTTGTTCACAAAGTTATCCACAAGATCTGTGCACAGCGGATGCAAAGCCTTGTCGCAGCAGGGTTTGCATCTGGCGAGGGGCAATCATGAACGGGCCGGTCCGGATTCAGGTCGCGGTGGATGTGCCGTTGGCGGGAACGTTCAGCTACCTGACTGAATCGCCTGTCATGCCAGGCTCCCGAGTCAGTGTTTCCTTCGGCAATCGCCGCTTGTGTGGCGTGGTGGTCACGCCGATACCGGGGGAGGGTGTGCCCGAGCTCGACGCCGCCAGATTGCGGAGCATCGACGGCGTCCTGGATGGACTGCCGCCGCTGCCGGAAGAATTTCTCGCGCTGGCGCGCTTCGCGTCCGATTACTACCACCACCCGCTGGGCCAGACGCTGTTCACCGCGCTGCCCACCGGCCTGCGCGAGCCGCGCGATGTCATCAGGCCGGACCGTAGGCCGTTCATCCTGACCGACGCCGGCCTGAGCGAGGCGCCGCCGGCGCGGCAGCGCGCGCGGCTGGCCTTGTGGCAGGCGCTGCAGGACGGTCCGCTGGACCTGGCCGCCGCCAAGGCGGTGACGCCTCAGGCCGGCAAGCTGCTGGCCGACTGGCTGGCCGAGGGCAAGGCCGAGCGCGCGACGCTGGAGCCGCCGCCGCTGCGGCTGGGCGACGCGCCGGCGCTGAACGGCGAGCAGCAGGCGGCGCTGGACGCGCTGTCGGCGAGCGAGGGCTTCCAGCCCTGGCTGCTGCACGGTGTCACCGGCAGCGGCAAGACTGAGGTCTATCTGCGCCTGATCGCCGAGCAGCTGGTGGCGCGGCGGCAGACGCTGGTGCTGGTGCCGGAAATCAATCTGACGCCGCAGCTGATCAACCGCTTCGCCGACCGCTTCCCCGGCAGCCGCATCGTGGTGCAGCACAGCCACCTGGCCGACGGCGAGCGGATGCACGGCTGGCTGGACGCCTGGCACGGCGACGCCGACGTGGTGATCGGCACCCGGCTGTCGGTGTTCACGCCGCTGCCGCGGCTGGGCCTGATCGTGGTCGACGAAGAGCACGACGGCTCGTTCAAGCAGCAGGACGGCCTGCGTTACCACGCCCGCGACCTGGCGGTGTGGCGCGCGCGCCGCGCCGGCATCGCCATCCTGCTGGGATCGGCCACGCCCAGCCTGGAGACGGTGGCCAATGTCGAGGCCGGCCGCTACAAGAGGCTGGCGTTGAACCGGCGCGCCCACGGCGCGGCCAGGCTGCCCGACGTGCGGCTGGTGGACACCCGTCGCAAGAAGCTGGTCGAAGGCTTGTCCGAGGCGGTGCTGGAGGCGCTGAAGGCCAGGCTCTCGCGCAAGGAGATGAGCCTGGTGTTCATCAACCGGCGCGGCTTCGCGCCGGTGGTCGCCTGCACAGCCTGCGGCTGGACCAGCGGCTGCCCGCATTGCTCGGCCAAGCTGGTGGTGCACCTGATGGAGCGCAAGCTGCGCTGCCACCACTGCGGCTGGGAAGAGCCAGTGCCGCGCGCCTGCCCGGATTGCGGCGATCCCGACATCAAGCCGCTGGGCGAAGGCACGCAGCGGCTGGAGTCGGCGCTGCAGCGCATGCTGCCGGAGGCCAGGGTGCTGCGGATAGACCGCGACACCACCAGCCGCAAGGATGCCTGGGACGAGGTTTATCGCAAGGTGCACGGCGGGGAGGTGGACATCCTGGTCGGCACCCAGATGCTGGCCAAGGGGCACGACTTCGGCACCTTGTCGCTGGTGGCGGCGCTGGGCGCGGATGGCGGGCTGTACTCGGCCGATTTTCGCGCGTCGGAGCGCCTGTTCGCCCAGCTGATGCAGGTGGCGGGCCGCGCCGGCCGCGCCGACGCGCCGGGCGAGGTGTTGGTGCAGACGCAGTGGCCGGACCATCCGTTGTACCAGGCGCTGGCGGCGCATGATTTCGACGGCTACGCGGCCACATTGCTGAACGAGCGCCGCCAGGCCGGTTTTCCGCCATCCACCTTTCAGGCGCTGCTGCGCGCCGACAGCCCGGCGCTGGCCCAGGCCACCGCCTTTCTGCGCCAGGCGCGCGAGGCGCTGGAGCCGTTGGCCGAGGGTGTGCTGATTTCCGGGCCGGCGCCGGCGCTGATGGCCAGGCTGGCGCAGCGCGAACGCGCGCAGCTGGTGCTGGAGTCGCCGCGGCGCGGCGCGCTGCACCGGCTGCTTCATCAGTTGCCGCCGCTGCTGGATGGACTGGCCAAGACCCACGGCCGCGCGCTGCGCTGGTCGCTGGACGTGGATCCGCAGGAATTATGAGAGGAAACGATATGGCATTCGCGAAGTGGCCGGCCTTGCTGGCGCTGGCCTGCGCGCCGGCGCTGGCGCTGGATCTGCATGGCCTGAAACCGGATGAGATCGCCGTATGGGCGGCGCCGGTGGAGGGCGGCGAGCCGCTGGCCAGCCACCGGGCCGACGAGCCGGTCAACCCGGCCTCGACCATGAAGCTGCTGACCGGCTGGGCGGCGCTGAACCGGCTGGGACCGGACTACCGCTGGAAGACCGCGCTGCTGTCGGCCGCGCCGGTGGAGGGCGGCGCGCTGAAGGGCGATCTGTACTGGCTGGGCGGCGGCGATCCGCGCTTCGACAACGGCGATCTGCTGAGCCTGTTGTACAGCCTGCGGCTGCGCGGCATCCGCCAGCTGGACGGACAGCTGCTGCTGGACAAGCGCGTCTTCGGCAATATCGGCGGCGCCGAGGATTTCGAGGGTGACGCTGGCCGCGCCTTCGTCGTCGGCCCCGACACCCATCTGACCAATCTGAAAGTGGCCTGGTTGACCTTCTTCAACGACGGCCAGGGCGCGCGCGTCGCGCTGGACCCGCCGCTGGCGGGCGTAGAGCTGAGCGCATCGCTGAAGCCGGGGCCGGATGAGGCCTGCGCCGATGTGCGCCGCTTCGTCTCCATCGAGAACGACGGCCGCCGCGTGCGCGTGACCGGCAGCCTGCCGCCGGCCTGCGACGGGCAGCGCGCCTACGTCAACGTGCTGGGCCACGATGCGTTCGCCGGCCAGGACTTCGCCGCGCTGTGGGCGGCGCTGGGCGGCAGCGGGCCGCTGCGGGTGGCGCGCGGCCGGGCGCCGGACGGCGCGCGCGAGCTGGCCTCCTGGCAGTCGCAACCCCTGGCGGTGGCGCTGTCCGACATCAACAAGTACAGCAACAACACCATGGCGCGCACGCTGTTCCTGACGCTGGGGCGCGAGGCCGGCGGCGAGGACACCGCGGTGGCGGCCGAGCGCGCGCTGCGCGAGGAGCTGAGCCATCGCGGCATTGCCGACGTCGGCGCGCTGCGGCTGGAAAATGGTTCCGGCCTGTCGCGGCGCGAGCGGGTGACCGCCCGCTTGATGGGCGAGGTGCTGCTGGACGCCGCGCGCGGCCCGTACGCCGGCGAATTCATCGCCAGCCTGCCGATCGCCGCCACCGACGGCACGCTGAAGAAGCGTTTCGCCGGCCTGGGCCCGCGGCTGCGGATGAAAACCGGTACGCTGAACGACGTCAAGGCGCTGGCCGGCTACTGGCAGGCGGCCGACGGCAGGCGGCTGGCCATCGTCGCCATCGTCAACGGCCCGCGGGCGATGGAGTCGGGCAAGGCGTTGGACGCGGTGGTGGCCGACCTGGCGCGCGGCTTCAATACCGAAACGATGCGATCCAGCGCAAGGCGCTGAGCCGCGAACCCGGCTATAATCGTCGGCGATCGAATTTTCAGGCGAGAACCATGAAACCGGTAACCATGTACACCACCGCGGTCTGCCCCTACTGCGTGCGCGCCAAGCAACTCTTGGCCAGCAAGGGCGTCAGCGGAATCACCGAGATCCGCATCGACCTCGATCCGGACGCGCGCGACAAGATGATGGCGCTGACCGGCCGCCGCACCGTGCCGCAGATCTTCATCGGCGACACCCATGTCGGCGGCTGCGACGAGCTGGTGGCGCTGAACCATTCCGGCAAGCTGGACCCGCTGCTGGCGGACTGAGCGGCGGGGCTTTGCCGCGATTGGCCGCCGCGCGGCTTTCGTGCGATGATGCCCGCCGATGTACCCATAAAATTCTGCCGTCATGAGACGGTTTTTGCGAGAAAGAACATGAGCGAACAACAAGAGCTGCAACCGGCGTTTTCCATCGAAAAAATCTACGTGAAGGACATCTCGCTGGAGGTGCCGAACGCGCCGCAGGTGTTCCTGGAACAGGCTCAGCCGGAAATCGACATGCAGCTGGCCAGCGCCGGCCAACAGCTGGACGACGGCTATTTCGAAGTGACCCTGACCGTCACCGTGACCGCCAAACTGCCGGAAAAGAACATGTTCCTGTGCGAAGTGGCCCAGGCTGGCATCTTCCAGATCCGCAACATCCCGGGCGAAGACCTGGACCCGATCCTCGGCGTCGCCTGCCCGAACATCCTGTTCCCGTACGCCCGCGAGACCGTGTCCAGCGTGGTGAACCGCGCCGGCTTCCCGCCGGTGCTGCTGGCCCCGATCAACTTCGAAGCGCTGTACATGCAGCAGCGCGCGCAGCAAGCCGAAGCCGGCAACGCCTGAGGCCAGCCATGAAGCGTCTCGTTCTGCCGCTGTTGCTGGCGTCCGCGTTGGCGGCCCCGTCCGTCCATGCCCTGGAATTCCGTTCGGTCAAGGAAACCGGCGTCGCGCTGTACGAGGCGCCTTCGCTGAGCGCGAAAAAGCTGTTCGCGGTCAGCCGCTATTATCCGGTCGAGGTGCTGCAGAGCCAGAAAGAGTGGTCGCGCGTGCGCGACGCCACCGGCGGCATCGCCTGGATTCCGGCCGCGGCGCTGTCCAAGCAGCGCTGGCTGCTGGTGGTGTCGGCCCAGGCCGGCGTGCGTGACCGGGGCGCGGAGGACGGCAAGCTGCTGTTCACCGTGCCAAAGGACGGCGTGCTGGAGCTGCAGGAGGCCCCGCAGAACGGCTGGGCCAAAGTGCGCCACCGCGACGGCAGCGTCGGCTATGCTCGTATTACCGATCTCTGGGGCTTGTAAGGACCGCGGATGAAACTGGCGATACTCGGCGCCGGCGCATGGGGCAGCGCGCTGGCGATAGCTTTTGCCCGTCACCACCAGGTGACCTTGTGGGCGCGCGACGCTGAGCAGATCCGGCGGATGGACGCTGAGCGGGTCAACCAGCGTTACCTGCCCGACTGCCCGTTTCCGGAGCCGTTGACGCTGTCGTCGGATCTCGCGGCCGCTACGCGCGACGCGGAGCTGGCGCTGATCGTCACGCCGATGGCGGGGCTGCGGCCCACGCTGAAGTCTCTGATGGCGCTGGACGCGCCGTCGCCGCCCATCCTGTGGGCGTGCAAGGGCTTCGAGGCCGGCTCCAGCCTGCTGCCGCACCAGGTGGCGGAGGAGGAGCTGCCGGCCGATCATCTGTACGGCGCGCTGTCCGGCCCCAGCTTCGCCCGCGAGGTGGCGCAGGGCCTGCCGGCGGCGGCGGCCATCGCCTCCGACCACGCCGAGTTCGCCGCCAGCGTGGCGCGCGAACTGCACAGCCCGCTGCTGCGCCTGTACGCCAATGACGACCTCGTCGGCGTCGAGGTGGGGGGCGCGGTGAAGAACGTGATGGCGATCGCCACCGGCGTCGCCGACGGGCTGGATTTCGGCTTGAACGCGCGTGCGGCGCTGATTACCCGAGGGCTGGCTGAGATCACCCGGCTCGCGATGGCGCTCGGCGCCAGCCCGCAGACCATGATGGGCCTATCCGGCATGGGCGATCTGATCCTCACCTGCACCGGCGCGCTGTCGCGCAACCGCCAGGTGGGGCTGAAACTGGCCGAAGGCAAGCCGCTGCAGCAGGTGCTGGACGAACTGGGCCATGTGGCCGAGGGCGTGGCCACCGCGCGCGAGGTGCTGACCATGGCCGAGCGCTTGCAGGTGGACATGCCGATCACCGCCGCGGTGTGCGGCCTGCTGTACCAGGGGCACGATCCGCAACAGGTGGTGGACGGCCTGCTCAGGCGCTCGCCGAAGTCCGAATCCGGCGGCTTGCTGGATTAGGCGCGAAAGACATCTGGGCCGCTCCCCTCCGGGCAGCGGCCTTTTTCATGCCCGCCGCTCAGCGCTCGATCGCGCGCAGGAATTCGTTGCGGGCATTGGCGTCGGTTTCGAAATCGCCGGCGTAGCACTGGGTGATCACCCGTTCGTCGCCGCGCCGGTTTTCCCCCATCAACAGGCATAGCTGCTCGGCCTCGATCAGGCAGGCGGCGCCGCGCGCCCCGCCGTGCTCGACCAGGGTGCGGGAGATCTCGTGGGTGATCCATTCCTGGTAGGTGTAGCGGTGGCTGATGGCGTCCACCATCCGCGCGATGCGGCCGAAGCCGTGCAGCCGGCCGCCGGGCAGGTAGGCGACGTGGGCGACGCCGCGGAAGGGCAGCAGGTGGTGCGGGCACATGCCATGGACCGCCAGGCTGCGTATCACCACCATGTCGCGGCGGTCGTCGGCGAAGCCGCTGCCCAGCGCCTCGGCAGGGACGGTGTCGTAGCCGTCCAGCAGGCGTTTCTGCCACAGCTCGCGCACGCGCTGGGCGGTCTTGCCGGTGTGGATGGGGTCGATGGCGATGCCGCTGGCGGTCAGCATGTCGGCCACCGCTTTTTCGAAGGCGGCGGCATCGAAGGGCCGGACGCGGTCGAGCGGGCGCTGGCAGGCGGAGTGGTCGTGATCGTCGATGAAAGACATGGCGCGGCTCCATTGCGGTGGGACGGAGGGGCGGCCTGGCCCGGAGAAGGGGCGGCCGCCTGTGTTTGCATGGTATCGGTAGGCGGGCCGTCTTGACGATCGGATTCCGTCCGTTTATTTCGGTTTCTACGCGCGGCGCGGCGCGCTCCGCTTATTTTTTAGCGACTGGGCATTCCTGCGGCGCGTAGGGATAGCGCGGCCGCAGCCGCAGCCCTCCGGCGTCCAGGTCGGGCAACCGCGGGGGAACGGCTCGCGCCTGTCCCGCCGCCAGCGCTTCCAGCGGGGCCGGGCAGGCGGCGGGAAGGTCGTAGGTGGCGGCGAGCGTCCACAGGCCCTGGGCGTTGCGCTGGAACAGCGACAAGCGGGCGGCAAGCTTTTCCGCCAGCAGCACTTCCGGCTTGCCGCCGCCGCTGTAGTCGCCGGCATAGGCGTCGCATTCATTGCGGCCATCCAGCAGGCAGGACGGCAGTTCGCCGGTTCGCTTGGCGGCTTGCTTCCAGTCCTGGGCCAGGAAGCCGGCCGGCAACGGGACCGGGCCGCGCGGGCGGACCGCCTGGGCGGGAGGCTTGGGCTGGGGCTTGTCCTCGCTGAGCGCGTCGCCGGCCTTGAGGCGGACAGCGCCGTTCACGCCGGGATCGTTCTTCAGCCGCAGCAGGGCGGCATGGCCATAGCGCAGCCCGCGGTAGCGCAGGAAATCGAAGTCGAAGCGTTCGGCGGCCACGCGGCCGGCTTGCAGCCGGGACAGCTGGCTGGACACCGAGATCCGCGCCGGGTCGGCCAGCGGCGTCAGCACGGCGGCCAGCAGGGCGAGCGACAGCCAGGCGGCGCCGATATTGGCGCAGGCCACGCCGGCGAGCCCAGCCTGCCGACGCAAGGCCGCCCAGCCGTAACCGGCGGCGTAGCAGGCGCCGAGGATGACGAGGCTGGCGGCGAACACCCGGTCCGGCGACCAGCCGTACTGGCCGACGCGCAGCGTCAGCGCGTAGGCGGCCAGCGCCTGCAGCGGCGCGAGCAGCAGGCAGGCGGCGCGCAGGCTGAGCCGGATGACGCGACCGGGCTGCTCGCTGCCGTCCTGGTAGGCGGTGTTCAGCAGGAAGATCAGCAGCCCGCTCGCGCCCAGCAACAGCGCGGAGGCGTGGCCGGTCTTCCACAGGCTGTTCAGCCCGGTGAAAGGCAGCAGCGCGAGAAAGGCGCCGACCAGCAGGACAAGCAGGGGCAGCAGCCAGGACAGCAGGGTCAGCAGCAGGGAGCGCAGCCCTTGGATGATGCCCGGGCGGACATCGCTCAGATGCAGGCCGGCCGACAGCGCCAGCGTGCTGGCCGGTATCGCGAATTCGGCTTCGCCTATCAGCCGGCGCAGGCCGTCTATGCCCACCAGGGCGAACAGCTCGGCGCCCAGATTCAGGATCAGCCAGAACACGCCGACGAACAGGCCGGAGAACATCAGCTGCAGGCCAAGCTTCCAGGCGGTGTCGAAATAGGCGGGGTAGGACGCCCGCCAGCGCCGCTCGCTTTCGCCGGCCAGGATCAGCGGCCAGGCGATGAACAGCAGCATGGCGACGCCCAGAATCGCCAGCGCCCCCGGCATCAGGTCCGAGCGCGCGGCGTGCTCCAGCCCGACGCGCCAGCGGTCATGCGCGCCGACGACTGCTACGGCCAGGGCCAGTCCGGCCAGCCAGGCGGCCAGCCGGGAGGGGCGCAGCACGCCGAGTCCGGTCTGGCACAGCAGGGGCAGCGACGCGGCGGCGAGCAGCAGCGGCGAGAACAGCAGCGGGTGGAGGGATAGCCAGCCGCCATGGTCCGACGCGCGGTACAGCGCGTAAAGCGCGATCCCTTGCAGCAGGCCGATGGCGGCGCGAATGTGGAATGGGTTCATGAACATGCCGGGAGGGGAAAAAGTCTCCCGATCCTAGCATGAATGGAAAAATCGATCAGGCGCGCAGCCCCAGCGCGTAGCGTATCGCCTCGCGCTTCAGCGGGCCGGCCTTGTCCGCCAGCCTGAGCCCCAGGCCGCGCAGCAGGCGCAGCGGGCCGATATTGTTGGAAAAGCCGTAGCAGAACGCGTCCATGCCGGCCTGCATCGCCAGGTTGGCCGGTTTGCGCGCGCGCTGGTAGCGGGACAAGGTTTTGGCGCTGGCCCAGTCCTCTCCCTTGGCGCGGGCATCCAGAATGGTCCGGGCCAGCGCGGCGGCGTCCTGGAAGCCCAGGTTGACGCCCTGGCCGGCCAGCGGATGGATGGTGTGGGCGGCATCGCCGGCCAGCGCCACGCCGTCTTTGACATAGCATTGGGCATGGCGGCGGGTCAGGCCGAAGCTGCCGCGCGCGGTCAACTCCCGGATGCCGGGCAGCTTGCGCGGAAAAGCCTGGCTGACCGCGGCGATCAGCTCGTCGTCGCCCAATGTCAGCAAGCGCTTCACTTCTTCCGGCCGGTGGTACCACACCAGGGAGGCAGCGTCGCCGGTCAGCGGCAGGAAGGCCTGCGGGCCATTGGGGGTGAAGCGTTGCCAAGTGATGTCCTGCTGGCCGCCCTCCATCCGGCAGGACAGCACCAGCGCGTGCATCGGGTAATCCCAGCCGGTGACGCCGATTCCGGCGGCGTCGCGCACCTGCGAGCGGGCGCCGTCGGCGGCGATCAGCAGCCTGGCTTGCAGCCTGCTTCCATCGGACAGCGTCAGCTGGGAGGCTTGGGGGCGGTAGACGATTTCCGATACCACCGTCGGACAGCGGTAGTCGATGTCGCCCTTGTCCAGCAGCGCCCTGGTCGCGGCCAGTTGCACCACGCGGTTTTCCACGATGTGGCCCAGTTCCGCCACGCCGGCTTCGTCGGCGTCGAACAGCGTGCCTGCGGCCTCGTCGTCCTCCCATACCTGCATCCGGCGGTAGGGCGCGGCGCGCATCGCCAGCACCGGCTCCCAAGCGCCTATGGACTGCAGAAAGGCGGCGGAGGCCGGGCTGATCGCCGAGACCCGCAGATCGGGCGGCTGCTCCGGCGCGAACGGCGCGGGCGCCTCTCTTTCCAGCACGCAGACCGACAATCCCTGTCCGCTCAGCGCGGCGCCAAGCGCGCTGCCCACCATGCCGCCGCCGACGATGACGATGTCGCGATGTTCCATTGCATTCTCCTTGTCAGGCCGGCGCGGCGCCGGCGCGAATGGCGCTCATTCTGGCGATGGGGGCCGAATGCCGCTTTGGTCTGGATCAATGCCGGCCTCCAACAGCGCGCGCATGCGCGGCACCACGTGCTGGATGAAGGCCTCGTATTTGCGCGGCAGCGGGTGGCGGTAGGGGTAGACCAGGTAGACCGGCCAGCAGTCATGGCTCCAGCCCGGCAGCACCGGGGCCAGGCGTCCGCTTTTCAGATGCTCGCTGGCGACGTAGGCCGGCAGCAGCGCGACGCCGCTGCCGGCGATGGCGGCGGACAGCAGCGGGGCGTACTGGTGGCTGCTGAGCACAGGCTGAACCCGCACCTGCTTCTGCTGGCCGTCCTTTTCCAGCAGCCACTCCGGCGTGTCGCGCAGCTTGGGGCGGCTGGTGTCCAGCAGGATGCGATGCAGCGGCAGGTCGTCGGGCGTTTCGAGCGGCGGCGATTTGGCCAGATAGTCCGGCGAGGCGAACGCCCACTCGCGCACCAGCCCCAGCGGCTTGGCCACCAGCGCGTCGTCGTGGACGTTGCGGGTGCGGATGCAGAAATCCAGCCCTTCGGAGATCGGATCCTGCAGCCGGTTTTCCACCTGCAGCTTCAGTTGCAGGCCGGGATGCAGCACCGCCAGCTCGGCCAGGATGGGCGCGAGCAGGTATTGGGCGAAGGAGGTGATGGAGCTGATCACCAGCGGTCCACTGACCTCGCCGTCAGCCTCATTGATGTCTATCCGGGCCCGCTCCAGCAGGCAGCGCAACTCCCGGGCGTGAACGGCTAGCCGCTGGCCGGCTTCGGTCAGCGCCACGCGGCGGGTATTGCGCAGCACCAGCACTGTGCCGAATTGTTTCTCCAGCGCTTTCACCAGTTGGCTGACCCGGCTCTTGGTGCAGTCCAGCTCTTCGGCGGCGGCGGTGAAGCTGCCGCGGCGGACCAGCGCGTCGAAGGCAAGCAGCGCTTGGGAGTCGGGTAGGTAGTTTGTTCTCATTTCATGAACAGTTTGTCATGGGATATAGGATTTTTCAAATGAATCACATCCGATAGCATCGTAGTTGAGTAAAAAATTAAACAGTTGTGGAGGCGGAAATGTTTAGGAAAATCTTGAGAGCATACCGGGATTGGTGGTGGCAAGGGATTAGCGAACATGCCCGGCGAGTATGCCGCGATGAGAGCGAGGCTCTTGAGCGGATTCGGGGGCTTGGTGTCCGAAGGGCGCGCGATGCTGGCGAGCCATCCCGCGGAACATGCCGGCGCGATGATATTTAGGAGGGCGATGCGCGATTTGTCTGAATGATGTTTCAGACAGGCGATCGACGGGCGCCATGTGCAAGAGCTTGCGCAAGGGGCATCTCCGCTGCGTTCCGGGATGGGCTTGCCTCGGCGTCGCGGAGAATGAGACGGGCATTCATGGCCGTCTTGTTTTCGAGCGTCGGGGAAGGGATGGGCGGCAGTGGTTCCGATTAGATGGCTGGAGCCTCTGCCAGCCATTGCCGCGGGTTGAGCGAAAGCTTGCGAGTCTTATCGATGGATGCGAACCAGCGAGGGGCGGGCAGGCATTCGGCAGTCTTGGCCCGGACGCGGGGCCGCTGAGTGGGAGAGCGGCGGAATTGGGGGCAGATCTTCATGCGCTGCTCCGCCAGCGCTGGCTGGGCAGCGCTGTTCGCAAAAGACTTTGAACAGGCGCTTGGGCAATCGTGCTCGAATGATACGGAGGCATGCGCGTTTTCATGACTCTGGTTGCATTTTGATACCATAAATGTCATCATGATATCCATTTTGAATTAAATTCATATTGAGCAATTGGTCCTGCCAACGCTCGCGCTGCAGCTTGGACTCCAGCTAAAGAAAACTGGGCATGCCGATCCGGTAGGGTTCCATTGGTCCGCCTGTCCTATGGTTTGGAGACCATTATCATCATTGTCTGATTCATGCCAAGCCATATAAAAATATGAATTGGCAGCGAATTGGCCAGCGCTGCGGATTGAAATCATGCCTGTCGCAGCACTGAGTGTTCAGTTGAGGATGTTTCTATTTCGGGCCCCCGGATATTGGAAAACATATCCCTGCTAAGTAGAAGTTGGTTTGGTAATCAGAGGTTGAGATCGTTGCTCTACGCATAGTGCCAATCGCTTTTTAATACAATTGGGGTAACAGCCTATGAAGCTGAGTCATTTCTTTCTCGCCATATTCGTAATGGTCATTTGGGGGGTCAATTTTTCAGTAATAAAAATAGGCTTGTCCTCGGTGGATCCATTTGTGCTGGCTGGTTTGAGGTTCGCGTTGTGTGCGTTGCCTGCAGTCTTTTTTATCGAGCGGCCTTCTGTGCCATTAAAGTATATAGCACTGTATGGCTTGATTTTCGGAGTCGGATTGTGGGGTGCCGTTAATGTTGGTATTCAGGTGGGAATTTCCGCAGGCATTGCTTCTCTGATACTTCAATTTAGCGCTTTTTTTACCATGCTGCTTGGCGCCTGGGTTTTTAAAGAGCGTTTGTCTCCATATCAAATTTATGGCATGGGGATCGCATTGCTTGGCTTGGCGTTGATTATAGCGGTGACAGATGGCAGCGTGACTTATGCCGGGGTTGTACTGGTGGTCTTAGGAGCCGCATCATGGAGTGTGGCTAATGTTCTCGTAAAAAAAATAGCCGTGCGCCAAATTTTTGAGTTTTTGGTATGGTCCAGCTTATTTTCCCCTATTCCTTTATTTTTGATTTCATATTTTGAGCATGGCTGGGTTGGTTATGTGAGGCTTTTCAATCATTTTGATGGCAAAGCGCTGTTTTCAATTTTGTTTCAAGTCTATCCGACAACATTATTTGGTTACTGGGTATGGAATTCATTATTGAAAAAATATCCAGTTTCCACAGTAGCGCCGCTGTCATTGATGGTGCCGATTTTCGGCATGCTTGGTTCTATTGCTATATTCGGCGAAAGCGTAGGCACCGTTAAATTGGCGGCAATGGTTTTTATTTTGTTGGGACTGATTGTTGGACTTTATGGGCATCGAGTCCGAACGTATTTCGATTTTAAGATGCAGTCTCGGTAGGGAAAATTTTAACTAAATCTTTGTCAGGAGAGTGGTTTTGAATAGTCGGCGAAATTTTTTGATTAATTCGGCAAGCGCGACTTTGGCAGGCGCTGCCATAGGGTTTTCGGGCGCGGCTCAGGCTGGGACTGTGGCTCAATCTGTCGCGCGTGTCGCAGAGTTTAATCCTATGGATTGGGCATCAGTGCGCCAGCAGTTTTTACTGAATCCCGACTTGATACACTTGTCTAACTTTTTCCTGGCATCGCATCCGGCAAGTGTTCGAAATGCAATAGATAAGTACCGACGTGAGCTGGATTTGAATCCATACTCCTTCCTTGACGATAACATGTTTGCTCTTGAGCAGGACAAGCTTTGGCGTAGCGTGGCTGGCGCGGCGGCTGAATATGTTGGTGGCCGTCCGAATGAAATCGCATTGACTAGCAGCACGACAGTTGGATTGGCGCTAATTTATAATGGTTTACGATTGAAGCCTGAGCAGGAGATCTTGACTACCACTCATGAATTTTATCCTCATCATGAGTCTATGCGGTTGGCAGTAAATAAATGGGGTGGGCGCGTCCGAAAAGTTACCCTGTATGAGTCCAGCGCGAAAGCGTCCGGGCCTGAGATGGTGTCGCGTTTGGTCAAGGAGATAAAACCGCACACCAAGATTTTGGGCGTAACCTGGGTGCATTCCGGTACAGGCGTGGTATTGCCGATCAGAGAATTGGCGGCAGAAGTGGCCAAAATTAACCAGACTCGCGATGAGAACGACAGGCTATTGCTGATCGTTGACGGCGTGCATGGTTTTGGCGTGCTTGACGAGGATATCGCTTTGCAAGGCGGCGATTTCTTTTCCGCGGGAACGCATAAATGGATTTTGGGTCCGCATGGCAACGGGATTGTTTGGGCCAAGCCAGAAAATTGGGCTTTGGTGCAGCCAACCATTCCTTCGCTGATGGATCCGGAGCTAAGCACCGCATGGCGCGAGGAGAGGGCTCCGCATGGTCCTACCCAAGCGGCATGGGTGAGCCCGGGCGGTTTTTTTGCCTACGAAAATCAATGGGCTACGGTTGAGGCATTCCAGTTCCATCGACAAATCGGTAAGAAAAGGGTTGCGGATCGCATCCTGGATTTGAATGGCCAGCTTAAAGAGGGGTTGTCCAGGATGTCGCATGTGACTTTGCATACGCCTTTGAATAGAGATCTGTCTGCGGGCTTCGTGTGTTTCGAAGTCAACGGGGTGAGCCCAAAAGAAGTGGTGTCGCGTTTGAGGGAAAAGGCCGTGATTGCCAGCTCGACTCCCTATGGCAAGTCTTATGCGCGCTTTTCAGCAGGCATTGTCAATACGCCTGCGGAAATGGATCGCGCTTTGAGTTTAATCCGGGCCATGGCCTGAGCGGGCGCTGGCCGCAGAAGCATGATCTTTATCCCTTGAAGAGGGACATGCTTCTGCGGTGGTTTGGCATTTTAATCTTAGCATCGGATGTTTAGGCGATTTTCTTGACGGTAGTATCGTCTTTTTGCAGTTTTGCGCCATTTTCCGTCGCCAAGTGAATGGCACCTACTGGCTGGCGATTATGTTTGTAGATCAAACTGGAGTGATTTTCATCGCTCTTGTATAAATTGCACTCGCCCCATTGCCGATACATGACGATTATTGGGAATAAACCTTCTCCCTTTCGGGTCAGCACGTATTCCTGATAGGCCGTTCCATCAGATGCTGGAACCGTTTGAATGATGCCATTCTCTGTTAGCATTTTTAGACGATCAGCTAGTATGTTTTTGGCCATTCCTAGGTTGGATTGAAATTCTCCAAAACGGCGCAGACCATCAAATGCATCTCTGATGATCAGCAATGACCACCGATCGCCGATTATGTCGACTGCGCGCGCGACCGGGCATGGCGAGTCGGATAAGGTTTTCCGTCTGCTCATAAGCGTTACCTGTTGAATTTTTAGAATTGTATGTCGGTTGAAGTTTAGGAGTACAGGACTTTGAGCCAATTAGCCATTGTCTTGCACGATATGGACTGCTTATAATCAATTTGGTTTCAAAACAAAACCACAATGAGAGGTGGGTACTTATGAGTCATGATGGTGTGGCGGGCCTGAGCAAGCGCGCTGCCAGCGGGCTAAGCGTTTCGATAGTCTGGTTGCTGGCGATATGCTGCGCGGCCAGCGTCGCCAATGTCTACTATGCGCAGCCGCTTCTGGACGCGATCGCTGCCGATTTTGGCATTTCGCATGCGATGGTCGGCGGGGTGATTACCGCCACCCAGCTGGGGTGCGCGCTAGCGCTGTTCTTTGTGGTGCCGCTTGGCGATCTGCTGGACAGGAAGCGGCTGGTGACGCTGCAATTGGTGGCGCTGATGCTCGCGCTGGCGCTGGTATGCAGCGCGAACTCGCTGTGGCTGCTGCTTGCGGCCATGGTGGGGGTCGGAATGCTGGGCACCGCCATGACCCAGGGGCTGATCGCGTATTCGGCGGTGTTGGCGCCGCCTGAGCAGAGGGGGCGAGTGGTCGGCGCGGCGCAGAGCGGCGTGGTCATCGGCCTGCTGATGGCGCGCGTGCTGGCCGGTTTTGTCAGCGATGTGCTGGGGTGGCGGATGGTTTACCTGGTGTCGGCGCTTTTCGCGTTGCTGATGCTGTGCTTCCTGAGGCTATTGCTGCCCAATACGCCGCGCGCCGACACGGGCATCTCTTACCAGGCATTGCTGGGGTCCATGTTCACGCTGCTGTGGCGGGAAAAAGTATTGTGGATACGCGGAGTGCTGGCCATGCTGATGTTTGCCGCTTTCAGCACGTTCTGGAGCGCGCTGGTGCTGCCGCTGAGCGCTGCGCCGTATTCGATGACGCATACCGCGATCGGCGCATTCGGCTTGGTGGGCGTGATCGGTGCGCTGGCGGCTGCCAGGGCGGGGCATCTCACCGACAGAGGCCTGGGACAGAAGACCACTGCCTGGGCGTTGGCCTGCCTGCTGCTGTCTTGGCCCGCCATCGCCTTGATGGACTACAGCATATGGCTGCTGATCGTCGGCATCATCTTGCTGGACTTGGGCGGACAGGCCATACATGTGGTCAACCAAAGCATGATCTTGAGCTCGCGCTCGGATGCGCATAGCCGGCTGATCGGATGCTATATGCTGTTTTATTCGGTGGGCAGCGGCCTGGGGGCGATCGGGTCGACAGCCATGTATGCGCGCTGGAGCTGGCTGGGCGTATGCGGATTGGGGTTTGCCATCAGTTTGCTGGCCTTGCTCTTCTGGCGGCTGAGCATGAGCGCCATGCCAAGGCGCGCGCCGGCCTTCGCGCTGCAGGCGGATTAAGAGGACGACGCCCATCTTCCGGCGCGACGGGCATTCGACAGCTGTCCTCGTCTTCTGAAACAATGTCTCCCGCATAGGGCCGCGCAGACGGCCCGCCAACCGCATCGGGAGACATCTTGCCTTATCTCGCCCTGACGCTGGCCATGTTCCTGTGGTCCAGCGCCTTCATCGTTCTGAAATACGTATTCCAGTTCTACCATCCGCTGGCGGTGCTATTCGCGCGCATGGCCATCGCCACGCTGTGCCTGCTGCCGCTGGCGATGGGGGGGCGCATCGCCTGGCATTACCGCAAGGGCGACTGGCCGTGGCTGCTGGCGATGGGCCTGTGCGAGCCATGCCTGTACTTTTTGTTCGAGGCCAATGCGCTGATGCATACCAGCGCGTCGCAGGCCGGCGTGATCACCGCCACGTTGCCGATGATGATGGCGGTGGGCGCCGCCCTGTTCCTGCATGAGCGCCAGCCGCGGCAAGTGTGGCTGGGCATCGCGCTGTCTTTCGCCGGCGTGATCTGGCTGAGCATGGACAGCCAGGCCGGGCCGGGCGCGTCGGACCCGCTGTTGGGCAATGCGCTGGAGTTCTGCGCGATGATTTGCGCCAGCGGCTATGTGCTGATCGCCAAGCGCTTGTCGGTCCGTTATTCGCCGCTGGCGCTGACCGGCGTCCAGACGCTGGCCGGCTGCGCCTGGTTCGGCCTGGCGATGCTGACGCCGTGGGGCGTCTGGCCGGACAAGCTGCTGCTGGTCCCCAGCCTGTGGGTGCTGTACCTGGGCGCTGCGATCACGCTGGGCGCTTACGGGCTCTATACCTGGGCGGTGTCGCGGATTCCGGTGGCGCGCGCCGGCGCCTTCAACAATCTGATACCGGTGTTCACCGTCGCCATGGCTTGGCTGTTGCTGGACGAGAAATTGCAGGCCTGGCAGGGCGCGGCCGGGGCGCTGGTGTTCGCCGGCGTGTGGCTGAGCCAGCGGCGGCAGGCGTGAAAGGCGGCTGGCGGCTTTCCCCGCCATGGTCGATGATGCAGAATAGAAATGATTGTGAATGACGTAAGGAATCGAGCATGAGCCCACGGCTGATCGGATCTTGCATGATGTTGCCGTTGCTGCTGAGCCTGCAGCCGGCCTGGGCCGACGACGCGTCCGGCAACCAGGTGCAGCAGGTGATCAAGCTGCCGCTGAAGCTGAACAAGCCTCCGCAGGCCGCGGAGCACGGCGCCGCGCCGGCCGCGAAGCCGGCCGCCGAAGCGAAACCGGCTGAAGGCAAGCCGGAAGGTAAGCCGGAAGGTAAGCCTGCGGAAGGCAAGCCGTCTGAGGCCGCCAAGCCGGCGGCGGAAGCGGCGAAGAAGGCGGAGCCGGCCAAGGCCGCGCCGGAGAAAATGGAACCCGGCGTGCCGATGGCCAAGCCGCCGACGCGCGATCTGAGCCAGCCCAGCCCGGAAGTGCGGGCGCCGGGCGGCAAGCCGCGGGCCGCGCATCGGGTGAAGCCGCGACGCCCGGCCAAGCATGTCGAGAAGGCGGCCGGCGAAGCCGGACAGGTCAAGGGCGTGGTCGGCAGCATCCTCAAGGCCAACAGCGCGTATATCGCCAAGCATTCGCCGGGCTATCTGGCCAAGCTGGGAGGACGCGCCGCGCCCAGGGCGACGGTGGTCGCCTGTTCCAGTCCCGGCGGCAATGTGGGCATGCTGGGCGGGGAGGCCGACGCCGACCTGTTCGTGATCAGCAATCTGGGCAACCAGCTGGCCAGCTCCGAAGGATCGATAGAGTACGGCGTGCGCGACCTGCGCACCCCGCTGCTGATGTTCGTCAGCCATACCGGCTGCGGCGCGATCAAGGCGGCGGCCGGCGACTACAGCAATCTGGGGCCGGCGGTGCAGAAGGAGCTGGACAATATCGAGATTCCCAAGGGAATCGACGCCACCAACGGCGCGCTGATCAACATCAACAACCAGGTGGAGGGCGCCATCCTGAAGTTCTCCGGCGAGGTGGAGGCGGGCAGGCTGGCGGTGCTGGGCGGCTATTACGACTTCAACAACGATCTGAAGCAAGGCCGCGGCAAGCTGGTGATCACCAACATCAACGGCGAGACCGATCCGGCGCGCATCCGCGAGCTGACGCGCAGCGGCCGCTACTTCCACTACGGCTTCATGGGGCGTTGAGCCCGCTCTGGTAGCATGCCTGTTACAACGGTCTATTCCGGGACCATCAAAAGAGCGCCTAAGCGGCGCTCTTTTTGCGGGAAAAGCGGAAATTGTTTGGCCATGCGCAAAAACGAATATCCGAAAACGGATTAGGATAGTCGTGAATCAAGCGAGCCAGCGGCGATGCGCGATGAACTCACTGAATTTCATCAGGGTATCGCGTTTCGGATGTAATGGCTCCGCTACAAAGGGTTGGATGGCGTCGTCATCGCGTGGCGGTGGCGGATAGGGTTTTGGCTGATATTTTTTCGAATTCGAAAATTTAACAGCAAAAACGAAAATCAAGCGCTCGGCAATTTCATTTGGTTCTTGGAGAGACAAAATGGCAGTCAGCAATCAGATCGAACTCGACGCCCTGGTGGCCCGCGTCAAGAAGGCGCAGGCGGCGTTCGCGCAGTTCACGCAGGAGCAGGTGGACCACATCTTCCGCAGCGCGGCGCTGGCCGCCGCCGACGCCCGCATCCCGCTGGCGCGGATGGCCGTTTCCGAAACCGGCATGGGCGTGATGGAAGACAAGGTGATCAAGAACCACTTCGCCTCCGAGTACATCTACAACAAGTACAAGGATGAGAAGACCTGCGGCGTGCTGTCCGAGGACGACACCTTCGGCACCATCACCATCGCCGAGCCCATCGGCGTGCTGTGCGGCATCGTCCCTACCACCAACCCGACCTCCACCGCCATCTTCAAGGCGCTGATCTCGCTGAAAACCCGCAACGGCATCATCTTCTCGCCGCACCCGCGTGCGCGCCGCTCCACCTGCGAAGCCGCCCGGCTGGTGCTGGAGGCCGCCGTCGCCGCCGGCGCGCCGCAAGACATCATAGGCTGGATCGACGAGCCGTCGGTGGCGCTGTCCAACCAGCTGATGCACCACCCCGACGTCAACCTGATCCTGGCCACCGGCGGCCCGGGCATGGTCAAGGCCGCTTATTCCTCCGGCAAGCCCGCAATCGGCGTCGGCGCCGGCAACACTCCGGCGGTGATAGACGAAACCGCCGACATCAAGCGCGCCGTCGCCTCCATCCTGATGTCCAAAACCTTCGACAACGGCGTGGTGTGCGCGTCCGAGCAATCGGTGATCATCGTCGATGAAATCTACGACGCGGTGCGCGATCGCTTCTCCAAGCACGGCGGCTACATTCTGTCCAAGAGCGAAGCCGAGGCGGTGCGCAAGGTGATTCTGCAGGATGGCAGCCTGAACGCCGCCATCGTCGGCCAGAGCGCGGCCAAGATCGCCGCGATGGCCGGCATCGAAGTGCCGCCGACCACCAAGGTGCTGATCGGCGAGGTGACCGAAGTGTCGGAGAAGGAAGCCTTCGCCCACGAAAAACTGTCGCCCACGCTGGCGATGTATCGCGCCAAGAACTTCCTCGACGCCTGCGACAAGGCCGCCGCGCTGGTGGTCATGGGCGGCATCGGCCACACCTCGGCGCTGTACACCGATCAGGATCTGCAAGAAGAGCGCGTGCGCTACTTCGGCGACAAGATGAAGACCGCCCGCATCCTGATCAACACCCCGTCGTCGCAAGGCGGCATCGGCGACCTGTACAACTTCAGCCTGGCGCCGTCGCTGACGCTGGGCTGCGGCTCCTGGGGCGGCAACTCCATTTCGGAGAACGTCGGCCCCAAACACCTGATCAACAAGAAAACCGTCGCCAAGAGGGCTGAGAACATGCTGTGGCACAAGCTGCCGAAGTCCATCTACTTCCGCCGCGGCTGCCTGCCGGTGGCGCTGGAAGATCTGGCCGGCAAGAAACGCTGCCTGATCGTCACCGGCCAGTATCTGTTCGAGAACGGCTTCGTCGACGAGCCGATCCGCCTGCTGAAGAAGATGGGCCTGGAAGTGGAAACCTTCTTCGAGGTGCCGGCCGATCCGACGCTGGCGGTGGTGCGCAAGGGCACCGACCTGGCCCACGCCTTCAAGCCGGACGTGATCATGGCGATAGGCGGCGGCTCGCCGATGGACGCGGCCAAGATCATGTGGGTGATGTACGAGCATCCGGAAGCCCACTTCGCCGACCTGGCGCTGCGCTTCATGGACATCCGCAAGCGCATCTACCAGTTCCCGAAACTGGGCCAAAAAGCGATGATGGTGGCGGTGCCCACCACCTCCGGCACCGGCTCGGAAGTGACGCCGTTCGCGGTGGTCACCGATGAGACGACCGGCGTGAAATACCCGATCGCCGACTACGAGCTGACCCCGAACATGGCCATCGTCGACGCCAACCTGGTGATGAACATGCCCAAGTCGCTGACCGCCTTCGGCGGCATCGACGCGGTGACCCACGCGCTGGAAGCCTATGTGTCGGTGATGGCCAACGAGTATTCCGACCCGCAGGCGCTGCAAGCGCTGAAGCTGCTGAAAGAATACCTGCCGTCGTCCTACCTGAACGGCGCCAAGGACCCGAAAGCGCGCGAACAGGTGCACAACGCCGCCACCATCGCCGGTATCGCCTTCGCCAACGCCTTCCTCGGCGTCTGCCACTCGATGGCGCACAAGATCGGCGCCGAGTTCGGCCTGGCGCACGGCCTGGCCAACGCGCTGCTGATCAGCAACGTGATCCGCTACAACGCCGCCGATGTGCCGACCAAGCAGACCGCCTTCAGCCAGTACGACCGGCCGAAGAGCGTGGCGCGCTACGCCGAGATCGCCCGCCATCTGGGCCTGGAGGCCAGCCGCGACCACCAGCGCGTCGAGAAGCTGATCGAGTGGGTGGATGAGCTGAAGCAGACGCTGGGCATCCCGGCGTCGATCCAGGCCGCCGGCGTCGCCGAATCGGACTTCTTGGCCAAGCTGGACGAAGTGGCCGAAGCCGCCTTCGACGACCAGTGCACCGGCGCCAACCCGCGCTACCCGCTGATCAGCGAGCTGAGGCAGCTGCTGCTGGACAGCTACTACGGCCGCCCGTACAAGGAGGTCTGGGAGCGGGAGGAGGCTGTGGTCGAGGACAAGCCGGCCAAAGGCAAGTCCAAAGCCAAGGCCTGAAGCGGCTTGTAGCCGAATCGTGATCGAAGCCCGGATGAGAGTCCGGGCTTTTTTGCGTCCGCGGCATCGGGCGCGCGTCATTCATCTTGACGCGTTGGATGGATAGCTTGGCTTTTTGTGTGCTTGAAAATGTTGAATCAAGGTTTTAATGTGCTCGATTATTCATATCGATATGAATATATGTAAAATGGTTTGTCATTGACCGGCAAAAAATAAGCCGCAACAGAATGCCTGAGCGCAGGCTGTGCCCTGGGCACGGCCAACGCACGACCAGGCGCTCTGTCCGCGGCGGCAAAACGACAGCCGGGACTTCAACGCTTACACAAGGAGCATTGCATGCCAGGAGAACAACAGACCCTGCACCGCGGGCTGGAGGAGAGGCATATCAACCTGATGGCGCTGGGCGCGACGATAGGCGTCGGCCTGTTCCTCGGGTCCGCCACCGCGATCAAGATGGCCGGCCCGGCCATCATGCTGGCCTACGGCATCGGCGGCCTCGCCATTTTCATGATCATGCGCGCGCTGGGCGAAATGGCCATCCACAATCCGGTGGCCGGCTCGTTCAGCCGCTACGCGCAAGACTACCTCGGCCCCTTGGCCGGCTACCTCACCGGCTGGAACTACTGGTTCCTGTGGCTGGTGACCTGCATGGCGGAAATCACCGCCGTCGGCGTCTACATGGGCATCTGGTTCCCGGATGTGCCGTCCTGGTACTGGGCGCTGGCGGCGATGCTGGCGATGGGCTGCGTCAATTTCATCGCGGTGAAGGCCTACGGCGAGTTCGAATTCTGGTTCGCGCTGATCAAGATCGTCACCATCGTGCTGATGATCATCGGCGGCTTCGCGATGATTCTGTTCGGCTTCGGCAACCATGGCGTGGCCACCGGCATCTCCAATCTGTGGGCGCACGGCGGCTTCATGCCCAACGGCTTTTCCGGCGTGCTGATGTCGCTGCAGATGGTGATGTTCGCCTACCTGGGCGTGGAAATGCTGGGCCTGACCGCCGGCGAGGCGAAGAATCCGAAGAAGGCGCTGGCGCGCGCGGTGGATTCGGTGTTCTGGCGCATTCTGATCTTCTACGTCGGCGCGCTGTTCGTGATCCTGTCCATCTACCCGTGGAACGAGCTGGGCACCCGCGGCAGCCCCTTCGTGCTGACTTTCGAGAGCATGGGCATTCCAGCCGCCGCCGGCATCATCAACTTCGTGGTGCTGACCGCCGCGCTGTCCTCGTGCAACAGCGGCATCTTCAGCACCGGCCGCATGCTGTTCAATCTGGCCGAGCAGAAGCAGGCCTTGCCCGTGTTCGCGCGCGTTTCCCAAAGCGGCGTGCCGGTGCCGGCGCTGCTGATGTCGGTGGCCGCGCTGCTGCTCGGCGTGCTGCTGAACTACTTGGCGCCGAAGGAGGTGTTCACCTGGCTGACGGCGATCTCCACTTTCGGCGCGGTATGGACCTGGTTGATCATCCTGCTGGCGCAGCTGCGGTTCCGCCGCTCGCTGTCGGCCAAGGAACTGGCATCCATCAGCCACCGCATGCCGCTGTGGCCGTACGGCTCCTACCTGACGCTGGGTTTCCTGGCGCTGGTGATAGGCCTGATGGCTTATTTCCCGGACACCCGCGTCGCGCTGATCGTCGGCCCCGGCTGGCTGGTGTTTCTGGTGGCGGCCTATTATCTGCTGGGCTACCACAAGCAGGACGCCGCCTGGCGTCTGGCGCGGCAGTCGCGCTGAGCCCGCGCCGGTTATTTCTTCCCGCCCGCCGCCAGGCGGGTTTTTTACGCCTGCGGCAGGCCGGCGCGTTCGCGCAGGAAGGCGATCAGCGCCCTGAGCTTGGCCGGCTGCCGCGGCCGGTGCGGGTAGTACAGGTACAGCGCCTCGGCCGGCGGCATGTGATGGTCCAGCACCACGGCCAGCCTGCCTTCGGCGACCCAGGGCGCGATCAGCGGCTCGGCCAGGTAAGCGAGGCCGGCGCCCTCCAGCGCCGCATGCAGCAGCGCCATATTGTCGTTGGCGATCAAGGGGCCATCGACCGCCAATTGCAGCGCTTGGCCGCCGGCGGCGAACTGCCAGCGGTATTGCCCGCCGCCGCCGAAGCGATAGCCCAGGCAGTCGTGGCCGAGCAGGTCTTGGGGCGTTTTGGGGGCGCCGCGGCGGCGCAGATAGTCGGGCGAGGCGGCGACGACGAAGCGCAGCGGCTGGCTGACCGGCAGCGCCTGCATGCCGGCCTGCAATGCTTCGCCGAAGCGGACGCCGGCGTCGAAGCGCTGGGCGACGATGTCGACCAGGCCGTTGTTGACGTCCAGCTCCAGCCGCAGCTTGGGATGCCGGGCGGCGAAATCGGCCAACGCCGGATAGAACAGCAACTGGGCGGCGGTGTGGGGCAGGGTGACGCGCAGCTGGCCGGCCGGCTGGCCGCGGCTCTGCCGGGTTTCCTCCAGCACCGCGGCGATTTCGTCCAGCGCCGGCGACAACCGCGCCAGCAGCGCCTCGCCGGCCTCGGTCGGCGCCACCTGGCGCGTGGTGCGCGTCAGCAGCGGCACGCCCAGAGCCTCCTCCAATTGGCGTAGGCTCTGGCTTAAGGCCGAGGCGCTGACGCCCAGCTCCGCGCCGGCGCGGGTGAAGCTGCGGTGACGGGCGATGGCGCGGAAAGCCTGCAGCGCGTCATGTGGAATTCTCGACATTGTGAAGCCTGGCTAAATAATGTTTGTCATTTTGAGCCATTTATCGGCCCATCGCCATCTTCTATGCTGACGTCCATTCACCACAGGAGAGAATACGATGCAAAAACGCACGCTGGGCCGCAATGGCCCGCAGGTTTCCGCGCTGGGTCTGGGCTGCATGGGCATGAGCGCTTTCTACGGCCCGCGCGACGACGCCGAATCGCTAGCGACGCTGGATGCCGCGCTGGACCTGGGCGTCAACTTTCTGGACACCGCCGACATGTACGGCCCGCACAGCAACGAGCGGCTGCTGGCCAGGCTGCTGGCGCGCCGCCGCGGCGAAGTGGTGCTGGCCACCAAGTTCGGCATCGTGCTCGATCCGGACAATCCCGCCCGGCGAGGCGTCAACGGCCATCCCGATTACGTGCGCAGCAGTTGCGAAGGCAGCCTGAAGCGGCTGGGGATCGACTGCATCGACCTCTACTACCTGCACCGCGTCGATCCGCTGGTGCCGATAGAAGAAACCGTGGGGGCGATGGCGGAGCTGGTCCAGGCCGGCAAGGTGCGTTATCTGGGCTTGTCGGAGGCCTCCGCCGACACGCTGCGACGCGCCGCCGCCGTCCATCCCATCCATGCGCTGCAGAGCGAGTATTCGCTGTGGACGCGCGATCCGGAAGACGACGTGTTGGCCGCCTGCCGCGAGGTGGGCGCCGGCTTTGTCGCCTACAGCCCGCTGGGACGGGGCTTCCTGACCGGAGCGATCAAGAGCCCGGACGATTTCGCCGCCGACGACTTCCGCCGCGGCAACCCGCGCTTCCAGGGCGAGAATTTCCAGCGCAATCTGCAGCTGGTGGACAAGGTGAGGGAGCTGGCCGCGGCCAAGGGCTGCAGCCCGGCGCAACTGGCGCTGGCCTGGCTGCTGGCGCAGGGGCAAGACATCGTCGCCATCCCCGGCGCGCGCAAGCAGGCGAACCTGCGCGACAACCTGGGCGCGGCGGAGGTGGCGCTGAGCGCCGACGATCTGGCCGCGCTGGACGCGGCGTTCGCCGGCAGCAAGGTCAGCGGCTTGCGCTACGCCGCCGAGGTGATGTCCATGGTCAATCGCTGAACCGGGCGATTCAGCGCAGCTGATGGGGCGGCAAGGCAGGCAGCATGTGCATCGGTATCGCTTGTTTCCGGCCTGTTTGGGGGTCTATCGTCAGGCCGGGCGTGAACGGCATGCCATGCTGCCAGCCGCGAGACGGTTGGTAACCCTGTTGCGGTTGCAGGTGGAGAGGGCTTGTCTGATTGAGCGTATGGCCTATCGAGAAGCTGTCCGGCTGCATCGGATTGCCGCGGGAGCCGGAGAAGGCGGGAGGACGCACCTCGATCAAGGGGCTGTCGAGATCACCCAGGCTCACCCGGGGCTGGACATTCAGCGGCTTGGGCTTCTTGTCCGCCTTGAGCGGTTTGATGCGTGGCGTCGGCGCGATGGCCGGCTTGGACGCGAAATCGTATGAGGGAAGCGTGCTGGCCGCCAGCGACGCTTGGGAAAGCGCCAATGGCAGCAGGAAGGCGTGTAGGCGCATTTTGATTCCTGCCAGAAGGGGCCGCGCGAGGCAGACCCGGTGTTGCGTGGGCTTGATGGCTGGCGCGTCGGCGAAGCCGGACGCGTGGCTGACTGGGACAGAGACGGCGGGATTGGCCGCTCTGAAAGATAGAGTATTCTATCTAAGTTGAGAGGGATGGGCAAGAAACTAGACTGTCTGTACGTTGCGGGCGCGTCCGGGCAAGTCTAGGATGATGCGAAGGGCATGGGCGATGGCATGGCGCAAGTAAAATTCTGCTATGGTATCGCCAGCTCGCGGCAGGCGGTTCCAATTTGGGTTCGCGCGCGCCGGTTTTTCGTCGACTAGACATTTGTTTTTCATGCCCAGCCCAATCATACCAAGCATTCTGGATTTCAAGACCACCCTGCTCAGCACCACCGGCTACACCGCCATGCTGACCCTGGTGGTGCTGATGTTCTGGCTTTACAACCGGAACGAAAGAGCGTTGCTCATGCTGGGCATCGCCGGATGCATCGCCGCCTGCGGCACCCTGATAGCCTATCTTCCCCTGCCTATTCCAGCCTGGCCCAATCTGGTTCTGGATACCTTTTTGCTGCTGCTGTACCACCCGCTGGCCGTGGTCGCCACCCGCCAGTTGCTGGGCCTGCGCAACGATTGGCGCTTCCACCTGGCCATGCTGACCATCATCATGCTGTGCTTCGTATTCTGGGCCGGGCCCGGCAGTTACACGCGGCGGGTGGGAGTCACCGCGTGCGCGCATATCTTGTACTGGTCGATGATCGTCGCGCTGCTGTATCGCGGGAGGCAGTGGCGCACCATGATGGGTTACCGGCTGGGGCTTGGCCTGGCGGCGCTGACGATAGGGGTCGCGTTGTTTCGGCTGGCCATGTCCTGGCTGGAAAAAGGGAGCAATTTTTCCAGCGTGAATCAACTGCTGGTCATGTTTACCTCGCTCAGCCTGTTCTGGCTGACGTTCTGCTACAGCCTGAGCCTATTGTTCATCAGCTACGAGCGTCTGTTGCTGCAGGTACGCCAGCAGGCGCAGCAGGATGGCTTGACGCAGCTGTACAACCATCGGACCTTTCACGAACAGGCCGCCGCCATGTTTTCACGATCGCGGCAGCGCGGGCAGGCGCTGGCTCTGCTGTTGATCGACCTAGACCACTTCAAGGAGGTCAACGATCGCTACGGCCATCAGGTGGGGGACGAGGTATTGCGCCAACTGGCCGATTGCCTGCGGGCGGAGTCGCGCCAGGAAGATGTGCTGGGACGCCACGGCGGCGAGGAGTTCGTGGTGATGCTGCCGCTGGCCAGCCGGGTGGAGGCTTGCAATGTGGCGGATCGTCTGCGCCTGGCCATCGCCAATTTGCAGCCCCGCGTGGGGGAGTTGCAATTGTCGATCAGCGCCAGCATAGGCGTGGCCTGCCTGAGGCCGCCGGAGCACGAGAATCTGGCCAGCTTGTTCCTGGAGGCCGACCTGCTGCTGTACCAGGCCAAGCGCAAGGGCCGGAACCGGGTGGAGATAGAACGCGAGCCGGAGCCGGAGGCGCAGCACTAGCGCGCGCTATCGGCCGCCTTCCTCCCTGTGGGCGTCCCGCAGGTAAACTGGCAGATCGGTCGTCGGCGGCGTGGCCGGCACCTGGTACAGCATGTCGGCGACGAATCCGCGGTGGTAGTTCTTGTGGTTGACGATGTGCAGCAGCATGTCGCCGCGCCGCATGCTGCCGCGGCCGCCGTCGACGAAGGCGAAGTCCACTACCTCCTCATGCGCGGCCGGGTCCAGACCGTCGGCGTAATCGACATACCAGCGGTCCAGTTCAGCCTGCGCCCGCGCGAGTTCCGCCAGGCTGGGGGTGTCCGCGGTGTTGCGGCCGCTGTAGCCGTGGGGCCGCGCCAGCAGATGGCCCTGCCAGATACGGTCCACCACCAGATTGTGGTTCAAGGTGGACAGGATGCTGCCGAACACCGTGGCGCGGGGTTTGAGCAGTTCCTCTTCCGGCAGCGCAGCCAGAACGTCGAACAGACGCCGGTTGGCCCAGGCGCCGTAGCGGGTGAGCATGCGGATATCGCGTAATGACATTTCAGAATTATCCGTGTTTTGACAATGTCATTTTATCCGCGCGGCGCTTTGTCGACAACGTCGATTCCGCTAGCCGTTGGATTCCGCAGCACCGCTCTTCTTGCCCGGCTTGCGCGCCGTCACGGCCGGCGCGCCCTTTTGGATGTTGTTCAGCCGGCGGCGGATGTTGTCGCTGTCCAGCCAGATGTCTTCGCCCTTCAGGATGCGGTCCAGTTCCTCGTCGGTGAGGAAGGGGCGGCAGACGTGGCGCATCACCTTTTCGAACCACTTGCCGCTGGCCGCCACCTGCGCCTGCTGCTCATTGCCCTTGCCGATCAGCGCCGACGAATAGTTGTGGAACATCAGCTGGCAGGTGTCGTGCACCACCAGCTCGTCGCCGGCGAGGAAGATCAGCGCGCCCATCGAATACGCCCGCGCTTCCAGGATGGTGACCACGTGGGCCTGGCTGGCGGTGATGTTGTTGATGATTTGCAGGCCTGCGTCGAAATTGCCGCCGGGGGTGTTCAGGTGCAGGTAGACGATGTCGGTGCTGTTGGCGGTGCGCAGCGTGTACAGGAGGTCGGTGTAGTGGATGGCGGCGCCGATCTCGTCGGACAGATAAAACGATATCTGCCGCACTGTGCCCTGGGTTTCGTACTGGCGATACAGCGGGACGGGCTTGTCGTTGTCGTCGTCGTCGGTTTCGGCGTTACGGCGGGGCATGGCGGCTCCTCGTTGTGCTTGTCTTTCCAATTTAGCTCCGGGGCGGGAGGCTTGCCTTGGATTGGCGCAGGTTGGGGGAGGGGAGGAATCCGCTTCACCGTTCGAAGATTTTGTGTCCGCTGCGCGGACGATGATTGGATGCCAGTTCCGCCCGGCAGACGGGAAAGGGGGCTGCGCGGCCAGCCCCCTTTCAACCCCAGGCTGCCCCAGCAGCCCGCGAAACCCCGGCAAAAAAGCGCCGAGCGAGGAGCCGCCGGAACTAGCCGCGCGCTAGAGTCGCGCGGCGTCGAACAGCCGGCGTCTTAAAACCTCGCCCAGCGCTTTTTTGCCGGCGCGTGCAGAAGGGGAGGAGGGTTCGTCGCAGACGTTCAGCCAAAGCGTAACTGGGGATTTGTTTGCTTCCAGTAGAAAACCACGATATCTGTTCCACCAGGCTGTGGAAGGTACAGCGTTTGTCGAGGTTAACATCGAATCGACGTGTCCCTGTCCCCGTCAGCGCAAGCCGGTTTCAAAGCCATTTTCAAGGTTTTAAGACGCCGGTTGTTCGACGCCGCGCGACGGTAGCGCGCGGCTAGTTCCGGCGGCTCCTTGAAAATGGATTTGAAGACGGGGTTTCGCAGCGCTGCGGGGCGACCTGGGGTTGAAAGGGGGCTGGCCGCGCAGCCCCCTCACCCGTTTGCCGGGCGGAACCGGCACTAAATCATTATCCGCGAAGCGGATTCATCAGAAGAGATTGCGTGGATAGGAGAAGGGCCAGCTCAATCGAGCTGGCCGTTCATTCGAGGCAGGATGGAAATCAAGCAAGCCTACGCGCTCAACTCCTTCAACACCTCCTTCACCTTCACGATCCGCTGCGCCACCTCCGGCAGCGCCTGCTCCACCCGCAGCTTGTCCTGCCCGGCCAAGCGGTAATTCTTCTTGCTCTGAATCAGCATGATGATCTTCACCGGGTCGATCGGCGGGTTCTTGATGAAGGCGATCTGCACCGCCACCTCGCTCGCGTCCAGCTTCTGCACCCCCAGCTCCTTGGCGACCAGGCGCAGGCGGTGGCTTTCGATCAGCGTCTTCACGCTCTGCGGCGGCAGGCCGAAGCGGTCGATCAGCTCTTCGTGGATGTCGTCGATTTCGGCCTCGGTCTCGCAGCTGGCCAGGCGCTTGTAGATCAGCAGCCGCTCGTGCACGTCCGGGCAGTAAGCGTCGGGCAGCAGCGCCGGGCTGTGCAGATTGATCTCGGTGGTGACGCCCAAGGGCGCGTCCAGGTCGGGCGCGCGACCCTTTTTCAGATCGCGCACCGCCTGCTTCAGCATTTCGGTGAACAGGCTGAAACCCACTTCCTGCATCTCGCCGGACTGGCCTTCGCCCAGCACTTCGCCGGCGCCGCGGATTTCCAGGTCGTGCATCGCCAGGTAGAAACCCGCGCCCAGTTCGCCGGACAGCTGGATCGCTTCCAGCCGCTTCTGCGCGTCGCGGGTCATGCCGTCCGGCGTCAGCAGGTAGGCGTAGGCTTGGTGATGGCTGCGGCCGACTCGGCCGCGCAGCTGGTGCAACTGAGCTAGGCCGAACTTGTCGGCGCGGTTGATCAGGATGGTGTTGGCGTTGGGGATGTCGATGCCGGTTTCAATGATGGTGGAGCACAGCAGCAGGTTGAAGCGCTGCTGCAAGAAGTCGCGCATCACCTGTTCCAGCTCGCGCTCGCGCAACTGGCCGTGGGCGACGCCGATGCGCGCCTCCGGGATCAGCTCGGCCAGTTTCTCCCGCATGTTTTCGATGGTGTCGACTTCGTTGTGCAGGAAGAACACCTGCCCGCCGCGCTTCAGTTCGCGCAGCACCGCTTCGCGGATCACGCCGTTGGAGAGGGGGCTGACGAAGGTTTTCACCGCCAGCCGGCGCGACGGCGCGGTGGTGATGGCGGAGAAGTCGCGCAGGCCTTCCAGCGCCATCGACAGCGTGCGCGGAATCGGCGTCGCCGTCAGCGTCAGCACGTCGACATTGGCGCGCAGCCGCTTCAGCTGTTCCTTCTGCCGCACGCCGAAGCGGTGTTCCTCGTCGATGATGACCAGGCCCAGATTCTTGAATTGGATATCAGGCTGCACCAGCTTGTGGGTGCCGATGACGATGTCGACGCCGCCGTCGGCGAGCCCCTGCAAGGCTTGCTTGGTTTCCTTGCCGCTCTTGAAGCGCGACAGTTCGGCGATGCGCACCGGCCAGTCGGCGAAGCGGTCGGAGAAATTCTGGAAATGCTGTTCGGCCAGGAGCGTGGTGGGCACCAGCACCGCCACTTGCTTGCCGCCCATCACTGCGACGAAGGCGGCGCGCAGCGCCACCTCGGTCTTGCCGAAGCCGACGTCGCCGCAAACCAGCCGGTCCATCGGCTTGCCGGAGCACATGTCCTGGATCACCGCCTCGATGGCGGTGGCCTGGTCCGGCGTTTCCTCGAAGCCGAAGCCGGCGGCGAAGGCGCTGTAGTCGGCGGGGGACAGCTCGAAGCTGTGGCCCTCGCGCGCCGCGCGCTGGGCGTACAGGTTCAGCAGCTCGGCCGCGGTGTCGCGCGCTTTTTCCGCCGCGCGCTTCTTGGCTTTTTCCCAGGCGGGATTACCCAGCTTGTGCAGCTGGATGTCGTCGGTGGCGCCGCCGGCGTAGCGCGAGATCAGCTGCAGCTGCGATACCGGCACGTACAGCGTGGCGCCGTCGGCGTACTCCAGCTGCATCAGTTCGGTTTCGCCTTCGCCCAGGTCCATCGTCACCAGGCCGACGTAGCGGCCAATGCCGTGCGCTTCGTGCACCACTGGGTCGCCGGCCTTGACCTCGGCCAGGTCGCGCAGCATCGCGTCGGAGCCGGCGCGGCTGGCCTTGCGGCGGGTGTGGCTGCGGGCGACGTGTTGGTACAGCTCGCTTTCGGTCACCACGGCGATGGCCGGATCGGCCAGCGAGAAGCCGGAGTAGAGCGGCGCGACGGCCAGCGCCAGCGCGGCCTTGCCGCCGGCGAAATCGGCCCAGCTGTCTACCGGCGTCGGCTTGATGCCGTTTTCGGCCAGGAAGGCCAGCATGGTTTCGCGCCGGCCCAGGCTTTCCGCCGCCAAGAGGATGCGTTTGCCGCCGGCGGCGATGAAGCTTTGCAGCTTGTGCAGCGGCGCGTCGGCGCGGCGATCCACCGCCAGTTCGGGCAGCGCGGCGCCGGTTTCGCCGTCGCCGGAGAATTCGATGCGGGCATAGGGCTTGAGCCTCGCCATCAGCTCGTCCGGCCGCAGGAAGATGTCGGCCGGCGCCAGCACCGGACGGTCGACGTCGCCGCGCGCCATCTCATAGCGGCCTTGCGCGTCGCGCCAGAAGGTTTCCGCCGCCGCCTGCACGTCGTGGTGCTGCACCACCAGCGCGTCTTCGCCCACGTAGTCGAACAAGGTGGCGGTTTCGTCGAAGAACAGCGGCAGATAGTATTCGATGCCCGCCGGCCACAGCCCCTGAGACACGTCCTTGTAGACGCGGCTTTTGCTTGGGTCGCCTTCGATCCTCTCGCGGTAGCGCTGGCGGAAGGCGGTGACGCCGCTCTCGTCGGCCGGATACTCGCGCGCCGGCAGCATGCGCACTTCGGGCACCGGGTACAGCGTGCGCTGGGTGTCGGGGTCGAAAGTCTTCAGGCTGTCGATCTCGGCGTCGAACAGGTCGATCCGGTACGGCAGCGGCGAGCCCATCGGGTACAGGTCGATCAGGCTGCCGCGGACGGAGAATTCGCCCGGAGCCATCACCTGGGTGACGTGCTGGTAGCCGGCGGTGACCATGTCTCCGCGCAGCTTTTCCACGTCCAGCTGCTGGCCCGTTTTCAAAAAGAAGGTGCGGCCCAGCAGGTAGCTCACCGGCGCCAGCCGGCCCAGCGCGGTGCTGACCGGCGCGATCACCACCTGGCATTCGCGTTGGCGGATCTGCCACAGCGTGGCCAGGCGCTCGCTGACCAGGTCGCCGTGCGGCGAGAAGTGGTCGTAGGGCAGCGTTTCCCAGTCGGGAAACAGCGCGATGGAGAGATCGGGCGCGAAGAACGGCAGCTCGGCTTTCAGCCGCTGGGCGGCCTGGGCGTCGGCGGCGAGAACCAGCAGTGGGCGGCGCTGCTTGGCAAGCGCGGCGATGGCATGGCTGTCCAGGCCGTCTGGCAGGCGGCCGCAGCGGGTTTTCTGGCCGGCGGGCGGCAGGGTCGGGAGCGTATCCAACTTGATCTGGCTTCTGTGCGGGGTTGTGCTTGTCGCGATTATAACAGTGCGCCGGGCGGCCTTATGGCTTTGCCTGCGGCCGACTCTAGCCGGCGTCTGGATTCCCGGCTATCGTATGCGTTTGTTTCAAGCCAGTTTTAATTTTGCATGAAGAAAATTAGCTGTTAATGCTAATCAGATATCAGAAAAAATAATAGTCATGTCTCTGAAACCGCCCAGGGTTGCAGAGCCGGGATGGAGCAAGATCCGGTCAACCGGACGACAGTGGAGAAGGATGGGAGCGTGAGAACCACACCTAGGGTGGAGGAGTTGCTGGTATTCCTGGGCTTTGTCGCCAGCGTGGCCTTGTGGCCGCGCGGTCCGCATGCGGCATTGTCCCTGGCGAGTTTCGCGCCGCACGGCTTGCTGTGCTGGCAGTTGCTGGCGCGGGAGCCGCGGCGCGCGTGGTGGTGGCCGCTGGCGGCCGGCATGGCCGCGGCGGCGTGGATGCCGCCGCCATGGGCCCTGTTGATGGCGGCGTCGCTGTGCCTGATCCGGCCGGGTTTGCGCCTGGGCGGTCTGCTGGGCGGATTGGAGCGCCCGCGCACGCCGCAGCAGCTGCGCCACCTGCTGCTGGCTTTGTTTTATCCGGCGCTGGCGGCGACCCTGTTGCTGGGCGGCTATGCCTGGGCGGCCGGCGGACTGGCCGGCCATCCGTGGTCGTGGGCCTGGCAATGCTGGGCGGCGCTGGCGTCGGCGCTGTTCCTGTGCGCGCCGCTGGCCCGTCCGCCGCTGCGTCCGCTGCCGGTGCCGTTGCGGCTGGAACTGGCGTTGATCCTGCTGCTGTCGGCCGGCGGCGTGGGCCTGTTGCTGGCCGCCGGAGAGCCGCCGGGCGTGCCCAGCCAGCTGCTGTTCTTCCCCTTGATCTTGTGGGCGGCCTGCCGCACCGGTCCCGGCGGCGCGGCGCTGACGTCCGGCATGGCGTCGCTGCTGCTGTCGCTGGCGGCGCTGCCGCCGGCCGGCCTGGTGCGCGTGGGCATGGGCGACGCTGCCACCGATCTCTTGCTGGCGCTGGCCTTGAACGTGTCCGGCCTGCTGGTGGGCATCCTGATGGATGGCCACCGCGCCGACGGCGAGACGCTGCGCGCGTTCCGCGCCCGCATCGAATCGCTGGTCAACCACAGTCCGACGATGATGTCGCTGAAGGACATGGACGGACGCTACCTGCTGGTGAACGCCGCTTACGCGCGCCGGGTCGGCATGTCGGCCGATTCGCTGCTGGGGAAGCGGCCGGAGGACGTATTCGATCTTGAGGACGCGCAGCAGATACGCGAGCAGGACCAGCAGGTGCTGAACCTGCTGTCGCCGCGGCAGTTCGACGAGCACTTCGCGCTCAACGGCGTGGAAACCTATCTGTTGGCGTCCAAGTTTCCCCTGTTCGACGCCGACGGCCGGCCGGCCGGCGTCGGCAGCGTGGACACCGACATCACCCAGTCCCGGCGCGAGCAAAAGGCCAAGCGCGAGGCCGAGGACCGGTATCTGGCGCTGGTGGAGCAGTCGCTGGTCGGCATCTACATCATGCAGGACGAGAAACTGGCCTACGTGAATCCCAAGCTGGCCGAGATCATGGGTTACCAGCCGGAGGAAATGGCCGGCATGACCATGGGCCAGATCCTGGTGCCCGGCGAAGCCGAGCGGCTGCGGCAACAGCTGCTGCGCCGCTTCCGCGACAATATCGCGGTGATGCATTACTCCACCCGCGGCTTGCGCAAGGACGGCGTGCTGGTGGACATGGAGGTGCACAGCCGCCTGTTCGAGCTGAACGGCCGCAAGGCGGTGATCGGCGTGGTGATGGACATCTCCGAGCGCCTGCTGGCCGACACCAATCTCAGGCTGGCCGCCAAGGTATTCGAAAACTCGGCCGAGGGCATCCTGATCCTGGATGCCGGCGCGCGCATCATCGCCGTCAACGACGCGTTCTCCCGCATTACCGGCTACGCCGAGGAAGAGGCGCTGGGCAAGGCCTCGCGCATTTTCAACATCGAGCAGCAAGCGCGGGCGGCGATGCAGCAGGCGCTGGCCGATTGCGGCCACTGGCAGGGCGAGATGCTGGACCGGCGCAGGGGCGGCCAGTGGTATCCGGCCGAGCTGTCGATCTCCGCGCTGCGCGACGAGGACGGCGTGCTGTGCAACTACGTCGCGGTCTTCTCCGACATCACCCAGCGCAAGGAGGCCGAGGAGCGGCTGCAGTTCCTGGCCAACCACGATCCGTTGACCCGGCTGCCCAACCGCAGCAGCCTCACCGCCAGCCTGGACGAGGCGCTGACGCGGATGGATGGCGAAGACGGCCGGCTGGCGGTGATGTTCATCGACCTGGACCGCTTCAAGCTGATCAACGACTCTTTCGGCCACCAGGTGGGCGACCAGCTGCTGTGCGAGATCGCGATCCGCCTGTCGCGCGTGGTGGGCGAGCGCGGCCTGCTGGCCCGCCTGGGCGGCGACGAGTTCACGCTGCTGATGAGCGGTTTCGACAGCCACCACCAATTGGCGGACATGGCGTCGGCCATCCTGGCGGCGCTGGGCAAACCGCTGTGCCTAGAGGCGCACGAGGTGTTCATCACCGGCAGCATAGGCATCAGCGTGTTCCCGCACGACGGCCGCGACGCGCGCACGCTGCTGAAGAACGCCGACGTGGCGATGTACCGCGCCAAGGAGGCGGGCAAGAACACCTATCAGTTCTTCGACGTCGGCATGAACACCCAGACCTTCGAGCGGCTGCTGCTGGAAAACGGCCTGCGCATGGCGCTGGAGCGCCACGAGTTCGAACTGCACTACCAGCCGCAGCTGATCGCGGGCAGCCGGGCGCTGGCCGGGGCCGAGGCGCTGTTGCGCTGGCGCCATCCGCAGCTGGGCCTGGTTCCGCCGGCGCGCTTCATCGCGTTGGCCGAGGAGACCGGGCTGATCAAGCCGATAGGCGACTGGGTGCTGCGCGAAGCCTGCCGCCAGCTGGCGGCCTGGGACGCGCTGGGGTTGCGGGTGCCCCGGCTGGCGGTGAACCTGTCGCCGCGCCAGTTCGGCCAGCCGTCGCTGCCGGCCAAGGTGGCGGGCGCGTTGCAGGCCGCCGGCCTCGTCGCCGGACGGCTGGAGCTGGAAATCACCGAGAGCATGATCATGCAGAGCCCGACCGAGGCGGTGAGCCTGCTGTCCGAACTGAAGTCGCTGGGCGTATGGCTGTCCATCGACGACTTCGGCACCGGCTACTCGTCGCTGTCGCACCTGAAGCGCTTCCCGCTGGACACGCTGAAGATAGACCAGTCCTTCGTCGAGGGGCTGCCGGACGACGACGACAACGCCGCCATCGCCGAAGCCATCCTGGCGATGGCGAAGAAGCTGAAGTTCCAGGTGGTGGCCGAAGGGGTGGAGAACGAAGCGCAGGCGGTGTTCCTGGAGGGCAAGGGCTGCCATGTGCTGCAGGGCTACCATTTCGGCCGCCCGCTGCCGGCCGACGAGTTCGCGAAGCTCGCCGCCGGCTGGCGGCGCGAGGCCGAGCCGGCTTAGCCGACGCGCGCCAAGGCTGGGCCGGTGGGCGGCTTGCGGCTACAATGGCGGGAATTGAGAATTCGAGACATCCCCGCCATGAGCAACAAACGCCTGATCCACGGCTTCCACGCCATCAACGCCCGCCTGTGGCAGAACCCGAAAAGCCTGCTGGAAATCTGGCTGGCCGGCGGCCGCCACGACGCCCGCGCCAAGGCGGTGCTGGACAAGGCCGGCGCGGAGAACGTCAAGCTGCACATCGTCGACAAGGAACGCCTGGACAGCATGAGCGGCAACGCCCGCCACCAGGGCGTGGTGGCGATGATAGACGCCAGCATGAACTACGTGGACCTGGACGACGTGCTGGAAAACCTGTCCGAGCCGCCGCTGCTGCTGATCCTGGACGGCGTCACCGACCCGCATAACCTGGGCGCCTGCCTGCGCGTCGCCGACGCGATGGGTGCGCACGCCGTCATCGCCCCCAAGGACCGCTCCGCCACGCTGAACGCCACCGTGTCCAAGGTGGCCTGCGGCGCGGCCGAGGTGGTGCCCTACATCACCGTCACCAATCTGGCGCGTACGCTGCGCGACCTGAAGGACGCCGGGGTGTGGATCGCCGGCACCACGATGGAGGCCGACACCGACCTCTACCATTTCGACGCTTCCGGCCCGCTGGCCTGGGTGATGGGCGCCGAGGGCGAGGGCATGCGCCGCCTGACGCGCGAGCACTGCGACGTGCTGGTGTCCATTCCGATGTTCGGCAGCGTGGAGAGCCTGAACGTGTCGGTGTCGTCCGGCATGGTGCTGTCGGAAAGCCGCCGCCAGCGGGTGTTGAAGGCTGGCTGAGCGAATCGTCCGCCGCAAGAAAAGGCCGCGTCAGCGGCCTTTTTCAATCCTGCCCGCCCAGCGTCTCCCGCGTCAGCGCCAGCCAGGCGCGGGCTGCGTGAGACAGATAGCCGCCGCGCTGCCAGATCAGCGCCAGGTGCCAGTACAGCTTGTTGTCGTACAGCGGCACCACGTCGAACAGCTGGCGGTCCAGCCGCTCGACGATGCTGCGCGGCAGCAGGGTGACGCCCAGGTTGGCCGCCACCAGCTCGACGATGAAGTCCCAGTGCGCGCTGCGGCCGACGATGTTGGGCGTCTTGCCCAGCTCGCGGAAGGCGTCGCCGACGCGGCGGCTGAGGGTGAAGTCGTCCGGGTACAGCACCAGCGGCTGATCGGCGATGTCCACCAGACGCACCAGCGACTTGTCGCGCCAGCGCGAGCCGGCGGGCGCCACCAGGCATAGCGGGTCGCGCACCACCGAGTAGTGGTCGAACAGCTGGCTGTCCACCGGCAGCACCGCCACGCCTATCTCCAGCTCGCCGCTCTTGATGCGGTTTTCGATCGCCAGCGCGCCGTCTTCCACCATCTTCAGCTCGATCTGCGGATAACGGCGGCGGTAACGGCTGACCACCGGCGCGAAGAAGGCGACCCCCACCATCGGCGGCAGGCCCACCACCAGCTCGCCGTGGCTGAGCGAGGCCAGATCGGCCAGCTCGTGCTTGAGCTTGTTCATCGCCGACAGCACGTCCAGGCCGCGCTCGTAAGTGACGCGGCCGGCGTCGGTCAGGCGGAAGCTGCGCCCCTCGCGCAGGATAAGCGGCATGTCCAGCTCTTCCTCCAGCTGCTTCACCATCTTGCTGATCGTCGGCTGGGTGACGAACAGCGCGTCGGCGGCGCGGGTGAAGCTCTGGCATTTCACCAGTTCGACGAAATAGCGTAGCGCGCGTATGTCCATTTGCATTCCTGGGTGGAATCGTCTTGATAATTTTAATTCATTTTTAGAATGAATGCCGGCTGGCTATACTTTGCTCAACTCCTAAGTTGATGGAAGCCAAGCATGGCCCGCCTGTTTCACCGCCTGTCGCAACCGCTGCAAACCTTTTCCCAGGTTCTGCTGCTGAGCCTGGTGTGGATGGCGGCCAACCAGCTGAGCCACCGTTTCCTGCCGGCGATGCCGGCCGGCGTGCTGGGCATGCTGCTGGTGCTGGCCGGGCTGTGGTCCGGTTTGCTGCCGGTGGACTGGCTACGCCAGGGCGCCCGCTGGCTGCTGGCCGAGATGCTGCTGTTCTTCATCCCGGCGGTGGTGGCGGTGGTGCAGTACCCGGACGTGATTCTGTCCGCCGGGGTGCGCCTGCTGCTGGTGATCGTCGCCTCCACCGCGCTGGTGATGGCGGTGACCGCGCTGGTCGTGGATCGCTGCTACCGGCTGGAAATCCGGCTGCGCCGCCGCGACAGCAACCGCAAGGCGCAGATGAGGGCTGAAGTCCATGGAGCATGAGATTGCGTTGATCTCCTTCGTACTCACCGTGGTGTTGTACTGGGTGGTCAAGAAGTATTACCTGAAGACGCGCAGCTGGTGGAGCACGCCGATTCTGGCGGTGCCGCTGCTGATCATCGGCCTGGTGGTGTTGGCGCGGGTGCCGTACCAGACCTACTTCGCCGATACGCGTTGGCTGACCTGGCTGTTGGGGCCGGCGACGGTGGCGTTCGCGGTGCCGATCTACGAGTACCGGGCGCTGATCCGCAAGCATTGGCTGTCATTAGGTTGCGGCGTATTGGCCGCGATTCCGGTGGCGGTAGCCAGCTCGGTGATGCTGGCGCGCTGGCTGGATCTGCCGGATCTGATGCAGAAGAGCCTGGCGCCCCGCTCGATCAGCACGCCGTTCGCGCTGGCCGCGGCGCAGACGCTGGGCGGCTCGGCCGACCTGACCGCGCTGTTTGTGGTGGTGACCGGGGTGTGCGGCATGATGCTGGGCCAGTTGATGCTGGCGCTGTTGCCGATCCGCTCCAAGCTGGCGCGCGGCGCGCTGTTCGGCGCGGCGGCCCATGCGGCCGGCACCGCCAAGGCGAGCGAGATAGGCGCCGAGGAAGGCGTGGTGGCCAGCCTGACCATGATGCTGGCCGGGGTGGCGACGGTGTTCGCCGCGCCCTTGATCAGCCACTGGCTGTAACGATTTTGTTGTGACCTGACTGCCGTGGGGTGGTGGTCAGTGGGTTTCTCCTCTTCCCCAAACGAGCGTTGATTTAGGGCCGATCCTTGTTGGATCGGCCATTTTTTTTGGCCGCATGGTCGTAATTCTGGCTGTGGCCGTGATTGTCCTGGCCGAACGGCGTGTGGCAGACGCAGGGCGCGCCCTCGGCCGCCTCGACCAGCGTTTGCAGGATGCCGCAATCGGCCGCCGCGCGGCTGTCGTGGCACTTGTCGCGCAAGGCCAGCAACTGCTGCTCCAGCAGCCGCAGGGCCTCCACCTGCTGATGCACCTTGGCGATCTGCTGGTCGATCAGCAGATTGATGTCCTCGCAGTCGTGATCGTGGTCGGCCTTGAATGCGGCCAGGTTGCGGATGTCGGCCAGCGACATGCCCAGCGAGCGGCAATGCAGGATGAAATTCAGCTCGCCCAGCTGCTCCGCGGTGTAGCGGCGGTAGCCGGAGCTTGAGCGCTGCGGCGCGGACAGCAGGCCTTCGCGCTCGTAATAACGGATGGTTTCCACCTCGCAGCCGGTCTGGCGGGCCAGTTCTCCGATCAACATGACACTCTCCCGAAAGAAACGCTTGACCCTGTAGTGACTACAGGGTGTGCAATGTGCCCAGACTACCAATGGAGGCGCATATGTCAAGCGTGACGCGTTACCACAAGGCCGTACCGCCGCATCAAGGCCATCAACACGCCCGCGGCGGCGATTGCTGCTCGGCCAAGGCCGAAGCCGCGTTGGCGCTGAAGGGCGCTGACCCGCATCAGCATGCCCATGGCGGCTGCGGCCACGACCACAAGCCGGGCGACAAGCACGAGCACCATCAGCACGATCACCAGCATGAGCGCCGGCACGGCGCGAGCTGCGGCCACGCGCATGGCCATGAGCATGCCGGGCCGTCCCGCGTGCAACTGGGAGAGGGCAAGGGCGCGAAGCAGTCGCGGCTGCAGATCCAGGCGATGGATTGCCCGACCGAGGCCAGGCTGATCGAAAAGGCGCTGGGCGGGATGAGCGGCGTGGTGGCGCTGGAGTTCAACTTCATCGAACGGGTGTTGCTGCTGCGCCACGACCTGCCGCATCTGGACGGCGTGAAAAGCGCCATCGCCAAGGTGGGCATGCAGGCGGTGGAGCTGGATGCCGGCGCTCAGGCGCAGGCGCCGCAAGGCCATGGCCGCCGCGCCAATCTGCTGTTGATCGCTTCCGGCCTGGCCGCCGCCGCGGCCGAGGGCATCGCCTGGAGCCTGGGCGACGGCCGGCTGGAAGTGGCGGCGCTGGCGCTGGCCTCCATCCTGCTGGGCGGCATTCCCACGTTGAAGAAGGGCTGGATCGCGCTGTCCACCCGCACGCTGAACATCCATTTCCTGATGTCGGTCGCCGTGATCGGCGCGATGCTGATCGGCCAGTGGCCGGAAGCGGCGATGGTGCTGTTCCTGTTCGCCATCGCCGAGCGGCTGGAGGCGATGTCGCTGGCCAGGGCCGGCGAGGCGGTGCGCGCGCTGATGGCGCTGGCGCCGGAAACCGCCTGGGTGGCCGACGGCACCGGCTGGCGCGAGGCGCAGGCCGCCGAGGTTGCGGTGGGCAGCCGAGTGCGGGTGCGTCCCGGCGAGCGCGTGCCGCTGGACGGCCGCATCGCCGATGGCCACAGCAGCTTCAACGAGGCCAGCATCACCGGCGAGAGCCTGCCGGTGGACAAGGGGCCGAGAGATGCGGTGTTCGCCGGCAGCATCAATGGCAGCGGCGTGGTGGAGATCGAGACCACGGCGCCGGCGTCCGGCTCGGTGCTGGCGCGCATCATCGCCACCGTGCGCGACGCGCAGGCATCCAAGGCGCCGACGCAGCGCTTCATCGACCGCTTCGCTTCGGTCTACACCCCGGTGGTGCTGGTTCTGGCCCTGGCCTTCGCCGTCGCCGCGCCTCTGCTGGGCCTGATGGCCTGGCACCAGGCGATCTACAGCGCGCTGGTGATGCTGGTGATCGCTTGCCCGTGCGCGCTGGTGATCGCCACGCCGGTGACGGTGGTCAGCGCGCTGGCCTCGGCCGCACGCCACGGCTTGCTGGTCAAGGGCGGCGCGCCGCTGGAGATGGCGGCCCGCATCGACACCGTCTGCCTGGACAAAACCGGCACGCTGACGCTGGGCGAGCCGCGGGTCACCCGCGTGGCGGCGCTGGGCGGCGGCGACGAATCAACCGTGCTGGCGATAGCCGCCGCGCTGGACAGCCATTCCACCCATCCGCTGGCCAAGGCGGTGCTGGACGAGGCCGCGCGGCGCAGCATCGCCGTCCCGGCGGCAGAGCAGGTCAGCGAATTGGTGGGCCGCGGCGTGCGCGGCCGCGTGGACGGCCGCGCGCTGCAGCTGGGCAGCCGCCGCTTGGCGGAAGAACAGGGCGCGCTGACGCCGGAGCTGGCCGCCGAGCTGAGCCGGATGGCGGAAGCGGGCGAGGGCGCGCTGGTGCTGCTGGACGGCGGGAGGGCGTTGGGCGTGATCGCCGTCGCGGACCAAGTGCGGCCGGAAGCCGCGGCCACCATCGCCCGTCTGGACGAAATGGGCGTGCGCGCGGTGATGCTCAGCGGCGACAGCCCACAGGTTGCGGCCGCGGTGGCGGCGCAGACCGGCGTCTCCGCCGCCCATGGCGGCCTGTTGCCGCAGGACAAGCTGCGTTTCATCGAGCAATTGCAGGCCAGTGGCAAGGTGGCGATGGTGGGCGACGGCGTCAATGACGCGCCGGCGCTGGCGCGCGCCGACCTGGGCGTCGCGATGGGCGCCGCCGGATCGGACAGCGCCTTGGAAACCGCGGGCGTCGCGCTGATGGACGACAAGCTGTCGCGGCTGGCCGATCTGATCGCCCACGCGCGCCGCACCGCGGCGGTGCTCAAGGTGAACATCGCGATCGCTCTGGGCATCAAGCTGGTGTTTTTCGGCCTGGCGCTGGCCGGGGTGGCCAGCTTGTGGATGGCGGTGTTCGCCGACGTCGGCACCAGCCTGATCGTGATCGCCAACGGCTTGCGGCTGGCGCGGCGGGTTTAAGGCCACCAAGCCTTGGATCAGCATCGGGCGTAGGCCTTGGAACGACCAGGGCCTACGCCTTTCGATTTTAATCCAGTCTGTTGGATGGCCTTGCGCGGTTCGGCAAAAGGCGGTGAGCGGGCCCTAGGCGTAGGTGTCGATATTGCCGCCCTTGGCCTGGGCGCTGCCGGCCGGGGCGGCGGCCTGCTGCATTTTCTGCAGCGGGCTGAGATTCTGATTGCCGTGCTGTTGCTGAAACTGCTGCGCTCGCGCCTGTTGCTCCATCTGCGAGGCTTCGGCCGCCACCGCGCGGTCCTGGCCGGACGGGTCGGACGGCGCCAGAGCGGCGGCGCGCACCGTCTGGGCGTTCTGTATGGTTTCCTGCGGCGTGCTGCCTTGGCTCAGCCGGATCGGCACTTCTCCGCCAATCGCGTACTGCTTGCCGTCCGGCCCTTGTTGATAGGTGAAGCTGGCCGCGCCGGCCAGCGCGCCGCCGGCGGCCTGGTGCGCGGCCTCGTGGCGGCGAACGTCGACGTCGCGCGATCTCAGATCTTCCACTTCCTTCTGCTGCGCGTCGTTCAAAGGCTTGCCGTCCGGCCCCTTGGGAGCGGCGGCATTGGTTTGCTGAGAGGTTTGCGCATTGCCGGAGCCATTCTGGCTGGAGGCATCGTTGCCGGCTTTGTCCCCGGCCGACGTGGGAGGCGCGGCGTTGGCGGTTTGCGGCGAAGAGGAGGCTGACGCGCTGGAAACAGGCGCAGCCTGCGAGCGCAAGGCTTGGCAGGCGGGACACTGGCAATTGGCGCCATGCATGCTGAATCCGTAGCTGGAAGAGCCGCCGGCTACACTGGAAATGGACATGAAACGCGTTCCTCTGTCCATTCAGTATAGAAGCGCTTGCCCGCTATTCCAATCAGCGTGGCAGAATGTCCGCTTGTACACATGCGGGAGCAGACGATGAGCGAAGAGGCCCAGGGGCAAAGAGAGCTGGTGATGTCGGTGCTGATGACGCCGGACATGGCCAATTTTTCCGGCAATGTGCACGGCGGCGTGCTGCTGAAGTTGCTGGACCAGGTGGCCTACGCCTGCGCCAGCCGCTATGCCGGCTGTTACGTGGTGACGCTGTCGGTGGACCAGGTGCTGTTCAAGCAGCCGATACATGTCGGCGAGCTGGTGACCTTCCTGGCCAGCGTCAACCACGTCGGCCGCACCTCGATGGAGGTGGGCATCAAGGTGGTGGCGGAAAACATCCAGCAGCGCAGCCAGCGCCACACCAACAGCTGCTATTTCACCATGGTGGCCTATCAGGACGGCAAGCCGATGGCGGTGCCGACCCTGGTGCTGGAGACCGAGGAGCAGCGGCAGCGCTTCCGCGCCGCCGAAATGCGCAAGCAGTTGCGGATAGAGATGGACGCCAAGAAAAAGTCGCAGTGACGGCATCCATGATGGTTTGAGAGCGTGTTAGGTTTCGTCCGGCAATTTGCAGCCGGCCGGGCGCAGTTCTTCCTCGCTGATATTGGTTTTGCACTGCCAGTCGGCTTTTTCGCCGCGGACCAGCCGCACGAAGGGCTTCACCTCTTGCGCCAGGTTCTTTTTCAAGGCGGCCGGCGCATGCACAATGTCGCACTGGATGCCGGCGGAGGCCAGAGAGTCGCCCAGAGTGCTCATGTCGCAATGGTTGGTGGGGTCGTCGCGCAGGCCAATCGGGGTGAGTATCGCGTCGGTCGAGCCGGCGCTCAGGATGGTTTTCCCGTCGTTGAGATGAATCTCGTAAGCGGTGCGCGCGGGCAATAGCTCGGCCAGCGCGGCGACTGCCTTGGTGCGCGCGGTGTAATTCTGGTACTGGGGAATGGCGATGGCGGCGAGAATGCCGAGCACGACGACGACTATCATCAATTCGATCAGCGTAAATCCCTGCTGTGCGGCGTGTTTCACGGAAAAGTCCTTTCTGTTTTGGCGAAGGTGCGCGGTCGGTTTCGGCTGCATGCCGCGTCGCGGGAAAGGCTATCAATTTGACCTTGCCATGCTCAAGGCATAATTGGTCTTTTGTTGTCATTTGTCATGTTTTGTCCGGCGTTGTCGCCGGCGCGGCGCCTGCTCTACAATCGGCGGCTGATTCGCAGCCGGAACCGTCATGTACACCCTGATTCATCAAGATCCCCGTTTCTATCTTGTCGACAAGCATCCCGGCGTCGGTTTCCACCGCGAAGACGACCAGCCCGGACTGATGGATGCCCTGCGCGAGGGCTTGGGCGACTCGGCCTTGTGGCCGGTGCATCGGCTGGACCGCATCACGTCGGGATTGATCCTGGTGGCGCGCTCGGCGGAGGCCGCGCGCGCGCTGGGCGAGGCGTTGGCCGAGCGGGAGATGGAGAAGTATTACCTGGCTTTATCGGACCGCAAGCCGCTGAAAAAGCAGGGCAGGGTGGCGGGTGACATGGCCAAGGGACGCGGCGGCGCCTGGCGCTTGACGGAGGGCAGGGAGAATCCGGCCGTCACGCAGTTTTTCAGTTTTTCGCTGGAGCCGGGGCTGAGGCTGTTTCTGCTGCGGCCGCGCACCGGCAAGACGCATCAGCTGCGGGTGGCGATGAAGTCGCAGGGCGCGCCGATACTGGGCGACGCGTTATACGGCGGCAGCGCGGCCGATCGCGGCTACCTGCATGCCTACGCGCTGCGTTTCGAGCTGGACGGCGAGCGTTTCGCCTTCGTCTGTCCGCCGGCTGCGGGCGAGAAATTCGCCGGGGAGTCTTGCCGCGCCAGGCTTGAGGAATTGGGCGAGCCCTGGCGGCAACCCTGGCCGGGCGCCTGAGCGTCCAGCCCTTTAAGCGGCGACGGCGGGCTCGGGCTGGAAGCGGGCGATGCTGACCCGGTGCTTCAGGCACAGTTCGGCGAAGGCGCCGCCGGCCAGGTAGTCGAATTCGCGGCCGCGGCTGGCGGCGATGGGGTCGGAGGCGTCGGCGGCGGGCAGGCCGGGATGGCACATGATCAGCGCCCGGTCCGGGATCTTGGCCAGCCAGGCCTGCATCAGGGCGGGGAAGTCGGCCTGCGGGCTCAGCGAATACATGCCGCCGAACCACGGCGAGGTGGCGAAGCCGCGCTCGCGCGCCTGATCGTCGAAATTGGTGCACACGCTGCGCAGTACCAGCGCCTTCAGCCGGTTGTCGCCCGGGTGGCCAAGGCGGTCCGGCGAGCGCAGGTAGGGCAGCGGATTCTGCTGCCAGCGCCGCAGGATGGCGTCGAACAGCGCGTCGCGTATCACCGGCAGCGCGTGCACGTGCTGGTGGCCGTCGACGAAGTCCGGCAGCCGGCCGAAGTGGTCGGCGAAGCGGTCGATCTGCGTCAGCGCCTCGTCGCGCAGCGTTGCCAGCGACAGTTGGCGCAGCTGGCTCTTCATCAGCCAGTACGACAGCGGCTTCACTGGCGCGTCGAACGGATGGGTGAGATTGAAATGCAGGCCGACGTCGACCCGCTCCGCCCGCGCCTTCAGTTCGCCGGCCAGCTCCGGCCAGTGCGGGGACTGGCTGAGCACGCTGGTGGCGGACAGGCGGCCGGCATCGATCAACTGCAGGATGCCGGCGCTGATGCTGCCGGACTGGGCGAAGTCATCGGCGCAGAGTGTCAATCGTTTCGTCATGCGCGGTAGGACTGTCGTCGATTCCAAAAGTTTTCCGTCGTCATCGCGACAGCGTTAATTTGTTTGCGGAGCGGAGGCGAACGCCCACAGCTTGCCCAGCAGGAAGGTGAGCGCCGCCACCGCGAACAGCACGATGGCCAGCGAGACCCGATAGTCCAGCGGCGCGTAGCGCAGCAGCGCGAAATACATGGCCTCGTTGACGCAGAAGCTCAGGCAGGACACGCCGAAGAAGCGCGGCAGCGCCTGGCGGTGCGGCACGTGGCCGGCCTCGAAGGTGAAGCGGCGGTGGCCCCAGTAGCTGAGCTGAAAGGCGCCGAGGAAACCCAGCACGTTGGCGACGAGCGGCGGCACGCCCAGCGGCACCAGAACCAGCGTCACCAGCGCGAAGTGCAGCAACATCGCCGACACGCCGACGACGCCGAACCAGAACAGCTGCTTCTTCATGCGTCCTGCCCGTCCTTGCGCTTGGAGATGCGGCTGATCAGATAGGTGGGCCGGCCCTTGACCTCGTTGAAGATGCGGCCGACGTATTCGCCGAGTATGCCGATCGACAGCAGCTGCACGCCGCCGAGGAAGGTGACGGCGACGGCCAGCGTCGGCCAGCCGCTGACCGGGTTGCCGAACAGCAGCGTGTGCACCAGCTCCCAGATCGCGTAGCCGATCGACAGCATCGAGATCACGCAGCCGACCAGGGTCCAGATCCGCAGCGGCATGTTGGAGAAGGCGGTCAGGCCGGTCAGGCCCAGATTGAACAGGCTGCGGAAATTGAAGCTGCTTTTGCCGGCGCGGCGTTCTTGCGTCTGCGTCTCCATCGCCAGCTGGGTGAAGCCCACCCAGTTGTACAGGCCTTTCATGAAGCGGTTGCGCTCCGGCATCCGCCGCAGCGCTTCCAGAATGCTCTTGTCCAGCACGCGGAAATCCTGGGTGTTTTCCGGGATCTTCAACGGCGCCCCGCTGTTCAGCAGCGCGTAGAACACGCGGGTGAACGCGCGCTTGGCCAGGGTCTCGCCGTCGCGGTTGGCGCGCACGCTGTAGACCATGTCATAGCCCTCGCGCCACTTGGCGAGGAACACCGGCACCATCTCCGGCGGATGCTGGAAGTCGCCGTCTATCAGCACGGCGACGTCGCCGCCGATATTGTCGATGCCGGCGGTCAACGCGATTTCCTTGCCGAAGTTGCGCGACAGCTGGATCACCGTCACCGGCAGGCGCTTGGCGGCTTCCAGCGCCTTGGGCACGGTGTTGTCGCGGCTGCCGTCGTCGACCACCACCAGCTCGTGGCGGTAGCCGTGCTCGGACAGCAGCCGGTGCAGCGTTTCCAGCATCGGCGCGATGTTTTCCGACTCGTTGTAGGCCGGAATCAGGCAGCTGACCAGCGGGTCGGCCGGGCGCTCGGCGGCGTGCAGCTCCAGCAGATAGGGCGGAACGAAGTTGCGTGCGTCGGTCATGGCGGTTTGCGCTTTCACTGGGCCGCGGCCGGTTTCAGCAGCAGCATTCGGTCCTTCATCACCGGGAACTCCCCGGCCTTGGCGTAGCCCGCGGCGATGGCTGGCGGCAGGCTGGCGAGGTCGCGCTGCTCGGTGACGATCCAGCTGCCCGGATGCGCGGCAAGCTGCGGAGCCAGCGCATGGGCGTCGGCGGTGGTGCGTACCTTGCCCTGGCTGTAGAACTCGGCGGAGAACTCGCGGCGGCTATCCCAGTAGAATAGCCGGGCCTGTTGCGCCGGCTGCTGCTGGAGCCAGGCCGCGATCACCGGCTTCTGGGTGCGGAAGTAACGGGCGCCGTCATGCCATTGCAGGCCGATGGCGGCCAGCACCAGCGCGCCGGAGGACAGCGCGAGCCACGGCAGCGCGCGGCCGGAGCGCTCATGGCGGCCGCGATGCCACAGCTCAGCCATGAGCAGCGCCGCGCCGGGCAGCATCGGCAGCGAGTACGGGAAGATGATGTTGCCGGACATTGTGAAGAACAGCAGCGTCATCACCGTCCACAGCGAAACGTAGAGCAGCCAGCCGTCGTTTTCGCCGGCGCGGACGATGGCCGGCAGCCGGCGCGCGCGGCAGGCCAGCCAGGCCAGCATGGCGATGGACCACGGGAACAGCGCGCCCAGCGCGTACGGCCAGATCATGCCGCGCGGCGTGGCGTGGGCGAAGCCGTACTTGTCGCCCTTCCAGCCGGAATCGAGGAAGCGGCTGACGTGCTCGCCCATGATGAAGTAGTTGAGGAAGCCCGGCGTGCGGATTTCCGCCCAGGCGTACCAGGGCAGGGCGATGGCGGCGGCCAAGAGCGTGCCGGAGATCCACGGCAGCTCGCGCCACAGCGCTTTCCATTGATTGCGGATCAGCACCCAGAAGAAGATCGGCATGCCCACCAGTACCACGGCCAGAGGACCCTTGGCCAACAGGCCCAGGCCCAGGCCGGCGAAGAAGGCGTAGCGCCAGATCCGGCCGCCGCCGTTCATCGCGTGCCAGAAGGCCACCTGGCTCAGCGCCACGCAGAACATCAGCGAGGGGTCGGTCATCACCGTGCCGGCAGCGCCGTAGAACAGCAGGCCGCCGGCCAGCATCAGCGCGGCGGCCATCGCCGCGTCGCTGCCGGCGCGGCGGCGCATCAGATCGGCCGTCAGCCACAGCGCGCCCAGCGCCAGCAGCAGCGCCGGCAGGCGGGCGGCGAATTCATTGACGCCGAACAGGCCCATGCTGGCCGCGGACAGCCAGGTGGACAGCGGCGGCTTGGCCCAGAACGGCACGCCGTAGTCGTGCAGCGGCGTCACCCAGTTGCCGGTTTCCAGCATCTTGCGGGCGATCTCGGCGTAGCGCGCCTCTGTGGTGTCGGTGAGCGGGATCGCCCACATCGCCAGCAGGCGGATGGCCAGCAGCGCCAGCAAGGCGTAGCCGGCCGCCTTCCGCCAGGAAGAAGTTGCAGCGGTATTCATCCGTAAACTTGTTTTCAAAACGGGGTAGAGGATCGGCGCAAGGCTATCACAGACCGGGATCGGCGTCTGCCGTCCCGCCAGCGAAAACGCCGCCCGGAGGCGGCGTTGGCTTGGGTGAGGCAAGCGGCGGATCAGCGGCCGTGCATCATTTTCTTCAGCACCGAGGACAGCCCGAACAGCACCAGCGAGCTGGCGCCGGCCATCATCACGAACAGCATGAAGAAGTCGTGCAGATTGGTGACCGCGTAGCCGAGGAAATGCGGCACCGGCTTGGCCGGATCCGGATACAGCTCGGACAGCGTGCCGGCGAACTTGTTGGCGGCTGCGTTGGACAGGAACCAGATGCCCATCATCAAGCCGGTGAAGCGGGCCGGGGACAGCTTCACCACCAGCGACAGGCCGATCGGCGACAGGCTCAGTTCGCCGAAGGTGTGCAGCACGTACAGGCTGACCAGCCACAGCATGCTGACCTTGACGCCCGGCGCCAAGCCGTCGACGCCGAAGGCGATCACCAGATAGCCGAGCGCCAGGAAGAACAGGCCCAGCGCCATCTTGGCCGGCGACGACGGCTCCATGCCCTTGCTGCCTAGCTTGGTCCAGATCCAGGCGAAGATCGGCGCGAAGATCACCACCGACACCGGGTTCAGCGACTGGAAGAACGAGGCCGGGATCACGTAGCCCATCAGGTTGCGGTTGGTCTGTTCTTCGGCGAAGAAGGTCAGCGAGGCGCCGGCCTGCTCGAATGCGGACCAGAAGAAGATCACGAAGGCGGACACGATCAGGATCACCGCCAGGCGCTGCTTCTCGATGCGGGTCAGCGGCTCGTGCACCACTTTTTCGCCGCTGTCGTGATGGCGTTTGGGCGCCAGGCCGATCGGCTTGCCTTCCGGCGTCACCAGATATTTGTTCTTGAACAGGGTGAACACAACCAGCGACAGCAGCATGCCGAAGCCGGCGGCCATGAAGCCCCACTTGAAGTCGCCCGGATTGCCGGTATCGCCCAGGGTGCCGCACACCAGCGGCGCGATCAGCGAGCCGGTGTTGATGCCCATGTAGAAGATGGTGAAGGCGGAGTCGACGCGCTTGTCGCCCGGGGCGTACAGCTGGCCCACCATCGACGAGATGTTCGGTTTGAACAGGCCGTTGCCGGCGATCAGGAAACCCAGGCCGCCGTACAGCAGCCAAGAGGCGGCGGCGACGTTGGTTTCATGCATCGAGCCGGAGAAGAACAGCATGAATTGGCCGATGGCCATCAGCACGCCGCCGGCCAGGATGGAGCGGCGGTTGCCCCAGTAGCGGTCGGCGATGTAGCCGCCGACCAGCGGGGTGAGATACACCAGGCCAGTGTAGGTGCCGTAGATATCCGAGGCATGGGCCTTGTCGAACAGCAGCGCCTTGATCATGTAAAGCGTGAAGATGGCGCGCATGCCGTAGTAGCTGAAGCGCTCCCACATCTCCGTCACAAAGAGCAGATAGAGCCCTTTGGGATGCGATTGTGTAGACATAAGGGTTTCCTTCGAGTGACTTGAGATATCACCAGCAACGAGCGGTGTTTTTGTTTTTTATGCATGCCTTGGATTTTGTAGGCAGCGCAAGATCATATCGATTAAATGTTGAGATGTGAAATTTTTTTTAAGCCATATCAATTACATTGTAATAAATGGAGCAAATACTTTTCTTTGGCGATGATTTTTTGCTAGTTAATACTCTAGGCATGATGAGTTTATTGCATAGTGGTTATTGTTGACTGTATACAAATCAATGGCGAGATGGTTTTTGTTAGTTATTGATTGTTGCGCAGTCAGACAATCCTGCCCTATCTTGAAGATACGCCCGCGTCCGGGCGACCATGCAACTGCCTCAAGGTGTGGCGATGAATATCGAACCCCATGCTGGCCAGGCGCTGACTCACCTCAATGGCCTGCGCCCCAATTGGTACACCGTCGACATCATTCTGACGTTCGACTTCCCGCGCGCCTGATCTCCTCCGGCAATCGTTTCCCTATTTGTTTCGACCGCATGACGGTCCGCCGCCGCTTCGCCCGCGCTCGTCCGGGCGGCGCGGCCGCGCCGAGGAGAAGATCATGGCACGACGCATTCCCGAACCTTTCCGCATCAAGATGGTGGAGCCCATCCGGCAAACCACGCCGTCAGACCGTCGCCTGGCGCTGGCCGACGCTGGCTGGAATCCCTTCCTGTTGAAAGCCGAGGATGTCTACATCGACCTGCTGACAGACAGCGGCACTGGCGCGATGTCCGATCGCCAATGGGCCGGCCTGATGATGGGCGACGAGGCCTATGCCGGCAGCCGCAATTTCCTGCGCCTGGCCGACACGGTTCGGGAGCTGTTCGGCTACGCGCACACCATCCCCACTCACCAGGGGCGCGGCGCGGAGCAGATCCTGTTTCCGGAACTGGTGAAGCGTTGCCGGGGCGAGCGACCAGTGTTCCTGTCCAACTTCCATTTCGATACCACCAAGGCCCATGTCGAGCTGGCGGGCGCCCGCGCGGTCAACGTGCTGACGCCGCAGGCGCTGGACACCGGCACGGCATACGATTGGAAGGGAGACTTCGACCTGGCGCGGCTGGGGCAGATCATCGCGGCCGAGGGCGACAACGTCGCCGCCGTCATCATCACCATCACTTGCAACAGCGCCGGCGGCCAGCCGGTGTCGATGGCCAATATCCGCGCGGCCAGCGAGCTGGCGCGCTCGCGCGGCATTCCGGTGGTGATCGACGCCGCCCGCTTCGCCGAGAACGCCTGGTTCATCCGCGAGCGCGATCCGGCCTATGCCGGCGCTTCCATACTGGCCATCGCGCGCGAAATGTTCAGCCATGGCGACATGTTCACGATGTCGGCCAAGAAGGATGCGCTGGTCAATATCGGCGGACTGTGCTGCTTCAAGGACGACGAGGCGCTGTTCCGCGAGGTGCAGGTGCGTTGCGTGCCGATGGAGGGCTTCGTCACCTACGGCGGTTTGGCGGGCCGCGACATGGAGGCGTTGGCGATAGGGTTGAGGGAAGGGCTGGACGACGCTTTCCTGGACTACCGCATCGGCCAGGTCGCCTACCTGGGCGAGCGGCTGCGCGAAGGCGGGGTGCCTATCCAGTATCCGACCGGCGGCCATGCCGTTTTCGTCGACGCCGCGCGCCTGCTGCCGCATATTCCGGCCGAGCGGTTTCCCGCGCACGCGCTGGCCTGCGAGCTGTATCTGGAAGGCGGCGTCCGGGCGGTGGAGATCGGTTCGCTGCTGCTGGGCCGAAATCCGCAGACCGGCCAGCAGGAACCGTCGCCGTTCGAGTTGATGCGTCTGACGATACCGCGCCGGGTGTATACCAATGATCACATGGACTACATCGCCGACTGTCTGATCGAGGTGAAACAGCGCGCGGCGGCGGTGAAAGGGCTGGCCTTCGACTACGAGCCGCCGATACTGCGGCACTTCACCGCGCGGCTGAGGCCGGCGTAGCGCTTGCGGGCGGGAGGCTGCGAGTCCGCCTCCCGCGCATGGCTGGCGTTTACGCCTTGATTGCCTGCCACTGGGCGGCCTGCTCGGCGGCGCGCAGCAGGGCCGGCCGGTTTTTCAGTCCATCCCAGTAAGCGACCAGTTCGGGCCAGTCGCGCATATTGCCGAACTCGATGCCATAGCCTATCGTGCGGCCGACATACACGTCGGCGGCGCTGAAGCGGTCTCCAGCGAGATAGCGGCGGCCGGCGACGGCTTTGGCCAGGGTGTTCAGCGTCGCGTCGTATGAGCCGTAGCCGAACATCCGCTGTTGCTCCTGGGTGGGCGTGAAGCCCGCGGCCTGATTGGTCCAGGCATGCTCGACACAGCTGGCGGCGAAAAACAGCCAGCGATAATAATCGCCGCGTTCGGCGGGCGCGGGGGCGAGTCCGGCTTCGGGAAAGGCGTCGGCCAGATAGGCGCAGATGGCCGCGCCTTCGGTGACGACCTGATCGCCATGGCGGATGGCCGGCACCTTGCCCATCGGATTGATGGCCAGATACTCCGGCGCCTTCATCGAGGCGCCGTACTCCAGCAGCACCGGGCGGTAGGGCGCGCCCACTTCTTCCAGCATCCAGTGCACGATATTGCCCCGCGATTGCGGGTTGGTATAGAAGACAAGCTCTTTCGACATGATCTTCAGCCTTTCAGTACGGTGGTTGCGGCTAGGACGCGGATGGCGGAACGCCAGTTTTCGCAGCCGTCCGGCTATGCATGATGCATGTCTGGCGGATGGCGGGCAAGCGGCTTGCACGGCTGGGCGGCTGGGCGGAGATGCGCCCGGGCAGGTCCCGGATCGGGATGGGTGGAGCGAGCGTCAGCCGGCGAAAGCCGGTTTGCGGATGCGCATCACGAAAGTACAGTCGCCGATCACGTTGTAGAAGTTCTGCACCGCCAGCGTGATGTCATCCTCGGTGAGCTGGCCGCCGTTGAAGCGGCTGGCCCAGGGCTCCAGTATCTTCACATCCGACGATTCCAGCGCCCAGTCGACATTCAGATAAATACCCAGCGGGGTGCTGGAGCCGCCTTCCTGGATGCTTTGGCGGTTCAGCTCCTGGTTGAACATTTGCAGGCCCATCGCCGTGATCGGCCGCACATGGGTGGGATCGGCCAGGTAGTTGTCGCTGCGCGGATGCGGCACGGTGATGGTGATGCGGGCATCCGGCGCGCATACCCGGTACAACTCCTTGATGATGCCCAGATAGGTGTCGGTATCGGCGCCCAGATGCTCCAGCACGTGGCTCATCACGATCTCGTCCACCGATCCGTCGGCCCAGGGCCAGGGGAATCGCTCCAGGTCGACCACCTGGTCTGGCTGGCAAGCAGCCTGAGAGTCGACATTGATGAAGCCGGTCCGTTTGTCGTGGCCGCAGCCGAGGTTCAGTTTGAGCATGGGAGGCATGGATGGGGACGAGGTTTGCAGTGTAGAGGCTTGGCGGCTTGGGCAACAAGCGGCATTCGGGGCTTGTCCATCCGCTTTCCGGCCTCATGTTGTTTGGAACGATCCAGTATTTGCGGGAGGCGCTGACCGTGTTTGAACGTTTGCGGAATATATTGGAACAGGGCCAGGCCCGCTTCCGGGTGATAGAACATCCATCCGAGGGCAATTCGCACAAGGTGGCCGAAATACGCGGCACCGAGGTGGGGCAGGGAGCCAAGGCGATGCTGTGCAAGGTGGCGGACGCGCCTGGCCGGTTCGTGCTGGCGGTGCTGCCCGGCGACGAGCGGGTGGATTTCGCCAAGGTGGCCGCCGCCGTCGGCGCGCGCAAGGTGAAGCTGGCCGACGCGGCTGACGCCGAGGCCGCCACCGGCTGCGTGATCGGCTCCATCCCGCCGTTCAGCTTCGATCCGTCCATCCGGCTGGTGGTCGACCCGCAGCTGTTGGCGCGCTACCGGGAAATCGCGTTCAACGCCGGCCGGCTGGACGCGTCCATCGTGCTGGACGGCGACGATTACCGCCGTCTGGCGCAACCGCTGCTGGCGGACATCCGCAAGGAGAGCGCTTGATGGCCGACGCGAGCGAGCCGCTGGCTGGCTATGCGCGGGCGATCATGGGCGGCGCCGGCGCGGAGCGCATCGTCGGCCGCGAGGATAGGCAGGACAGCTGGCGCGAGGCCGATTGCGAGGTGACGCTGCGGGAGCGGGTGTACCGTTTCGACAACGGCGTGGCGATCCGCCGCAGCATCGAGGTGGACGATTACCCTAGCGAATTGGCCTGCGCCGAGAGCTGGATCACCTATGAAGTGCTGGAGCTGGGCGGCTCGCCGGGCATAGAGCCGATGCGCAAAAGCTTCGACAACGGCTGCCGCGAGGCTTTCTGGCTGCGTTATCACTCGGACGCCGCCATCTGAGCCAGGGCTTGCTCAGAGCGGGGGAGCCAGCCACGCTTTGCCGAAGTCCATCCAGCCGCACTGCGCCAGCGTGACGCCCCGCAGCTGCGGCGCGAATTCCATCGTCTGAACATGATGCCGCAGCGGAATCAGGCTGGCTTCCTCCACCAGCTCGCGCGCCAGCGCTTCGTAGCCTTGCCAGCGCCGCTCCGCATCGGGCTCCATCGCCAGTCTTCTTTCCGTTAGCCGGATTTTTTGTCGAGTCCCTTCTTCCAGCCAATGGCGGTAGCCGGCATCCTGGCACAGCCATTGGTAGACGCCGAAATCCACATCGTCGGCCATCACTTCGCCGGTCAGCAGCAGGTCGGCGTCGTCCAGCCAGTCGTAGCGGGCGAAGTCGGGGTAGGGCATCACCGTCAACTCGATCCGGCAGCCGGCGTCCCGCAGCCGGCGCGCCACGGCCTCGGCCAATTCGATGTGAGCCGGCAGCTGATAGGTGGCCAACCGCAATGTCGCGGGCAGCCGCGGTGGCGGCGCTTGGGCGGGAAGTGGCCGGTGCCGCCATTGCGGCAGCATGCCGAGAGCCGCTTCGTCGGGCTGCGCGGCCTGCCAGATGGCGGGGTGCAGCCAGTCGGCCAGCGCTTGCCGTTGAGTGGCGTCCAGCCGGGCCGGATTCGCCGCCAGATAGCTGCAGCCGGCTTCCAGCTGGCGCAGCGACGGTTGGCTGCTGGGTTCATCAGGGTGGCAGAAGCGGGCGTCCAGCCGCGCCCGCACGTCCGGGTCGTCGACGACCCATATGTCCACCGTGTCCAGCAGCGGCCTTTCCTTCCAGTGGCGGTCGAAGGCGCGCAGCGTGGCGCGGTAGTCGTTGTTGGCTTCCAGCTTGAACGCGCCGGTGCCGATGGGAAAGCGGCCAAAGTCCGCTCGCGTCCAGCAATCGCGCGGCAGGATGGAGGCGGCGCTGTCGGCCAGCCGACGCGGCAGCAGCGCGTCGGGGCGGGCTAGGCGGATGTCCACGGTCAATGGCGCGGGCAAGGCCACGTTTTCCAGATGCGATAGCAGCTCCTGGTGGGGGCCGGCTTTGTCGCGCAAGCGGAGCAAGGTTTGGCGGACGTCTTCGCCATCCAGCGTTCGGCCATGGTGGAAGGCGACGCCGGGGCGCAGATGGAAGCGCCAGTTTCGCCAATCGCCGTCATGGCTCCAATGGTGGGCCAGAGCGGGGACGATCTTCTCCTCGCCGCGGTCGTAGCGGGTGAGGCCGTCGAAGATCTGGCGGATCAGGTGGCATTCGGTGCGGCGGTTGATCCGGACCGGGTCCAGGCTGTGCAGCGGCCGGTAGAAGGGCAGGCGCAGCGTTTGCGGTTCGGCCGGCGGGAGGCCGAGATAGGCCGGCAGCAGATCGGCCACTTGGCGCCGCGCGGCGGCGGGCAGCAGCCGCATCGCTTTTTCGATGTCGCCATCGGCCAGATGGCCGCGCACCGCGTCCGTCTCCAGCTGGCCGGCCGGCGCGAGCAGGCGCAGCCGCGACGCATGGCCGCGCCCCAGCCCCGGCTGCCATTGCAGCCAGCCGTTTTCCGCCATGCTTTGCATCAGCTCGCGGGCATGGCGCGGGCTGCAATGCAGGGCGGCGGCGATGTCGGCCAGCCGCGCCGGGCCGTCGTGCGCGGGGAAGGCTTGGCTCAGGCGCTGGTAGTGTTGGAGCAGGCGCATAAAAGGGGAAGAATGGTTTTTAAATGTTCCATTTTTGTCTCCGCTTTTGTGCCGGATACTGCCGCTTCTGTCAAATGTCATGGAGCGCGCATGTCCGCGGTTTCTTCTTCTTCCTTGTGGCGGCAGCCGGTGTTTACCGGCCTGTTCGCTTCCACCGCGCTGCTGGCGCTGGGCGGCCAGATTTACCAGTTGGCGCTGCCGCTGATCCTGTACGAGCTGACGCATTCCTTGGCGGCGATGAGCAATCTGCGCGCGGTGGAGTTCCTGCCTAATCTGCTGTTGGCGGCCTTCATCGGCGTGTGGGTGGACCGGGTGTGCCGCCGCAGCTGGGCGCAGCGGGCCTTGCTGGCGATGGCCGCATTGCTAGGCGTCTGCGCGCTGGCGCTGGCCGGCGGCGGAATGGCCGCGTGGCTGTTCTATCCGCTGACTTTCTGCGTGATGCTGTGCAACTACGTGACCGCCATCTGCCGGATGGCCCTGGTGAAGGAGAGCGTGCCGGCGGCGCAACTGGTGCAGGCCAACGGTTATCTAGGCACTTTGTCCGATGTGTTCGCCGTCAGCGGGCCAATGCTGTCCGGCCTGCTGATCGCCTGGGCCAGCCCGCACTGGAGCCTGGGCGCGCCGGCGCTGATGTTTTTGTTGTCCGCGCTGCTGATGGCCAGGGTGCCGGCGCAAGCGCTGCGGCGGAGCGGCGAGCGGCGTTTCTTGGCGGAGCTGGCCGCCGGCTGGCGGGCGCTGCGCGGCAATCCGGCGCTGTGGCAATTGAGCTGGGTGGTGGTGCTGGCCAATGGCGCGGCCGGCGTCGCCGAGGTGTTGTTCCTGTTCCGCGCCCGCGACCAGCTGGGCTTTTCTCCCGGGCAATTGGGGCTGTTGTTTGGCTGCGCCGGCGCGGGCGGCATTGTGGCCGGCTTATGCGTGGCGCGGGTGAGGAAGGCGCTGGGCCTGGGATGGATGATTTGCCTGGCGCTGCTGCTGGAGGCGGCCGGCATGGCGGCGCAGGCGTGGTTTGACGATATGCGGTGGCTGGCGGCGGCGATGGCTTTGCAGAGCTTCGTCGTGGTGTGCGGCAATGTCGGCGTGTGGAGCTACCGCCAGGAGGCGACGCCGACTGAGCTGATCGGCCGCGTGTCCGGGCTGACCGGCTCCTTGTTCAAACTGTTGATGCCGCTGGCGCTGGCCTTGGGCGGCATGCTGTCGGCGGGGATGCCGTTGCGGGATTTGATGCTGGCGACGGCGGCGTGGCAGGCGGGAGCGGGGCTGCTGTGCTGGCTCAGCCGGGTGAGGGCGGTGGCGTAGTTCCGGATCGCGCGGCGGCCGGGCAAAGAAAACGGCCCGCAGACGGGCCGTTTCGATTCCAGCATGGCGCTCAGTGCTCGACCGGTTCCAGATGCGGCTGGCCCAGCATCGCCATTTGTCCCGAGCCCGGCTTCCACTCGCCTTGGATCCGCCATTTTTTGTCATGGTCTTCCAACTGCACGTACCAGTGGTTGGCGTTGACCGGGATCTTGGGCAGGATGCCCTGGTACAGATTGGGGCCGGCCATGGTCATTACCGCGGACAGGTCGTAATCGTCCTGGGCCGGGTGGATCATGCTCAGCGACAGGGTGTCGGGCAGTTTGACCTTGCTGGCGGTGACCAGGCGCAGGCTGCGGCCGTCGCTGCCGAACATCAGCTGGGCGGACAATCCCATCTGGGCGGCTGCCTTGTCGCGGCGCAGCTCCATATTGATCGCCTTGCCCTTCTTGTAATAGTCGTCGGTGACCAGGCCGTCGTCGGACTTGATCGCCGCCATCAGGAAGAAGATGCCGACGACGACGGATATCGCCGGCAGACCGAACAATATCCAGGGCCAGGGTTCTTTATACCAGGGGCGGGACGGGTGGTGGGCGGTGTGCTGCATGTCATTCTCCGATGAAGCTGGATTTTTCTTCTACCCGCAGCGAGGGATCGCCGGCGGATTCTACGATGAAGCGGATCGGGTGGCTGCCCTTGGTCGCGTACTGCGGGTCGGCCTCCACGTGCACGGTGGCGCTGTCGGTGGCGGCGGCGGGAATGGCCACCAGCGGCGTTTCGGTCTTGACTTTGATGTCGGGCAGGCCTTCGGCTGTGATGCGGAATTGCTGCGGACGTTCCGTGGTGTTGATGATCTTGATGATGTAGGTGTTTTCCAGCCAGCCTTCGTCGGTCTCGCGCACCAGCGAGGCGCGGTCGCGCAGGATGTCCACCTTGAACGGCTTGCGCATCGCCAGCGAGGTGACTGAAGCGATGATCACCGCGCTCAGCACCAGGATGTACAGCACCACGCGGGGCCGCTTCAGCCGCGACGCGATTTCCTTTTCCGGGTATTTCCCTTCCAGCGCATTCTCGGTGGTGTAGCGGATCAGGCCGCGGGGATAGCCCATCTTGTCCATCACTTCGTCGCAGGCGTCGATGCAGGCGGCGCAGCCTATGCATTCGTATTGCAGGCCGTTGCGGATGTCGATGCCCACCGGGCACACCTGCACGCAGATGCTGCAGTTGATGCAGGAACCCAGGCCTTGTTCCTTGGGGTCCGATCCCTTCTTGCGCGCGCCGCGCGGCTCGCCGCGGGCCTCGTCGTAGGAAATGATCAGCGTGTCGGCGTCGAACATCACGCTCTGGAAGCGGGCGTAGGGGCACATGTACTTGCACACCTGCTCGCGCATGAAGCCGGCGAACAGATAGGTGAAGCCGCCGTAGAAGAACATCCAGAACGTTTCCCACGGGCCGTAGCCGAAGCTGGGCATCGCCGCGACCAGGCTGCGCATCGGCGTGAAATAGCCGACCAGGGTGAAGCCGGTCCACAGCGAGAAGACGATCATGATGAAGTGTTTGGTCGATTTCAGCCTGAGCTTGCGCAAGCTCATCGGCGCGGCGTCCAGCTTGATGCGCTTGTTGCGGTCGCCCTCGATCCATTGTTCTATCCACAGCATGATCTCGGTGTACACCGTCTGCGGACAGGAATAGCCGCACCACAGCCGGCCGGCGATGGTGGTCCAGGTGAACAGGCCGAAGGCGCAGCACATCAACAGCGCGGCGAGGTAGACGAAGTCCTGCGGCCAGATGGTGAGGCCGAACAGGTAGAACTTGCGGTCCACCAGATCGAACAGCACCGCCTGGCGGCCGTTCCATTGCAGCCAGGGCAGGCCCAGGTAGACCAGCTGGGTGCCGAGCACGAACAGGATGCGGAGGTTGTTGAACATGCCTTTGGCGGCACGGACGTAGATTTTTTGGTGGGATTCGTACAGCGAGACGGTTTCGTTGTCCTGGCCGGCGCCTTCAACCTTGATCGGGATTTTCTTCAGCGATTCGGACATGTCGTTTTCCTGAAGAGGGTTTGGTGAAACTCACCGGTCGATGCGCTCTACCAAAGCCTCTGGGTGGGGGAGAGGCGAAGCGCGCCGCCCGCGCGGGGCGGACGGCGCGCCGGGCAAGGCGCTTACTGCTGCGCCTTGGGGTTGTTGGACAGGCTCCAGACGTAGGCGGCCAGCAGGTGTACCTTGCCTTCGCCGAGGAAATCCTTCCAGGCCGGCATCTGGCCGTTGCGGCCGTTGGTGATGGTCTCGATGATAGCCTTCTCGGTGCCGCCGTACAGCCAGCTGCCCGACGGATGGGTCAGGTTGGGCGCGCCCAGTTGCTGGTTGCCTTTGCCGTCCGGTCCGTGGCAGGTGGCGCACACCGCGGCGAAGGTTTCCTTGCCCCGGGCCGCGCGCTCCGCGTCGAACTTCTTCTTGTGTTCGGACAGCGACATCACGTAGTTGGCCACATCCTTGACCTTCTCCTCGCCGAAGGCCGCGCCCCAGGCCGGCATCTGGCCGTGGCGGCCATTCAGGATGGTGGTCTTGATGGTGTCCGGCTCGCCGCCGTAGATCCAGTCATGGCTCACCAGGTTGGGGAAGCCCTTGGCGCCGCGGGCATCCGCGCCGTGGCACTGCACACAGTAGGTCTGGAACAGGCGGCGGCCCATTTCCTGGGCTTTGGGGTCGGCGGCGACCGACTTCATATCCTGTTTCAGGTACTTGTCGTACAGCGGCTGGTATTTTTGCTCGGCGGCCTTGCTCTCGGCCTTGTACTGGTCGATCTGGGTCCAGCCGAAAGCGCCCTTGTAGTCGCCCAGGCCCGGGTACAGCACCAGGTAGACCACGCCGAAGATCAGCGTGATGTAGAACATCAGCATCCACCAGCGCGGCAGCGGGTTGTTGTACTCGGCCAGGTCGCCATCCCAGATGTGGCCGGTGATGTCGACTTCTTCGCCCTTTTTGACCGTGGTCTTGGATTGGGTGAACACCAGCAGCGTCAAGCCGATGATGCCGCCCAGCACGATCACGATAATCCAGATATTCCAGAAACCGCTTGTGAATTGACTCATTTTCTTGCTCCGTGGGCAGCCTCGTCATGCGGGGCTTGCTCTACCTTGTCGTCGTCCAGGAAGGGCAGGTTGGCCGCCTCCTCGTACCGGTTCTTGGAGCGTTTGCTGTAGGCCATGATCAACACCATGATGAAGAACGCGAAGCAGACCACGGTGAACAGCGAACGCCCGAAAGTGACCCAGTCCATGGCTTAGCGCCTGTTCTTCACGGCAAGGCCCAGGCCTTGCAGGTAGGCGACGACGGCGTCCTGCTCAGATTTGCCTTCCACCTGGGACTTCGCCTCGGCGATGTCCTTGTCGGTGTAGGGCACGCCGACCAGGCGCAGGGCTTCCATCTTCTTCGGCACCACGTCGGCGTCGGCCAGGTTCTTGGCCAGCCACGGGAAGGCCGGCATGTTCGACTCCGGCACCACGTCGCGCGGGTTGTTCAAGTGCACGCGGTGCCATTCGTCGGAATAGCGGCCGCCGACGCGGGCGAGGTCGGGGCCGGTGCGCTTGGAGCCCCACAGGAACGGGTGGTCGTACACGGATTCGCCGGCCACGGAGTAGTGGCCGTAGCGTTCGGTTTCGGCGCGGAACGGGCGGATCATCTGGGTGTGGCAGGTGGTGCAGCCTTCGCGGATGTAGATGTCGCGGCCTGCCAGCTGCAAGGCGGTGAACGGCTTGACGCCGGCCACCGGTTCGGTCACGGATTTCTGGAACGCGAGCGGCAGGATTTCCACCAGGCCGGCCACGCTGACCACCAACAGGGTCAGCACGATCAGCCAGCCTACATGCTCTTCAATCAGTTTCTGGATTCTGTCCATGATTATTCTCGCCTGTTAATGTGCTTCTGCGGTGATGGCCGGGATCTTGGCATCGACGGCGCGGCCTGCGACGACGGTGCGGTAGGTGTTGTAAGCCATCAACAGCATGCCGGAGAGGTACAGGAAGCCGCCCAGCAGACGCACCGTGTGGTACGGATAGGTGGCTTTCACCGCCTCGACGAAGGCGTAGGTCAGGGTGCCGTCCGGGTTCAGCGCGCGCCACATCAGGCCTTGCATCACGCCGGAGATCCACAGCGCGGCGATGTAGAGCACCACGCCGACGGTGGCCAGCCAGAAGTGGGCTTCGATCAGCTTGACGCTGTGCATGGTTTCGCGGCCGAACAGGCGCGGGATCAGGTAGTACATCGAGCCGATGGTGATGAAGCCCACCCAGCCCAGCGCGCCGGAGTGCACGTGGCCGATGGTCCAGTCGGTGTAGTGGGACAAGGCGTTGACGGTCTTGATCGACATCATCGGGCCTTCGAAGGTGGACATGCCGTAGAACGACAGCGACACCACCAGGAACTTCAGCACCGGGTCGGTGCGCAGCTTATGCCAGGCGCCGGACAGGGTCATGATGCCGTTGATCATGCCGCCCCAGGACGGCGCAAGCAGGATCAGGGAAAACACCATGCCGACGGACTGGGTCCAGTCGGGCAGCGCGGTGTAGTGCAGGTGGTGCGGACCGGCCCACATATAGGTGAAGATCAGCGCCCAGAAGTGCACCACGGACAGGCGGTAGGAATACACCGGACGGCCGGCCTGCTTGGGAACGAAGTAGTACATCATGCCGAGGAAGGCGGCGGTCAGGAAGAAGCCCACCGCGTTGTGGCCGTACCACCATTGCACCATCGCGTCGACGGCGCCGGAGTACACCGAATAGGATTTCCACATGGTCACCGGCACGAAGGCGGAGTTGACGATGTGCAGCAGCGCCACGGCCAGGATGAAGGCGCCGTAGAACCAGTTGGCCACGTAGATGTGCTTGACCTTGCGGATGGCGATGGTGCCGAAGAACACGATCGCGTAAATCACCCAGATCACGGCGATCAGCAGTTTGATCGGCCATTCCAGCTCAGCGTATTCCTTGGAGGTGGTGAAGCCAAGCGGCAGCGTGATGGCCGCCAGCACGATCACCAGTTGCCAGCCCCAGAAGGTGACGGCGGCCAGCTTGTCGGAAATCAGTCTGACGTTACAGGTACGTTGCACCACGTAGTAGGAAGTGGCGAACAGACCGCAGCCGCCGAAGGCGAAGATGACGGCGTTGGTGTGCAAGGGGCGCAGGCGGCCAAAGTGGAACCAGGGCCCGAAATTGAGCTCCGGCCACACCAGCTGGGCCGCAATGATGACGCCCACCAACATGCCGACTATGCCCCAAACTACGGTCATGATGGCAAATTGGCGCACCACCTTATAGTTATAAGTGGGTTGCGTTTCCATTTAAGGTTTTCTCCAAGGTTGCTAACTCAGAACATGACAAACCGAGGCGGCTTGAACTTTTCAACCTCATCCCAATCTGGAAATTGGAAAGCAAGCCGCGGGGAACCGTGTAGTGAAAGTCGAATCAGGTGCTTGACCTGTACCGATAGGCTTTGATGTCTGTATTAGCAGTTTGCCGGCCTTTTCGATAGCACCAAATTCCCACGTATCCAATGCCGTTATTCTAAATCAAATGCCTTATGCGAGCCAGTTGCATAGTCGGCTTGGATCGGTTCTTGTCTGTCCCAATTCTCGCGGTATTACGAGGGTAGCGATACGAATAGTGCATGTTGCTACGCATGCAATTGTATTGGCGTATTGGTATGACTTCTTGACATGGATCAATACGCCATGAGGGCAACCGCCAAAATCGCGGAAATGCTAGAATCATCAAGTTTTGCAACGCTTGCAGGCTGATCATGACCCAACCCGTCCCAGTACAATACACGCTGCGCCCGGTGTCGCCGGAAGCGCACCTGTTCGAGGCAACCGTCATCGTTACGCACCCGGCCAAGGATGGCCAGGTGTTTTTTTTGCCGGCGTGGATTCCCGGCAGTTATATGATCCGTGAATTTTCCAAGCACATCGTCGAGATGGAAGCCCGCGCCGGCGGCAAGCCGGTGGCGCTGCGGCAGCTGGAAAAGAACCGCTGGCAGGCGGCGCCGGTCAAGGGCGCGCTGACGCTGCGCTATCTGGTCTACGCCTTCGACCTGTCGGTGCGCGGCGCCTACTTGGACGGCGAGCGCGGCTTCTTCAACGGCACCAGCGTGTTCCTGGCCGCTGAGGGCTATGAAAACGAGCCCTGCGCCGTGGAGATCCTCGCGCCGGAAGGCAAGGCCTACGCCGATTGGAAAGTGGCCACCAGCCTGCCCGCCGTCGACATCAAGAAAAAGAGCGGATTCGGCGGCTACCAGGCATCCAGCTACGATGAGCTGATCGACCACCCGGTGGAAATGGGCGAGTTCCAAAAGGTCAGCTTCAAGGCTTGCGGCGTGCCGCATGAGTTCGTCGTCTCCGGCCGGTTCCAGGGCGATCTGAAGCGATTGGCCGAAGACACCAAAAAGATTTGCGAATACCAGATCAAGCTGTTCGGCGAGCCGGCGCCGTTCGAGCGCTATGTGTTCATGCTGTTCGTCGGCAAGGACATCTACGGCGGCCTGGAGCACCGCGCGTCCACCGCGCTGGTGGCCAACCGCGACGATCTGCCGGCGCCGGGCGCGGCAGAGGTCAGCGACGGTTATCTGAAGTTGCTGGGCCTGATCAGCCACGAATACTTCCACAGCTGGAACGTCAAGCGGATGAAGCCGGCGGCGTTCACGCCGTATGACCTGAACCGCGAGGGCATGACCCGCCTGTTGTGGGCATTCGAAGGCATCACCTCCTATTACGACGACCTGACCCTGGTCCGCTGCGGCCTGATCGACGAGAGGCGCTACCTGGGCCTGTTGGCGGAAACCATCACCGGCGTGCAACGCGGCGCGGGCAGAATGAAGCAGACGCTGGAGCAATCCAGCTTCGAAGCCTGGACCAAGTACTACCGCCAGGACGAGAACAGCCCCAACAGCATTGTCAGCTACTACACCAAGGGTTCGCTGGCCGCGCTGGCGCTGGATCTGCTGATCCGCCGCGACAGCAAGGGCAAGCAGTCGCTGGACGATGTGATGCGCGCGCTGTGGCGCAAATGGCTCGCCGACGGCAAGGGCCTGGAAGAGGATGAGTGGGAAAAGATCGCGATCGAAACCACCGGCCTCAAGCTCAAGCCCTTCTTCGATCTGGCGCTGCGTTCCACCCAGGACCTGCCGCTGCTTGAACTATTGAAGAGCCAGGGCGTGGAACTGAAATTCGAGGCCGCGCAGGGCGCGTCCGACCGCGGCGGCGTGGTAGATGCCTTCGCCGCCAAGCCGGCGCCGCTGACGCTGGGCGTGAAGACCGCGGCCGACGCCGCCGGCGTCAAGCTGGTCCAGGTGCTGGACGGCGGCGCCGCGCAACAAGCCGGCTTGTCCGGCGGCGATGTGGTGGTGGCGGTGGACAGGCTCCGCGCCTACGATTTGGACAAACAACTTGCCCGTCTGGCCGTGGGAGACAAGATCAAGCTGCACGCCTTCCGCCGCGACGAACTGATGACTTTCGACGTGGCGCCGCTGGCCGCGCCCGAGGATACCTGCCGCCTCAAGCTGGAAGCCAGCGGCGGCAAATGGATTGCAGGCCGCTGACAGAGCGGTCGATTTCGACCAAGAGCGGCGCCGACCAGACGCCGCGCCGTCTATGAAAGAGACCGGCCACGAGCCGGACCATAAGGAGACACGCATGGCTCAACAGCCAGAAGTCAAGTATCGCAAGGATTATCGGGCTCCGGCCTTCCTGATCGACCGCGTCGATCTGGTGTTCGACATCGAGGACGAGGCCACCCGCGTGCAGTCGCGGCTGGTGGTCACCCGCAACGGCGATTCCGCCGAGCGCGACCTGACGCTGGACGGCAGCGCCAAACTGCTGGCCGTGCTGCTGGACGGCGAAAAGCTGGACGAGACCCGCTACGGCCTGGCCGACGACGTGCTGACCGTGCGCCAGGTGCCGGACAGCTTCATCCTGGAAGTGGAAACCGAACTCGATCCGGCGGCCAATACCAGCCTGATGGGCCTGTACGCGTCCAGCGGCAACCTGTTCACCCAGTGCGAGCCGGAAGGCTTCCGCAAGATCACCTACTATCTGGACCGTCCGGATGTGATGGCCAAGTTCACCACCACCATCAAGGCCGACAAGCAGAAGTACCCGGTGCTGTTGTCCAACGGCAATAAGGTGGGCGAGGGCATGGTGGACAAGAAGCGGCACTGGGTCAAATGGGTCGACCCCTACCGGAAGCCGTCCTACCTGTTCGCGCTGGTGGCCGGCAAGCTCACGGCCTTGAAGGACAAGTTCGTCACCATGCGCGGCCGCGAAGTGGCGCTGGAGATCTGGACCGAGCCCGCCGACCAGGACAAGACCGCGCACGCGATGGAGTCGGTCAAGCACTCGATGAAGTGGGACGAGGAGCGCTTCGGCCTGGAGTACGACCTAGACATCTACATGATCGTCGCGGTCGGCGACTTCAATATGGGTGCGATGGAGAACAAGGGCCTCAACATCTTCAACACCAAGTACGTGCTGGCGCGCCAGGACACCGCCACCGACGCCGACTTCGAAGGCATCGAGGCGGTGATCGGCCACGAATACTTCCACAACTGGACCGGCAACCGCGTCACCTGCCGCGACTGGTTTCAGCTGAGCCTGAAGGAAGGCCTGACCGTCTACCGCGACCAGGAATTCAGCGCCGACATCTACAGCCGCGCGGTGAAGCGCATCGAGGACGTCAAGGGCCTGCGCATGGCGCAGTTCCCGGAAGACGCCGGCCCGACCGCGCACCCGATCCGCCCGGACAGCTATATCGAGATGAACAACTTCTACACCATGACCGTGTACGAGAAGGGCGCGGAAGTGGTGCGGATGTACGAGACGCTGCTGGGCCGCGACGGTTTCCGCAAGGGCATGGATCTGTACTTCAAGCGCCATGACGGCCAGGCCGTCACCTGCGACGACTTCCGCGCCGCGATGGCCGACGCCAACGACGTCGATCTGTCGCAGTTCGCGCTGTGGTACAGCCAGGCCGGCACCCCGCGGCTGGCCGTTTCCTCCAGCTACAATCCGGCCGAGCGAAGCTACACGCTGACCGTCAAGCAGAGCTGCCCGGCCACGCCGGGCCAGCAGGCCAAGCTGCCGTTCCACATCCCGCTGGCGCTGGGCCTGGTGGGCCAGGACGGCCAGGACTTGCCGCTGCGCCTGAAGGGCGAGGCGGAGGCCGTCGGCGTCTCGCGCGTGCTGGACGTCAAGGCCGCCGAGCAGAGCTTCACCTTCGTCGACATCCCGGCCGAGCCGGTGCCGTCGCTGCTGCGCGGCTTCTCCGCGCCGGTGAAGCTGGAATACGACTGGCGCGACGACCAGCTGGTGTTCCTGATGGCCAATGACAGCGACAGCTTCTGCCGCTGGGAAGCCGGCCAGATCTTCGCCGAGCGCCTGTTCAAGCAGTTGCTGGACGACGCGGCCGCCGGCCGCGGGCTCAAGCTGTCGGAAACCTTCATCGGCGCCTTCCGCGCGGTGTTGAAGGACCATAGCCTGGATCCGGCGTTCAAGGCGCTGATGCTGAATCTGCCGAGCGAGGGCGAGATTCTGGAAATGGTGGACGTGGCCGATCCGGCGGCGATCCACCTGGTGCGCGAATTCGTGCTGGACCAGCTGGCGCAGGCGCTGCGCGGCGAATGGCGCGAGGCTTACGAGCTCAGCCTCACCCGCGAGTACAAGCCGCAGGATTCCGGCAAGCGCAGCCTTAAGAACCGCGCGCTGTGGATGCTGAACCGCCTGGACGACGCCTGGCCGGCCGAGATGGCCGCCAAGCAGTTCCGCGACGCGGACAATATGACCGACCAGATGGGCGCGCTGCTGGCGCTGCGCGACCGCGACGGCCAGGAGCGAGACGATTGCTTTACCGACTTCGCCTCGCGTTGGCAGAACGAGGCGCTGGTGATGGACAAGTTCTTCACCTTGATCGGAGGCAGCCAGCTGGACGGCACGCTGCAGCGGGTGGAGGCGGCGCTGCATCACCCGGCGTTCAGCATCCGCAATCCGAACAAGGTGCGCTCGCTGCTGGGCGCTTTCGGCGCCAACCTGCATCACTTCCACGCCGGCGACGGCAGCGGCTACCGTTTCATGGCCGACCGCATCCTGGAGCTGGACGCCATCAATCCGCAGGGCGCCAGCGGCCTGACCCGCGCCTTCCGCCGGATGCAGAAGCTGGAGCCGGGCCGGCAGGCGCTGATGCGCGCCGAGCTGGAGCGGATGGCCAAGGCCGAGCTGTCCAAGGACGTGTACGAGATCGTGTCCAAGATCCTGGCCTGATTCGCGTCATCGCCAGTGAAAACGCGCCGGGAGACCGGCGCGTTTTTTATTGCCGCGGGGCCGAGGCTGAGCTTATTCGATCCGCAGCCGCTGGCCGGAGCCGCCGCTGCGGCGCTTCGGCAGCGTCAGGCTCAGCACGCCGTTTTCATACCGGGCGCTGGCGGTTTCGCGGTCGATGTCCTGCGGCAGCTGGAAGCTGCGCGACACCAGGCCGTAGTAACGCTCGCTGCGCAGCGGCCGCTCGTCTTTGCCTTGCTGGTCGAACTGTTTGATCTCGGCCTTGATCGTCACCAGCGCGCCGTCGATGTCGACGTGGATGTCTTCCTTGCCGACGCCCGGCAATTCGGCTTCCACCTGATAGGCGTCGCCGGTTTCCTTCACATCCATCTTGATTTGCGCCGGCAGCGCGTCGCCGTGCAGCGGCTTGACGAGGAACCCCGGGGTGAAATCGCGGAAAAACTCGTCAAACAGGCTATGGCGGGCAGGCAGCATGCTCATTTGCTTCTCCTTTCGGTTCAGTGGCTTACGGCGGTTCGCCGTCCTGTGGATGAAGATGAGGCGCATGTCCGCGGTTTCAAGCGGCGGAGCGCGTTCTGACTTGACGCGCGTCAACTCAGCCGCGCAGCCACAGGCCGGCGAAGTCGGTCCAGCCGTTGCCGCCCAGCTGCAAGCCGGCCAACTGCGGGCTGGCGTCGTGGCCCAGCGTCTCGTGCGATAGCGGCAGCATCCAGCCTTCGGCCACCAGCCAGTCGCCGGCGCGGCGGTAGCCGTCCTGGCGCGCGGCGAATTCCGGTTCCGCCTGCAGGCTGCGCATGTCCCGGGCCAAGCGGGCGGCGGCGTCGGGCGCCAGTCCCAGTTGCAGCGTGCTGCAGCCGCTCAGCCATTCGAACATGCCGTAGTCGCGGTCGTCGTGCAGCAGTTCGCTGCACAGGATCAGGTCGGCGTGGTCGCGCCAGGCGGCGCTGTCGAAGAATTCGCGCCGCGACAGGCCGTGGATGTCGAGCGCGATGCCCTGTTGCGCGAGCCGCTGCGCCAGCGCGGCGGCCAGCGGCGGGAAGCAGGGCAGATCGTAATGGAATAGCGTCAGCCGCGCGCCATCCAGCCGAGGCGGCGGAACCGGCGCCGGGCGCGGATGGCGCCAGCCCGGCTGCAGCCCCAGCGCCGGCGCGCGCGCGTCGCAATCGGCCACCGGATGCGGCTCGGCGAGGAGGCGCATCAGCGGCAGCCGCTGCCCGGCCTCCACGCGGACGCTGCGCGGCGACAGCAGCAGATAGGTGCAGGCCGACTGCTGCATGGTGGCGCCGCGCTGATTGCCGTATTCCAGCCGCAGGTGGAAGTCCTGTTCGGTCGGGGAGGGGATGATCCACAGCTCGATCGCGTCCAGCAGCGCGCGTTCGCGGTAGTGTTGGTCGAATGCGGCCAGCTTCAGCCGCTGCGGGCTGCTCAGCTCGACGCGGAACGGCCCGCTGCCCACCGGCATGCGCTCGAAATCCGCGCCGCGCCGCATCGGCACGATGGACGAATTGGCGGTGGCCAGCCGCTGCGGCCACAGCTGGTCGGCTTCGGACAGCCGGCAACTGAACGACAGCGCGTCATGGACGTCAACCTGTTGCAGATGGCCGTACAGCGCGTGGTAGGGATTGTCCGGCTGCTTGAGCCTGAGCAGGCTGGCGGCCGCGGTTTCGGCGTCCAGCGCTCCGCCGTCGTGGAAGCGCAGGCCGGGGCGCAGCCAGAATCGCCAGTTCCGGCCCGCCGCGTCAGCCTCCCAATGGTGGGCCAACGCCGGCCGCAGCTCCTGGCCCAGGCGGTCGTGGCGGCACAGCCGGTCGAAGATCTGCCGCACCAGGTGGGACTCCAGCCGGGAGTTGACGTGCTGCGGGTCCAGCGTCAGCGGCGGGTGCGGAATGGGAATGCGCAGGCTGCGTCCGCTGTCGCCGGCGCCAAGGTGTTGCGGCAGGGCGGCCAGCAGCCGCTGCTGCCTGGACGGCTCCAGCCGGGAGAAGGCCTGCTCCAGCTGGCCTCGCGCCAGCATGCCTTGCAACTGCTGCCATTCCAGCTCGTCCGGCCGCTGCAGCAGCCTGAGCGTGGAGCGGTGGCCGCGTCCGCGGCCAGCCCGCCATTCCAGCCAGCCCAGCTCGCGCATCCTGGCCAGCTGCAGCCGCGCGTTGCGTTCGCCGCATCGCCATAACTCGGCCAGCTGCGGCAGGCCGGGTTGGGCCGGGGCATCGCCGTAGGCCAGGTAGAGTTGCTGGTATTGCTGCTGCAGGCGCATCGGGACTCCTGTTGGGATGGGCAGGATAAAAGCGGAAGTATTTATTCAGGATTGTATCCATTTTTACATTCCTCTTTATCGGCAATACTGCAGCGGTTCCCTTTGCTTTACAAGGTGTTGTCGTGGATATGCGTTCTTCCGTGGTGCGGCGCGTGCTGCTGTCTTCCTTCTTGTTGTCCCTGTCGCGGGCGGTGATCTCGCCGCTCTTGGTGTTGGCGCTGGGCAAGCAATTGCAGCTGTCGGTGCAGGCCACCGGCACGCTGCTGGCGGCGGTGCTGCTGGGGTCCGCCTTGTTCGGACTGTACGGCGGCTACTGGCTGGACCGGCTGCCCAGGGGGCCGGCCCTGCGCGGCGCGGCGGTGCTGATGGGGGCGGGCAGCGTGTTGCTGCCTTACGGCCATAGTTACGCGACGGTGGTGACGGCGCTGGCGGCGGGCGAGCTGGCGATGGTGGTGTACAGCATCGCGGTGAAGGCGATACTCAGCGACGTGGTGGCCGAGCAGTGGCGCAGCAAGGCGTTTTCGATGCGCTACACGCTGGCCAACGTGGCCTGGGCGCTGGGGCCGATGCTGTGCGCCGGCATGCTGTTCTGGCATGAGACGGCGCCTTATTGGCTGGGAGGCCTGCTGGCGCTGGCCGGCCTCGCGGCGCAGCCCGGGCTGCCGGAGCGGCGGCATGATCCGGCGGCGCTGCCCGACGGTTTCGCCGCCACGCTGCGCACGCTGGCCGGCGACCGGGTGCTGGTGTGGTTCACCCTCAGCAGCCTGCTGGCCTACGTGGTGTATGGCCGTTTTTCCGGCTATCTGCCGCTGTTTCTGCTGACGCGCATGGATGAGGCGGAGGCGATGCGCTGGATGTCGGCGTTGATCAGTTGCAACGCCGTGGTGGTGGTGCTTTTGCAATACCCCTTGGGCCGGCTGCTGAAGCCGAATCGCCTGATGCGGGCGATCGTCGGCGGCTTTCTGCTGATCGGCGCTGGCATGTTGTGGCTGGGCAGCGTGGACAGCCTGCCGCTGATGTGCGCGGCGATCGCGCTGTTCACTCTGGGCGAGATCGTGCTGGTGCCGGCTGAATACCTGTACATCGACGCCATCGCGCCGGACGCGCTGAAGGGCAGCTATTACGGCGCGCAGAATCTGGCTTCTCTGGGCGGCGCGCTGGGGCCGGCGATGGTGGGCGTGCTGCTGTCGCATGGGCCGTCCTGGGTGGTGTTCGCCATATTGGCGCTGCTGTGCGTGGCTGGCGCGGGGCTGGCGCTCTACAGCGAGCGGCTGCGTTTGGGGCAGGACGGCGCGCGAACGGCTTTTCCTTTGCCGGGTTCTTTGTCATGATCAAGCGTTTGCTTGAATTGCCGCGCAGACGGCGATGGCATCGGCCAGCGAGGAGAATATGGAGAAATTGCAGCAGGACTTATGGGTGCCGGTCAGCGACGGCGAGCGTTTGCATCTGAAGCGCATCTGCGGCCGCGAAGGCGGCGCGCCGGTGCTGATGGCGCATGGCGTGATGGCCAACGGCCGCACCTTTTATACCGAGTCAGGCAAGGGCCTGGCCCACTTCCTGGCCGACGCCGGCTACGACGTGTACGCAGCCGACCTGCGCGGCCGGGGCCGCAGCACGCCCAAGATCGGCCCGCATTCCCGCCACGGCCAGACCGAGACCATTTGCGAAGACCTGCCGGCGCTGCATGACTTCGTCCGCAGGAAAAGCGGCGGCCAGCAAGTGCACTGGATCGCCCATTCCTGGGGCGGCGTGCACATGACCAGCTGCCTGGTCCGCTTCCCGGAAATCGCCGCCCAGGTGGCGAGCGTGGTGTATTTCGGCTCCAAACGCAGCGTGCGGGTGCGCAATCTGAACAAGCTGATCGAGGTGGATTTCATGTGGTGCACCGCCGCGCGCTGGCTGATCAAGGCCTGCGGCTATCTGCCGGCGCGGCGCATCCGGCTGGGGGCCGACGACGAGAGCGACAAGAGCCATCTGCAGAGCAAACTGTGGGCCCAGCCCAAGCCGTGGGTGGACAGCGACGACGGCTTCGATTACGCCGAAGCCGCGCGGGCGGGCCATTTGCCGCCGGTGCTGTATTTCGCCGCCGCCAACGATCCCTGCCGCGGCCATCCGGAAGACGTGCGCCGCTTCCGTGACGAATCCGGCCCGCATTTGTCGCGCTTGCACCTGTTGGGGCGGCGCACCGGCCATCTGCACGATTACAACCACGTATCGCTGCTGACCCACCCGGACGCGCCGGGCGACCACTTTCCGCTGGCGCTGGATTGGCTGGCGGGGCGCTACGACGCAGTGGCGGAGAATTATTGAGCCGGCTTGGCTTGGATGGCTGGGTCTTGGATTTCAGCGCCCATTCTGCATTTTTTGCGTGAGAGAGGCCGCATGGATGACATGCGGCCTCTCGCGTATCTTTATCCGCGCCACCGCGCCACCGCGCCACCGCGGCGCTCGGGAGCGGCCTTGCCCGGCTGGCGAGTCATGGGCTGCGCGCTAATTTATAATTCGGCCCCTCATTTAAAAACGCGATAAACAACCAATCATTTGGCGCCGAATATTGTCGATGTTGATCATTGTCAAATCCGGCTTCTATGGGATATGTTTGATTTTGCGGTTTCAAAGAGCAGGTGTGAAGAAAATGGCAGTATGAAGTATTAGCATTAAAGAGCAGTTTTAGTTGAATATGCGACATGATGGATGGCTATGTTCTGTGGTGGCGGCCTTTTACTCAATTCGAATTGATTCCTTAAGCCTTGTTTTGTTGTCGAGCCGTATTGACAGCCCTGGGCGATGAACCGATAAAATCTGGACTCTTGATTGTATTGCTTCCACTTCTCGCGGTTTCGGCCTTGGCTGGTTTTATGTTTTTGCCGAGGGTTTATCTGGTGGCGAAGTGGATTAAATAATGGCAATGCCAATGGAGCGGCGGTTGTCGATGGCGAAGCGATATATTCGGCCATGCTGCGGATTAATTCGAACGAAACAGGTATACCATCATGAGTAGCTTCAACGCGGTACTGGCAAGGAATTCGGAAAAGGCGCCAACAGGAATGGGTCCGTACTCCCAAACCGTAGCCTTCTCGCACTATAACAATCTGTCGGCTCAATTGCCGGTGGATCCCGCGACGGGGCGTTTGGTGGCTGGCGGTGTCAAAGAGCAGGCCGAAAGATGCTTCAAAAATATCCAGGAAATTATAAAAAGCATCGGCCATGAGATGAGCGATGTGGTGAGGATCACCATTTTTCTGCAAGATATCTCCGACATGCATGCGGTCAATGCGGTGTATTCCGCCTTCTTCCCGGATTATGTCCCTACCTTGACGACTGTCGCGGTCGCGGCTTTGCCGATGGGAGCCTTGTTGCAGGTGGAGGCTCTGCTTTCCAATGGCGAGGGCACCATTCCCAACGCGCCGCAGGCTGGAGATCTGGTTAAGATCGCAAGCGATAGCCGCAATGCGCCGACCAGCCATTTATCTACCCAATCGGTAGCCTTTTCCCATTACAACAATATTTCGGCTCAATTGCCGATTGATCCTGAATCCGGAAAGCTGGTCGCCGGCGGCGCAAGAGAGCAGGCGGTTCAGTGCTTGAAGAATATCCGGGCGATTCTGGAAAATATCGCCGTGCCGTTTGACGATATTGTCAAAGTCAATATTTTCCTTAAAAACCTGTCGGATATCGAATCGGTAAACGAAGCTTATCGCGCGTTCTTCCCCGACTCGGCCATCGCCCGGGCCGTGGCCTATGTTCCGGCGCGCACGGTAGTGGAAGCCACGCTGCCTATGGACGCTTTGGTGCAAATTGAAGCGGTGGTGTCGCATGGAGACGGCACGCCGCCGCAAGCGGTTGAAGACAGGCACGGCATCGTGATCAACGCGCATAACACTGACAACGCTCCCCGTTGCCCGCTTTCTACGCAAACGGTGGCGTTCTCCCATTACAACCATCTTTCCGCTCAATTGCCTTTGCATCCTGAGACGGATGAAATGGTGGCTGGCGGCGTGAAAGAGCAGGCCGCGCAGTGCTTGAACAACATCAAGGCCATCGTGGAAAGCATAGGCCACGCGATGGGCGATGTGGTCAAGGTCAATGTTTTCCTTAAAAACATCGCGGATATGGATGCAGTGGACGAGGTTTACACCACCTTCTTCCCCGGCGGCGTTCCCGCACGGCGGGTGGTGGGCGTTGGCGCCTTGCCTCGCGGCGCGATGATACAAATCGATGCCGTGGTGGCCAATGCCGAGGGCACGCCTCCGAAAGCATAAGAAGTCGTTTTTTTGGCTAAAAGAGAGCGGGATTATTTCCGCTCTCTTTTTGCATTGCCCGCGCAGAGCCTGCCCAAGGCTGGCCTGTCCGGAGCCCGCTTGAGGGTTGCGGAGACGCCGTTGCTCGCGGCTCGGCCGGATAAGCGTGCAAGGATTGATATTCGACATTCGCCAGCGGGTGCGGCATGTGGTAGAAAGCGTCAGCCCGTTTTCTGGACAACTTCGACATGACCGCGCTGCAATTCGAACTCGACGCCGTACTCGACACCCTGGCCGACCAGGGCTGGATCGTCATCCCCCGCGCCTTGCCGGCGGAATTGGTCGCCAATCTGCGCGAGGCCTGCCTGCAAGTATGGGACGACGGCCGCTTCCACGAGGCCGCCACCGGCCGCGCCGATGGCCAGGCGCGCCGCGCCGAGATCCGCTCCGACTCGGTGCTGTGGCTGGATCAGGTGGATGAGCTGCCGGCGGTGCGCGCCTACAACGCCGCGATGGACGAAATCATGCAGGCGGTGAATCGCGGCCTGTACCTGGGCCTGGCCGAGCTGGAGTCGCATTTCGCCGTCTACCCGGAAGGCGCGTTCTACAAAAAACACCTGGACCGCTTCCGCGACGACGACGCCCGCGTGTTGACCACGGTGTTCTACCTCAACGAGAACTGGCCGGCCGACGGCGGCGGCCAGATCCGGCTTTATCTGGACGAAGCCTGCGAGCAGTTTATCGACGTGGAGCCGGAAGCCGGAACCTTGGTGTTGTTCCTGGCCGACCGTTTCTGGCATGAGGTGCTGCCGGCGCGGAAGCAGCGGCTATCTGTCACCGGCTGGTATCGCCGCCAGGGCGACAGCTTGCCGTGGTGAGGGGGGATGGTTTAGCGTGAGTGCCGGCCCTTATTTTATGAATCCGCTGCGCGGATGATGATTTCGATGCCGGTTCCGCCCGGCGAACGGGAAGGGAGATTTGTTCGGCCAAATCTCCCTTCACCCTCAAGGCCGCCCTGCAAACCTGGCCTGCGGCTTCCTGCCGGTTCCCGCCAGATCCGAGGCGCGGCTGAACTCGCGATTTGCTACCGTCAAATCGCTCAGACAAACAGCCGCTTAAGACCTCGGATCTGTCACCCGGCAGCAGGTTTGAAGGGGGGCGGGCGCGTCGGATATGTGGTGTTCTTCGTTGCGCTCAAGCGAGGCGTCAAGCATAAGATATTGAGCAGGCTTTTAGCTCTTGATCAAGTTAGCCTGCCTCTCCAACAGCGCCGCCCAGCGCGGATCGGTTGCGCTGCCGTCCTTCAGTCCCACCCCGGTAGCCTGGCGCAGCGCGGCGTCTATCAGCCAGGCCAGCTTGAAGGCCGCCAGCGGATAGGGCAGGCCGTCCGGCCGCACATTGGAAATGCAGTTGCGCTCAGCGTCGCTGCGGCCGGCGCGCGGCGCGGCGGTCAGGTACAGGCCCAGGCTGTCCGGCGAGCTCAAGCCTGGCCGCTCGCCTATCAGCATCGCCGTCATTCTTGCGCCCATGATTTCCCCGGCTTCGTCGCCCAGCGCCACCCGCGCCTCGCGCGCGATCAGCAGCGGGCCAACGCGCAAGCCCATCTTCCCCACCCGCGGCAGCAGCTCGCGCAGTAGCGGAACCGCGTGCTGGGCCGGCGCGCGCGAGGACAGGCCGTCGGCGATGAGGATCAGCAGATCGCAGTCCTTGTCGGCTTCCGCCAGCAGTAGTTCGCGGCTGGCTTCGTCCAGCTTGCGGCCCAGATCCGGCCGCTGCAGGTATTCGGCGCGGCTGCCGGCGGCGCTGTGGATGTCGATGACGCGATGGCCGTCGGCCGCGAGTTCGCCGGCCAGCGCGGCGGCGTCCAGCGGCGTGTGCACCGCGTCGCGCGCCTGGGCGTGAGCCAGCGCGAAGCGCAGCGTTTCCCTGCACGGCAGGCTGCTGCCGGCTCGACCCAGCGCGATGCGGGCGGCGGTGAGGCGGGACAGCTCGCTCCAGCCGTCCTCGGTGATGGGATTTTGCTTTTCTTTCACGCCACGCCCTCCATCAGCGCCAGCAGCCGCTGGCGCTTGTCCTGCGGCAGGAGCCTGCCGCCGCGGGTGATCTCCATCGTCTCCAGCCAGTCCTCGAACTCCGGCGCGCGCTTCAGGCCCAGCGCATTGCGCAGATAGAGCGCGTCGTGGAAGGAGGTGCTCTGGTAGCCCAGCATGATGTCGTCGGCGCCGGGCACGCCGATGATGAAGTGCACGCCAGCCGCGCCCAGCAGCGTCAGCAGCGCATCCATGTCGTCCTGGTCGGCCTCGGCGTGGTTGGTGTAGCAGATGTCGCAACCCATCGGCAAGCCCAGCAGCTTGCCGCAGAAATGGTCTTCCAGCCCGGCGCGGATGATTTGCTTGCCGTTGTACAGATACTCCGGGCCGATGAAGCCGACCACGGTGTTGACCAGCAGCGGCGAGTAGCGGCGCGCCACCGCGTAGGCGCGCGCCTCGCAGGTCTGCTGGTCCACGCCCCAGTGGGCGTTGGCGGACAGCGCGCTGCCCTGGCCAGTCTCGAAATACATCACGTTGTTTCCCACCGTGCCGCGCTTCAGCTCCCGCGCCGCCTGGTGCGCTTCGTCCAGCACGGCGAGGCTGACGCCGAAGCCGGCGTTGGCTTTCTCGGTGCCGGCTATCGACTGGAATACCAGGTCCACCGGCGCGCCCCGGCGGATCAAGTCCAGCGTGCTGGTGACGTGGGTGAGCACGCAGCTTTGGGTGGGGATGGCGTAACGCTGGCGCACTTCGTCAAGCAAGGTCAGCAGGGCGCGGATGTCGTCGGGGCTGTCGCCGGCTGGGTTGATGCCGATCACCGCGTCGCCGGCGCCGTAGAGCAGGCCGTCCAGCGTGGCGGCGGCGATGGCGCGCGCGTCGTCAGCCGGATGGTTGGGCTGCAGCCGCACGCCCATCCGTCCCGACAGGCCCTGGGTGTTGCGGAAGGCGGTGACGACGCGGCATTTCTTCGCCGCCTGCACCAGGTCCTGGTTGCGCATCAGCTTGGACACGGCCGCAGCCATTTCCGGGGTAAGGCCGGGGGCCAGCGCCGCCAGCGTTTCCGCGGTGGCGGCGTCGGACAGCAGCCAATCGCGCAGGCCGCCCACGGTCAGGTGGGAGACGGCGGCGAAGGCGGCGGCGTCGTGGCCGTCCAGAATCAGCCGGGTGACTTCGTCTTCCTCGTACGGGATCAGCGCCTGGTTGAGAAAGACAGTCAGCGGCAGGTCGGCCAGGCACATTTGCGCCGCCACCCGCTCCTCGGCGCTGGCGGCGGCGACGCCGGCCAGCTGGTCGCCGGAGCGTAGTGGGCTGGCGCGCGCCATCAGCGTTTTCAGGTCGGCGAAGCGGTAGGTCCGCGGGCCTATGGCGATGGCGTGGCTCATGTTTGGCTCCGGATGGTGGGGGAGGGCTGGGCGGCAATCTCGGCCGAACCTTGCAGCTGAGCGTCGACGCCGGCTTCGGCGCGCTGGCGGGCGGTGGCGAGGAAGTACAGGTAGCCGGAGGCCAGCATCGCGGCGAAGATGCCGGCCAGCAGCCGGTTGTAATAGACCATGGCGATCAGGCAGATCAGCGAACAGCCCAGCGCCAGCGCCGGCAGCCACGGATAAGCGGGCGCGGAGAACGGCCGGAGCAGCGCCGGCTCGCGGCCGCGCAGCCGGAACAGCGCCAGCATCGACACGATGTACATGACGATGGCGCCGAACACCGACAGCGTGACGATGTTGGCGGTCAGCGGCTGGCCGGCGATCTGCACCAGATCGTCGCTGAAGATGGCGACGATGCCGACCGCGCCGCCGGCCAGAATCGCCCGGTGCGGCGTCTTGAAGCGCGGATGGATGGCGGCCAGCGCGCGAGGCAGGTAGCCGGCCCGCGCCAGCGCGAAGATCTGCCGCGAATAGCCCATGATGATGCCGTGGAACGACGCCACCAGGCCGAACAGGCCCAGCCACACCAGCATGTGCAGCCAGCCGCTGTGCTCGCCGACGATCAGCTTCATCGCCTGCGGCAGCGGGTCGTTGATATTGGCCAGCCGGCTCCAGTCGCCGGCGCCGCCGGCCATGACCATCACGCCGAAGGCCAGCGCCACCAGGGTGAGGATGCCGGCGATGTAGGCGCGCGGGATGGTGCGGGCCGGGTCTTTGGCCTCTTCTGCGGCCATCGCCGCGCCCTCTATCGCCAGGAAGAACCAGATCGCGAACGGCAGGGCGGCGAACATGCCGCCGACGGCGCCCCAATGGAAGGCGTCCTGTCCGGCCCAGCCGTGGCGCATGAAGTTGTCCCAGCTGAAGCCGGGGGCCACCACGCCCATGAACACCAGCAGTTCGAAGATGGCCAGCAGCGTGACCGCCAGTTCGAACATCGCGGCGATGCCGACCCCGGCGATGTTCAGCGCCATGAACGCCAGATAGGCGCCGCAAGCGGTCCATTTGGGCGCCAGCGACGGAAATTGCACATTGAGGTAGGCGCCGATGGCCAGCGCGATGGCCGGCGGCGCGAACACGAATTCGCACAGCGTGGCGAAACCGGCGATGAAGCCGCCCAGCGGGCCGAAGGCGCGGCGGGCGTAGGCGAAGGGCCCGCCGGCGTGCGGAATGGCGGTGGTCAGCTCGGTGAAGCTGAAGATGAAGGCGGCGTACATCAGCGCGACGAACAGCGTGGCGCACAGAAAGCCCAGCGTGCCGGCCTGCGCCCAGCCGTAGCTCCAGCCGAAGTATTCGCCGGAAATCACCAGCCCCACGGCGATGCCCCATAGTTGCCAGCCGCCGAGCTTGCGCGCGAGGCCGGGTGTCGATGCGTTCATGGCAGACTCCTGTCCGATTGGATGGCCTTCCCGTCGGGAAGGGCGGGCATTCCCGCATCGCCCGTTTATGCAAAAAGAATGCCAGCGTCCGCTGCCGATTTCAATGCGCGCCGCAGCATGGCTGCTTGCTGCGCGCGCCATGCTAGAATCGATGACGATACGCAATCAGCGGCAGGGGAAAGCAGATGTCAGGCAGCAGCATGGGACGATTGTTTACGGTGACTTCCTTCGGCGAGAGCCACGGGCCGGGCATAGGCTGCGTGGTGGACGGTTGTCCGCCGGGACTGGCCTTGACCGAGGCGGACATCCAGGCGGAGCTGGACCGCCGCAAGCCGGGCACCAGCCGCCACGTGACTCAGCGCCGCGAGCCGGACACCGTGGAAATCCTGTCCGGCGTCTACGAGGGCAAGACTACCGGCACGCCCATCGCGCTGCTGATCCGCAACACTGACCAGCGCAGCAAGGACTACGGCAATATCGCCGAGACTTTCCGCCCCGGCCACGCCGATTACTGCTATTGGCATAAATACGGCACCCGCGATCCGCGCGGCGGCGGCCGCTCCTCGGCGCGCGAGACCGCGGTGCGCGTCGCGGCCGGCGCCATCGCCAAGAAGTGGTTGAGCGAAAAATACGGCATCGTCATTCGCGGCCACATGACCCAGATCGGCGAGGTGGCCATTCCGTTCAAGAGCTGGGAGCATGTGGGCGGCAATCCCTTCTTCAGCGCCGATCCGGACATCGTTCCGCGGCTGGAGGAATATATGGACTCCATCCGCAAGAGCCTGGATTCCATCGGCGCGCGGCTGCGCGTGGTGGCCGACAATGTGCCGGTGGGCTGGGGCGAGCCGGTGTTCGACCGACTGGACGCCGACATCGCCTACGCGATGATGAGCATCAACGCGGTCAAGGGCGTGGAGATCGGCGCCGGCTTCGGCTGCGTGGCCCAGCGCGGCAGCGAGCATGGCGACGAACTGACGCCGCAAGGCTTCGCCAGCAACCACGCCGGCGGCGTGCTGGGCGGCATCTCCACCGGCCAGCAGATCGACGTATCGATCGCGATCAAACCGACGTCGTCCATCGCCCAGCCGCGCCGCTCGATCAACAAGCAAGGCGAGGCGATAACGATGGAAACCCACGGCCGCCACGATCCCTGCGTCGGCATCCGCGCCACGCCGATCGCCGAGGCGATGCTGGCCTTGGTGCTGATCGACCATGCCTTGCGCCACCGCGCGCAATGCGGCGATGTGCGGGTGGAAACGCCGAGAATTGCGGGTCATATCGGCTAGAATGCACATATACCGGCCGGGCGGCTCGAGGCCAGTTCAACCCTGGGATGACACCATGCTGAAAAATCTGATAGATGGATTGGCCGGACGTCTGAAGAAGAACGCGCATGAGGAAGAGGCCCCGCATCAGGACGCGAGGCCGGAGCCGCCCGATACCATCATCTCCCCGCCGGAGGAGGAAGAGCCGGCCGATCTGCCCGCCACGCTGGGCTTCGTGTCCCACCAGCCGGTGATGGACCGCCAGCAGCGCGTGGTCGCCTATGATTTCTTCGTCCGCCAGGGCAAGCGCAACATCGAGGCCGGCAAACAGCAGGAGTTCGACCGGCTGCTGCTGGCCACGCTGCACAATATGGACATCTTCCGGCTGCTGGCCTACCGCCGCGCCTTCGTCCACATCGCGATGACCTCGCTCGACGACCCGCAGCTGCGCGGCATGCCGGCGGGCAGCGTGATCTTCGTGCTGGAGCCGCTGCCGGGCATGGAGGTGGCGGAGCACATGCTGCGCCAGCTGGACGAGCTGCAGAAGCTTGGCCTGCGCTTCGCGCTGGAGCCCGCCGCCTACGACCAGAACATGCTGAGTCCGGGATTGCAGGCCGATCTGTTCAGCCGGGTGGATTTCATGGTGCTGGATTTCGCCGGCCCGTCCACCCGGGTGCTGGCGCCCATCCTGGATCAGCTGCCCAAACGTTATCCGGGGGCGCGCTGGATGGCGCGCAACGTCGGCACCGCAGAGGACATGGACGTTTGCCTGCGCGGACCTGGCAACAACCGGTTCGCCTTGTTCCACGGCCCCTTCGTCACCACCGCCCATGCGCTGGAAGGCGGCAAGGTGGACACCAACCAGACCCGCGTGCTGCAGATCATGCGCCTGCTGCGCACAAGCGCCGATCCCAAGGAGGTGGAAGCCCAATTCAAGCTGGACTCGGTGCTGCTGTTCAAGCTGCTGCGCTTCATCAATTCGCCGATACACGGCCTGTCGCGCAAGGTGCAGACAATAGAGGAAACTCTGCTGCTGCTGGGGCGGGAGACGCTGTTCAAATGGCTGTCCATGCTGCTGTTCACCTCGCGCAAGGAGGACGGCACCGCGATCTCGCTGATGGAGAAGTCGTTGATCCGCGCCCGCTTCATGGAGAAGCTGGGCGGCTATCGCGGCAACAAGCTGGAGGCCGAGCACCTGTTCCTGACCGGGATGTTCTCGCTGCTGGACGTGCTGCTCAATGTTCCCTTTCCGGATGTGCTGGATCCGCTGGAGCTGCCGCTGACGGTAAGGGAGGCGGTGGTGGAGGGCAAGGGCATCTTCTCGCCGCACCTGTCGCTGGCGATGGCTTGCGAGCAGGGCGACAACGCGCAGATCGAGGCGCTGGCCAGGGTGCTGGACTTCGATCTGGACCTGGCCAACCAGTATTACCTGGATTCGGTGGTGTGGGCTCAGGTGGTGCTGCGCGACAGCGAGGTGCACAACAACGTCGAGGCGGTTTAGCGCCGCCGGCCGCGCTTCGCGAGCGTTCGGACCGCTGGGCGCGGCAAGGCCAGGCGCTTCCGGGCGCCGCGCGGCGGCTCTCGTCAGAACAGCATCAGCACGTCGTGCTCCGCCTGTTGGGAGAGATCTCCCCATATTTCCTTGATTTCCAGCAGCTTGGGCAGCGCGGCGTCGAAGACTTCAACCAGCCTGGGCTCGAAATGGACGCCGCTGCCCTGGCGCAGCGTGGCCAGCGCCTTTTCCATCGGCCAGGCATCCTTGTAGGGACGGCGCATCGTCAGCGCGTCGAACACGTCGGCCAGCGAAATGATGCGCGCCGATTCGGGAATGGCCTCTCCGGCCAGTCCGTCAGGATAGCCGCTGCCGTCCCATTTCTCATGGTGATACAGCGCGATTTCCGCCGCCAGTCTGAAGACCGGCGCTTCGCTGCGGATCAGGATGTCGTAGCCGATGCGGGTATGGGTCTTCATGATTTCCCATTCTTCCGGCGTCAGCGGGCCGGGCTTGCGCAGGATGGCGTCCGGTATGCCCAGTTTGCCGGTGTCGTGCATGGGCGCGGCCAGCTCCAGCAGATGGCAGGAGGGCGCGTCCCAGCCGCTGGTCGAGGCCAGCATCGCCGAATAGCCCGCCATCCGCCAGATGTGGACGCCGGTGTCGGTATCGTTGAAGTGGCCGGCCTGGCCCAGCATGTAGATCGCGTCACGGTGGCTTTTCTCCAGCTGGGTGGCCTGAACCAGCGATAGATGGGTGCGTACCCGCGCCTGCACGATGGATGGCGAAACCGGCTTGACCAGATAGTCCACCGCGCCGGCGTCGAAACCGGCTGCTTCGTTGCCGATTTCCGCCAACGAGGTGACGAAGATCACCGGGGTGGCGGAGGATTGCGGATCTTTCTTGAGGCGGCGGCAAACCTCATAGCCGTCCATGTCCGGCATCTGGATGTCTAGCAGCACCAGCGAGGGCCGGTGCTTGGCGGCCGCCGCCAGCGCTTCGGCGCCGTTGCGGGCGAAGACCAGCGGGTATTGCGGCGCCAGCACCTGGCGCATCGCGGCCAGGTTTTGCGGTTCGTCGTCGACAACGAGCAAGGGAGGGGAGGGCTGCATGTTTCACTGTTCCTGGGAAAGGCCCAGCGTTTTGGCCAGGGCATGGGTGGCGGCTTCTCCGCCGCGGAAATCGAAGTTCTCCGCCGCGTCGCGCAGCGGCGCGACCTGCTGATCTGACAGCAGGGCGGCCAATTGGGCGAGAACGGGCTCCACCGCGGCGGGATCGTCCCGGTTGAAGGCCTGCAGCGCCTGCAGAAGCAATGGCTTCAACTGTTCGGCGTCGACGGCGGTGGCGCTTGCGCTTGCGCTTGCGGTTTCGCCGGCCTGCGTCGCCGGCGCGTAGCGCGAAATGGAGTCCAGCGCCCGTACCAGCGCGGTGCGTAAAGCGTCCAACGCCGGGCCGGGGTCGCTGCCGGCCAGCAGCCGATTCTCCACGTCGGCGGCGCGCGCCGACACCTCGTCCAGCGCCAGATTGCCTGCGGCGCCTTTCAGCTTGTGGGCCAGCGCCTGCGCGACAACCTTGCCGGCCAGGCGCATGGTGGACGCGCTGTCGCCGTAGTCGCGAGCGAACTTGCGCAGGTATTGCCGGTATACGTCGGCGTCGCGCCAGATCTGCAACCCGCGCGAAATCGCCAGTCCGGGCAGGTCCGATTGCAGCGTCGCCTGGCTGGCAGAGGGCTCGCCCGTCGGCGCGGTGGTTCGGCGCCCAACCAGCCGGCGCAGCTGACCGATGGCGATTTCGACATCGAACGGTTTGGCGATGTAGTCGCTCATGCCCGCTTCGCGCGCGGCGTCCTGCTGCGCCTGGAAGGCGCCGGCGGTCAGCGCCACCACCGGCAGGTGGGCTAGCGCCGGGGTGGCGCGGATTTGCCGCGTCGCTTCGTAGCCGTCCATCACCGGCATTTGCACATCCATCAACACGATGTCCACCTCGCCGCCGTGCAGCAGCAGCCAGTCGAGCGCTTCGCGTCCGTCATTGGCCAAAGACACCACGGCGCCTTCGTCCTCGAAAATGCGCTGCGCCACTTCGCGGTTGATGTCGCTGTCGTCCACCACCAGCAGCTTCAAGCCATGCAGCCGGCCGGCATGCTGCGCCGGCGGCGGGATCTGCGGCGCGGCCTGCTGCGGCCGCAGCGCGCGGGCGACGGCGTTGTACAACCCTGACGGCGTTACCGGCTTGTTCAGCACCTCGGTCACCGTGTCGGCGGCGGGTTCGGCCAGCAGGATCTCGCGAGAGTAGGCGGTGGCCATCAGGATGATGGGCATGCGTTTGCCGCGGCAGGCCAGGCGGATGCCCTGCGCCGCCTCCAGGCCGTCCATGCCCGGCATTTTCCAGTCCAGGATCACCACGTCGACCGCCTGGTTCCCGCCCAGCGCGGCGATCACCTGGTCCACCGCCTGCTGGCCGGAGTCGACGGCCAGCGTTTTCCAGCCGAGTTCGTTGGCGGTGACGCCCAGCGTCTCGCGCGCGATGGGGTTGTCGTCGGCGATCAACACATTGAGATTGGCCATTTCCGGCGAGGACAGCCTGACGCCCTGCTCGCGGGGAAGGCGCAGCGTGAACCAGAAAGTGCTGCCGCGGCCAGGCTCGCTGTCCAGGCCGATCTCGCCGCCCATCAGCGCCACCAGCCGCTGGCTGATGGCCAATCCCAGGCCGGTGCCGCCGAAGCGGCGGGTGGTGGAGGCGTCGGCCTGGGTGAAGGGCCGGAACAGTTCGCGCTGCTTGGATTGGGCGATGCCGATGCCGGTATCTTCCACCGCGAAACGCAGCCGCACTTGCTTCGGCCGGACCTCCAGCGGCTGGATGGTGACTTTGACGTGGCCCTGCTCGGTGAATTTGATCGCGTTGCTGGTCAGGTTGATCAGCACTTGCTCCAGCCTGAGCGCGTCGCCGCGCAGATAGTCGATGTCAGACGGCGGCGGCGCGATAATCAGTTCGACATCGCGGTTGCCGACATTGGTGCTCATGATGGTGGAAAGGTTGTCCAGCACATCGGCGAGACGGAACGGAGCCCGTTCGATTTCCAGATTGCCGGCCTCGATCTTGGAGAAGTCGAGAATGTCGTTGATGATGGCCTGCAGCGAGCGGCCGGCAACGCGGATCTTGTGCACCAGATCCAGAGCCTCGGCCGGCAGGCCGTGTTTCTCCAGCAGATAAGCGAGGCCGAGCACGGCATTCATCGGCGTGCGGATTTCGTGGCTCATATTGGACAGGAAGTTGGCTTTGGCCCGGCTGCCGGCTTCGGCGGTTTCCTTGGCCTCGCGCAGCGTGGTTTCGACATTGTGCTGGATGGTGATGTCGCGATTGATGCCGGTGACGCGATACGGCCGATTGTCGTCGTCGAACTCGACCAACGCGCCGGCCTGGATGTGGCGGATTTTCCCGTCCGGCAGCACGATGCGGAATATCGGCGCATAAGTGCCGCGGCCGGCCACCGCGTCCATCAGCTCGCGTTCCACGGCATCCACGTCATCGGGGTGGAGGCGGTCGCGCCAGTGCCTGTAGGTCAGGCCTTCCTGATGCAATTCCGGCGGGAATTGGTACATGTCGAACATCCGCGTGTTCAGCGCCAGCGCATTGTCGGCCAGCCACCAGGTCCAGATGCCGAGTTCGGCGACTTCCGCCGCTTTGGCCAGTTGATCGCGGGCGCTCAGCAAGTCGCGCTGATATTGCAACTGGGCGGATATGTCGGCCGCCATGCCTAGAAAGCCCTGCAGGGCGCCGTCGTCGTCGCGCAGCTCGGTTATCGCGATCGATGTCGGGATGCGGCGGCCGTCGTTGGCGGTGACTGTCCACTCCTGTTGACTGGACTTGCCGCCGCGGGAGCGCGAGACCAGCGTTTCAAAGGCGTCTGTCTGCGGGGGCTGGTTTTCTTCGGCCTGTTGCCGCGCATGCCGCTCCAGCTCCGATGCGTCCAGCCAGTCGGTGATGCGGTGGCGGCCGACGACCTCGCCGGCATTTTCGCCCAGCAGCGCTTCCGCCGCCGGATTGAACAAGGTGATCAGACCGGACTGGTCGGTGGCGATGATGGCGTAGCTGGAGTCATTGAGGATGGCCTGCTGCAGCGCGACGTAACGGCGGATTTCCTGCGTGCGCTGCTGCACCTCGGTTTCCAGCGAGGCGTTCATCTCGCGGATCTGCTTGTGCAAGCGGTTGCGCTGGCGCTGGTACACCCAGGCAAGGGCCGCGACCAGCAGGCCGCCTAGGCACATCGCCAGCAGCGTGTCGCGGCGGGCGATGGCCACGGCGCCGCTGATGATGGATTCGGGCAGCGCCTCGGTGATGACCAGATGGCGTCCATCGTGTTTCTGCGGCGCCAGCGCCAACTGGCTGGTCACCGCATAGACTTCTCCCCTGGCGGATTGCAGGTGTTGCAGGCCGGCATGGCCGTCGAGGGGCGAAAGCGGCTGGAACTCGTCCTGCCAGCGCCAGCGCTTGCCGCGCTCCTTGCCGAAAGTCTTATTCGGGTCGGGATGGTCGAGGAAGTCGCCATCCTGATTGGAGATGTAGACGCGCACGTTTCGTTCACCGCTGCCCACCCGCAGATAGGACATCAGATGGCGGGCATCAAGATTGATGGACAGCACGGCGAACAGTTTTCCGTTGGCGGCATAGATAGGCGTAGCCAGTCTCAGCACTGGCAGCGGCGATTCTTTTTCCGCTTGACTGCGGTCCCGGCTGAGCCGGATGTCGGACAGATGGACCTCTCCTTGAGATAAGAGGATGGCCTGCTTGTAGTAGTCTGAGCCGGTTTTATGCTCCAGGGCCGATGGCGGCAGCTCGACCGGGCCGCCGCGGCCATTGACCACATGCACCAGTTCCAGGCCGTTATTGGCGGTGCCGATCAACCGCAATTGCAGCGTTTCCGGCGCGGTGGCGGCGTAGGCGCGGAAAATCGCCGCCAGCCGCCGCCGCCACAACTCGCCGGAGCTTTGCTCTTTGGCGTCGAAGTCGTTGTTCAGGCTGGCGCGGGCCAAGCCCGTCACCGGCGGCGTGTCGGCCAGGAAACGCACGCTCTGGCTGTAGCGCTCCAGGCTTTGGCTCAGTATTTCCAGCCGTAGTTGAACCAGCGAGGCCAGACGGTTGTGCATCGAGGTCAGCGCGCGCTCGCGCTCGTGCTCGCCGGCGATCCAGGTGACGGCCGCGGCCAGCAAGCCCCACAACAGCAGACCAAGCAATGCGATCCGCCTGTCGAAACCAAACAGTCTTTTTGACTGTGATTCTGTCATCACGGACTCCATTTCGGGCCCCTCTCTCGATGCGGGGGGCGTCTCATCCATTCAAGTTAGTTCATCGCATTGCCTTTTGGCATGAGCGTAGGTTCGAATTGGATGGTGTTTGGCCTTTAATCAAGACAAGTGGATGATTTCTAGTAGAAATACGGATGCGGGTTCAATCCGCCAGCCAAAGCTTCAGGACGAAAGGTTTGTCTTTGGGCTGCATATTCCTTCCGTCATTTCCTCATGGCTTGCGGGCCGGAAGGCGCTGGCCGCGTCCTTCGTCGAGGCGTACCGGGCTAGGGGCGGGCCGCGTCTGGGCCAGGCCTGCGGGCGTCTGGTCCATTCTGGGAAATAAAATGGAAAACGGAAACTCTGAAATTTTATTTTTAATGACAATGTATATTTTGCGCAGCTTGAGCGGAAGGCTGGGGAGGGCGGATGGGATTTGCCGCTCAGCCTTTGATGGCGAAGGCGGATTTCTTTTGTATCTCAAGGGATTTGGCGGATTTTCCGTAGAGCGGACTGCCAGTTCTGTTGCGAAGAAATAGCTCTTTATGGCTGGAAATTCATCAGCACGTTTGGATCAAATGTAATGTTTATCATGATGTTTTTTCTGCAATATCAAGATTATTATGGTGTTTTTGAATATTAGATTGTTTGCATGTTGATTTGCGCGATGTTATAGTGTTTGCGAAGTTCTTTGGCGCGCAACGCGCCACTCAATCTTCGGGCTCGTCCCGTTCCCGCGTTTCACGCACCTCGTATCCGGCTTGGCCGGATGTCTTGAAAATCTACTGGCAGCTCTCTGGTTGTCGCGATCATTACAGCGGATCGCCGACGGTTTTGTCGTCGCTATCCGCCAAGGAGGACGCAGATGCACAAAAGAGCGTTTGGCAAGCGCAGCATGATCTGGCTGATCCTGGCCGCCCTGGCGGCGGCGGGACTCTATTACGGCCTTGGCCCGGCCGTGTGGGCGGAATACCGCGAAGACCTGCTCTATCTGGGCGGGCGGCATCTCTATCTGGTTGGCGTATCGATGGCGCTGGCGTTGGCGGTGGGGCTGCCCAGCGGCATCCTGCTGAGCCGGCCGCGGCTGCGGCGCAGCGCCGAATCCTGGATGCAGATCTTCAATATCGGCAACACCTTGCCGCCGATGGCGGTGCTGGCCCTGGCCATGGTGATGGTGGGCATCGGCGACGCGCCGGCCATCGCCGCCTTGTTCCTGGCGTCGCTGCTGCCCATCGTGCGCAATGCCTATGCCGGCCTGGCCGGCTTGCCGCCCGCCATGCTGGAAGCGGCCGACGCGATCGGCATGACGCCGCGGCAGCGGCTGTGGCGGGTGGAGTTGCCCAATGCCCTGCCGGTGATCCTGTCCGGCGTGCGCGTCGCGCTGGCGTTGAATGTCGGCACCGCGCCGCTGGCCTTCCTGATCGGCGCCAGCAGCTACGGCGAGCTGATCTTCCCCGGCATCTACCTCAACAACCACACCGCCCTGCTGTTGGGCGCCGGCGGCACCGCGCTGATCGCGCTGGCGCTGGACCAATCGGTGGCGTTCGTCGGCCGTTTGGCCGCCGCGCGCGGCATCGCTTGAGCGCGGGCCCGCATGAAGGATTTCCAATGAAAATGATCGCGTCTTTTCGCAACTGGCTGACAGGCGCCTGCCTGGCTGCCGCGGCGCTGACATTGTTGTCAGCGCCGGCGGCGGCCGCAGGCCTGACGCTGGGCAGCAAGAACTTCACCGAGCAGCATCTGTTGTCCGAGCTGACCGCGCAGTATTTGCGAGGCAAGGGCTATCAAGTGGCGCAGAAGCAAGACCTCGCCACCGTTATCCTGCGCAATGCGATGGAGCACGGGCAGATCGATCTGGCCTGGGATTACACCGGCACCGGCCTGATCATCCATCACGGCATTCAGCAGAAAATGAGCAACGAGGAGGCTTACGCCACCGTCAAGCGCCTGGACGAGCCCAAGGGCCTGATCTGGCTGAACCCGGCGGCGCTCAACAACACCTACGCGCTGGCGATGAAGCGCAGCCGAGCCGAAGCCGAGGGCGTGCGCACGCTGTCGGACCTGGCGCGGGCAGTGAGCCGGAGCAATAGCGGCGACAAGCGCTGGCAGCTGGGTTTCGACATGGAGTTCGCCGGCCGCCCGGACGGCCTCAAGCCGCTGCAGCAACTGTACGGCATGGAGCTGGCGCGGCCGCAGATCCGGCAGATGGATTCCGGCCTGGTCTACAACGCCATCCGCGACGGCTTCGTCGACGCCGGCCTGGTTTACACCACCGATGGCCGGATCAAGGGTTTCGAACTGCTGGTGCTGCAGGATGACCTGAACTTCTTCCCGGCCTACGCGGCGACGCCGGTGGTGAGCAAGGCTGCGCTGGACCGCAACCCAGGCCTCGCCGACGACTTGAACCGGCTGGCCGCCCTGCTGGACAACGACACCATGTCGACGATGAACGCCGAGGTGGACATCCAGCATCGTCCGGTCAGGGAGGTGGCGGCCGAATTCCTGCGCAGCCGCGGCCTGGCGAAGGAGGGCGCGTGATGGAGACCCTGCTGGAAACCGTCCGCTACATGCTGGCCAACCTGTCCTATATCGGCGCGCTGGCCGGCCAGCACCTGACCCTGGTCGGCATCGCCGTCAGCCTTGCCGTCTTGCTGGGCGTGCCGCTGGGCATCGCCATCGTGCGTTTTCCCGCCGCCGCCGATGTGGTGTTGAGCCTGGCCACCGTGCTGCTGACCATCCCGGCTATCGCGCTGTTCGGCTTGATGATCCCGCTGTTCTCGCTGATCGGCCACGGCATCGGCGCGGTGCCGGCCGTCACCGCCGCGTTTCTTTATTCGTTGCTGCCCATCGTGCGCAACGCTCACGCGGCGCTGACGCATCTGGAGCCTGGCGTGCGCGAGGCGGGCCGCGGCATCGGCCTCACCTTTTGGCAGCGCCTGCGCTGGGTGGAGCTGCCGCTGGCGGTGCCGGTGATTTTCGGCGGCATCCGCACCGCGGTGGTGCTGAACATCGGCGTGATGGCGATCGCCGCCATCGTCGGGGCCGGCGGCCTGGGCACGCTGATCCTGCACGGCATCAGCCAGAGCGACATCCGCAAATTGATCGCCGGCGCCGTCGCCGTAAGCCTGCTCGCCGTAGCCATGGACTGGCTGCTGCTGCGCGCCCAGCGCGCGCTGACACCGAAAGGAATCCGTTGATGATAGAACTGCAAAATCTCTGCAAACAATTCACCCAAAAGAACGGCCAGGTTTTCAAGGCGGTGGACAATGTCAGCCTGAAAGTGGCCGAGGGCGAGATCTGCGTGCTGCTCGGCCCGTCCGGCTGCGGCAAGACCACCACCATGAAGATGATCAACCGCCTGATCGAGCCCACTTCCGGCAAGGTGCTGATCGGCGGCGAGGACACCGCCGGCATCGACACCGTGACGCTGCGCCGGCACATCGGCTACGTGATCCAGCAGATCGGCCTGTTTCCGAACATGACCATCGAGGAAAACATCATGGTGGTGCCGAGGATGCTGGGTTGGGACAAGAAGCGCTGCCGCGAGCGCGCCCGCGAGCTGATGCATATGGTGGCGCTGGACCCGGACCGTTTCCTGCAGCGCTACCCGCGCGAGATGTCGGGCGGGCAGCAGCAACGCATCGGCGTGATCCGCGCGCTGGCGGCCGACGCGCCGGTATTGCTGATGGACGAGCCGTTCGGCGCGGTGGACCCGATCAACCGCGAGCAAATCCAGAACGAATTCCTGCAGATGCAGCGCCAGCTGGGCAAGACGGTGATGCTGGTCAGCCACGACATCGACGAGGCGATCAAGCTGGGCGACCGCATCGCGGTGTTCCGCCAGGGGCGGATGGTGCAGTGCGCCGGTTCGGACGAAGTGCTGGCGCGCCCGGCCGATGATTTCGTCGCCAGCTTCGTCGGCCACGACCGCACGCTGAAGCGGCTGCTGCTGGTGAAGGCCGGCGAGGTGGCCGAGCAGCGGGAGACGCTGACCGCCCGGCTGGATACCCCGCTGTCCGCGGCCTACGGCATGATGGATGACGCCGATCTGCTGCATCTGACCGTGGTGGATGCGTCCGGCGAGCCGCTGGGCTTCGTCAAGCGGCGAGACGCCAAGTCCGGCGGCGTCGGCCGCTGCCGCGACAAGATCAATAGAATCGAAGTGACGGCTGGCGTCGGCGAGAACCTGCGCGTCGTGCTGTCGCGCCTGTACGAGCACAATCTCACCTGGATGCCGGTGGTGGACGAGGCCGGCCGTTATTGCGGCGAGGTGTCGCAGGACTACATCGCCGATTATCTGCATTCGGGTCGCACCCGAAGAAAGGGCGTCGCGCTGGCGTGATGTTGTCGTAGATTGGTCAAAAGGCGCGTATTCGCGCCTTTTTTGTTGCGCTGAGTTTGGGGTGGGGCGTGCGGGCGGCGATTTGGGAGGGTATGAGCATTCGGATGGCGGCATCCGGAGCGGATGGTCATGTATTTGTAGAAGGCAACAAAAAAGCCCTTGATTGCTCAAGGGCTTGATTGCGTTCTACTGGCGGAGAGGGAGGGATTCGAACCCTCGGTACGCTCGCACGTACGCCTGATTTCGAGTCAGGTACATTCGACCACTCTGCCACCTCTCCGGTGTCAGTCGAGGAGCGCATTATGTCCGTGCGAGCCTGAACTGTCAATAGTTTCTTGCAGTTTCCGCTCATGAAAAACGCCACCGCGAAGGGTGGCGTTGGCGTGGGGGAGGAAGCGGCTCAGTGGCGCTTCAGCTCGCCTTCCCACTTGGCGACCACGGCGGTGGCGACGGAGTTGCCCACCACGTTGGTGGCGGAGCGGCCCATGTCCAGGAAGTGGTCGATGCCCAGCAGCAGCAGCAGGCCGGCTTCCGGGATGTTGAACTGCGCCAGAGTGGCGGCGATCACCACCAGCGACGCGCGCGGCACGCCGGCCATGCCCTTGGAGGTCAGCATCAGGATCAGCAGCATCGAGATTTCCTGGGCCAGCGTCAGATCGATGCCGTAAGCCTGGGCGATGAAGATCACCGCGAAGGTGCAGTACATCATCGAGCCGTCCAGGTTGAACGAATAGCCCATCGGCAGCACGAAGCTGGCGATCTTGTTGGACACGCCGAAGCGTTCCAGCTGTTCCAGGGTTTTCGGATAGGCGGCTTCCGAGCTGGCGGTGGTGAACGACAGCAGCAGCGGCTCCTTGATCATGCCCATCAGGTGCAAGAGGCGCGGGCCGACGATCAGCACGCCGACGGCGATCAGCAGCACCCACAGAATGCCGATGGACAGATAGAACTGGGCCATGAACTTGCCGTAGGTGCCGAGAATGGACAGGCCTTCCTTGGCTACGGTGGCGGCGATGGCGCCGAACACCGCCAGCGGGGCGAAGTTCATCACGTAGCTGGTGACCTTCAGCATCACGTGGGCGACGACGTCGATCACGTCGATCAGCGCCTTGGAGCGCTCGCCGAGAGCGGCCATCGCGCTGCCGAAGAACACCGAGAAGATCACGATTTGCAGAATTTCGTTGTTGGCCATCGCCTCGAACACGCTCTTGGGAATGGCGTGGGTGACGAAGTCCTTCAGCGAAATGGCACCGGCCTTGATGCCGGAGTCGGCGTGCATGTCGGGCAGCGGCAGGTTCAGCGCCACGCCCGGCTTCAGGATGTTGACCATGATCAGGCCCAGGGTCAGCGACGCCAGCGAGGCGCAGATGAACCAGCCCATGGTCTTGCCGCCGATGCGGCCCACCGATTTGGCGTCGCCCATCTTGGCGATGCCGACCACCAGCGTGGAGATCACCAGCGGGGCGATGATCATCTTGATCAGCCGCAGGAAGATGTCGGTGAGGATGGACATGCCGTCGACGAAGGATTTGATCGCGGCGGCGTCATCGCCGGCGTGTTGGCGGAAGAGGTAGCCTACGAGGATGCCCAGCAGCATCCCGACCAGAATCAAGGCCGTGAGTTTTTTAGACTTCATTCAGTTGTTCCTGCCTGTTCTTGAGACGTTTTCAAACGAGCGTCGCATTTTCATGACATGACATGCGGCTTAATGGAGGGAGTCATGTGTGCGTGCCGTGTGTCCGGCATGTTTCGCCATGTAGCGGCCGGGCTACTTTGTTGTTTTTAGCCCGTTTTCAGGGACTTGTACCTGTTGTTGTCCGACAGGAGCAGCCGGCTGAAGGTTAGCGATTATAGAGTGTTAGTACGAGGTTGTCTTGACGGGATTTCGACAATTGCGGTTCGAATTCGAATATTTCGCAATGATCTTAAAGACTTAAGAATTCCATGATGCGCTAAAGAAGCGCATCGCATGGCGAGGGCTGCCGCGTTGATGCCGTTCGTGTAGCGCGGCGACAACGCGGCGGGCGGGGATCAGTGGTGGATGTCGAGGGTGACGTCGCCTCGCTCTTCGGCGACGGTTTGCAGAATTTCCAGCACGGTGGCGTAGACATCCTGGCCCAGTCCGCGGCGGGCTTCCTCGGTATCGCGCCAAAGCAACTCGAACGGGCCGGCCACATCGTTGGCCAGGCTGTCATACAGCGCGTCCAGGTTGCGGCCGAAATGGGCGGGCAGCGACAGCTGGCGCTCCAGCTCGTCGTAGAACTGCTCCAGGCTGCGGATATGGCGCAGCTCGCATACTTTTACTTGCATGGCGCGACCTCGATGAAGCTGTTGTAGTGATCGACGGTGACGAAGCGCTGGCCCTGGCGGCTGAACAGCAGGCGCTTGGCGCCGCGCTTGCCGCCAGTGTAGCCCAGGTCGGCTTCTTGCCATTGGCCGGCAGGCAGGCGCTTTTCGTAATTGCCGAAGCGGTCGCCGCCCATGGACTTGCCCTGCAGGCCGGGCGCAGTCCACAGGCTGCGTCCCGGCTTCCAGCCGGCGGCCTGGGCCTGGCGCTTGGTGACGAACTTGTCCGGCAGCCGGCCATCGCGGTTGAGGCTTTGCAGCATGTCGCCCAGCTCGGCCACGTCCAACTGGCGGGAAGCCTGCAGATTGACTTTGGCGGCGACGTCGCGACAGGAGGGCGCGGCCAGCGCGGGGAGGCTCAGCGCCGACAGCAGCAGTAACAGCAATCTTGTTTTCATGATGAAACCTGAGGCAAAGGGTTGCCGCGCCATTCTAGCGTCGCGGCGGCGGGGGGAGAAGCGCTCAATCCAGCGGCTGCGACTCCACCGGGTAAGGGCGGCCGATCAGCTGCGGCAGCCGCAGCGCCATCTCGCCGGCGTCGGCCGAGGTGGTGATGAAGCGGTAGTAGCGGTCGCCCTGGCTGTCGCAGCCGTGCTGGCGCAGCAGGTCGCCGACGCGGCGGGCGATGGCCTCGGCCGGGTCGTACAGCTGGATGCCGTCGCCGGTGACCTCGCGGATCAGCGGCTCGAGAAACGGGTAGTGGGTGCAGCCCAGCGCGATGTGGTCGATGTTTTCGCCCATCAGCGGTTCCACCACGCTGCGCACCAGCGCGCGGGTGCGTTCGCTGGACAGCTCGCCCGCCTCCACCTGTTCCACCCAGCCGTGGCCGGCGCGGCGCAGCACGTCCACGCCGTCGGCATGGTCGTCCAGCAACGTTTTCACGCGCGCGCTGGCCAGCGTGTACTCGGTGGCCAGCACCGCGATGCGGCCGGTGCGGCTCATCGCGGCGGCGGGCTTGATCGCCGGCTCGATGCCTACGATGGGCAGCGACAGCTCGGCGCGCAACGCGGCGATGGCGGCGGTGGTGGCGGTGTTGCAGGCCACCACCAGGATGGTCGCGCCCTGGCTGACCAGGTAATGCCCCACCTTCAGCGCCCGGGCGATGATCTCGTCGCGGCTGCGCGGGCCATAGGGGCAATAGGCCTGGTCGGCCAGATAGGTGATCGGCCAGTCGGGCAGGGCGGCGCGCACCGCGCGCCACACCGACAGCCCGCCCAGGCCGGAATCGTACATTGCGATCATGCTGCGGCTCAGTTGTTCTGGATCACGATCTTGGGGAACTTGCCGGAGAAGTCCTGAGCCTTTTCTCCCACCTTCACCGCCACGCGGCGGGCGATGGCGCGGTACAGTTCGGCCGGTTTGCCCGCCGGATCGGCCGCGACGCTGGGCTTGCCTTCGTCCGCCGCCAGGCGGATGGCCAGATCCAGCGGCAGCGAGCCCAGCAGGTCCACGCCGAAGTCCTGCGCCATCCTGGCCGCGCCGCCTTCGCCGAAGATGTGCTCGGCGTGGCCGCAGTTGGAGCAGACGTGGATCGCCATGTTTTCCACCAGCCCCAGGATGGGCACGCCCACCTTCTGGAACATGGTGACGCCCTTGCGAGCGTCCAGCAGGGCGATGTCCTGCGGGGTGGTGACGATCAGCGCGCCGGTGACCGGCACCTTTTGCGATAGCGTCAGTTGCACGTCGCCGGTGCCCGGCGGCATGTCGATCACCAGATAGTCCAGATCGTCCCAGCGGGTATCGTTCAGCAGCTGCTGCAGCGCCTGGCTGACCATCGGGCCGCGCCACACCATCGCCTGATCAGCGTCCACCAGGTAGCCGATGGACATGGTCTGCACGCCGTGATTGGACAGTGGCGTCAGCTTGCCCTCGACCGATTCCGGACGCTGGCCCTGCAAGCCCATCATCAGCGGTTGCGACGGGCCGTAGATGTCCGCGTCCAGAAGGCCGACGCGCGCGCCTTCGTCCGCCAGCGCCAGAGCCAGGTTGGCTGCGGTGGTGGACTTGCCGACGCCGCCCTTGCCGGAGGCGACGGCGATCACGTTCTTCACGCCGGGCAGCAGCGGCACCCCGCGCTGGGCGGAGTGGCTGGCGATCTGGCTGCTCACCGCCACCTTGACGGCGCGGCCTTCGGCCAGCGGCGCCAGCGCCGCTTCGAACTGCCGGCGGACGGCGTCGAATTGGCTCTTGGCCGGGTAGGCCAGCACCACGTCCAGGCTGATCTCGGCGTCGCCGCACTTGAGGTTCTTGACGTTTTTGGCCGCTACGTAGCTTTTGCCGGTATTGGCGTCGATCAGCGGCTTCAGGGTATCGAGGATCTGGTTTTCGAGCTGTGCCATGGTTTCGTTCTGGGTGGCCCGGTCGGCTTGGCCGCCGAACAGGCGGGTGAGTTTGGAGAACATGCGAGGTTCCGGATGGATATTTCCGACAATTTTAATCGGATTTTGTCTCGGGCGCATCGCGCTCCGCGATGTCCGCATCTTACTCCTGCGGGCTTCCATCGGTCAGGGAATTTATTGTGTATCAGGGCTTGGTTTATAAGTTTTTTTTGATAAAAGTCTTTGAAAAGCGTAGTATTACCGGTTCTTTACGCAATGCGCGACGCTTGCGTTCCAAGGCTCGGCCCCGTCAGGCCGCGGGCCCTGCTCTTTGATCGAAAGGCTTTCTCCGCTTTATGCAGTCCAAACACGCCAAGCTTACCTGGGCCAATCTGCTGTTCCCGCTGGCCCTGGTCCTGTTCGAATTCGCCGTCTACATCTGCAACGACATGGTGCAGCCCGCCATGCTGGCGGTGACCCGCGAGTTTCTGGTCGACGCCTCCTGGGCGCCGACGTCGATGACCGCTTTCCTGATCGGCGGCGCGCTGCTGCCGTGGCTGACCGGCCCGCTGTCCGACCGCATCGGCCGCCGTCCGGTGCTGCTGTTCGGCGTCGCTTACTTCACCATCGCCTGCCTGGCCACCTATCTGGTGAGCTCGATCGAAGCCTTCATCGCGCTGCGCCTGCTGCAGGGCGTGGGCCTGTGCTTCATCAACGCGGTCGGCTACGCCTCGCTGCAGGAATCGTTTGAAGAAAGCGCCGCGGTGCGCGTGACCGCGCTGATGGCCAATGTGGCGCTGATCGCGCCGCTGGTCGGCCCGCTGGCCGGCGCGGCGTTGCTGGAGCTGGCGCCGTGGCGCAGCGGCTTCCTGTTCATCGCCGGCCTGTCTTTCCTGGCGTTGATCGGCCTGTACCTGCGGATGCCGGAAACCGTAGCGCCCAGCCATGAGAAGCTGCCGCTGTCCAGCATGGGCCGCGACTACCTGAAGGTGTTCGGCCACAGCCGCTTCGTGCTGGCTGCGCTGTGCATTCCCCTGCTGGCGCTGCCGCTGATGGGCTGGATCGCGCTGTCGCCGGTGCTGCTGGTGCGCGACTTGCACATGAGCACTGTCGAGTACGGCCTGATGCAGCTCCCGGTGTTCGGCGGCCTGATCGCCGGCAACCTGGCGCTGGCCGTGATCGCAGACCGCTGGCCGCTGGGCCGCTCCGCGCTGGTTGGCATGTGGCCTATCGTCGGCGGCCTGGCCGTGATGGTGGGCGGCGTGCTGTTCTCGTCCGTGCCACAGTACTGGATGGTGGCCGGCATGAGCCTGATGGCTTTCGGCGAAGGCCTGGCTTTCGGCGTGCTGTACCGCTTCGCGCTGATGTCCTGCGATCTGGCCGGCCGCGGCACCATTTCCGCCAGCATGAGCATGATCTCGATGGCCGGCTACGCGGTGGGCATCGAGCTGTTCCGCCAGGTGTACCAGGCTAGCGGCCTAACCGGTTTCGCGGTGCTGTCGCTGTGCTTCTCGCTGGCCTATGTGCTGCTGGGCCGCAAGATGGTGGGCATCGCGATGGCCGAGCGCGCCGCGCCGGCGGAACGACAGGGCGAATTGGCTGGCCAGAGCGCCTGATCCGTCCGTTTAGACCATCACAAGCCCGGCCGCCGCGCGTCCCGGGCTTGTGTTTTTTGTGCGCGGCAATATCGGCGGCGCGGCGCGATGGCCGCCCGTCCGTTCTGTCTCTATAATCGATCGCTTGAGATTGCCTGACTGGGGAATGATTCGAATGACCAAACGCAAGATTCTGGTGACCAGCGCGCTGCCTTACGCCAACGCGGGGCTGCACCTGGGCCACATGCTGGAACAGATCCAGACCGATATCTGGGTGCGCTTCCAGAAGATGCGCGGCCACGAATGCTATTACGTGTGCGCCGACGACACTCACGGCGCGCCCATCATGCTGGCCGCCGAGAAGCGCGGCATCACGCCCGAGCAGCTGGTGAATGAAGTGCGCGAGCTGCACGTCGCCGATTCGCAGGGTTTCCTGATCGGCCACGACAACTACTACAGCACCAACAGCCCGGAAAACAAGGCGCTGGCGGAGCAGGTCTACCTGGCGCTGAAGGCCGACGACAAGATCGCCTGCCGCACCATCGAGCAACTGTTCGACCCGGAAAAGCAGATGTTCCTGCCGGACCGCTTCGTCAAGGGCGAATGCCCGAAGTGCGCGTCCAAGGATCAGTACGGCGACAACTGCGAAGTCTGCGGCGCCACCTACGCGCCGACCGAGCTGAAGAACCCGTACTCGGCGGTGTCCGGCGCCAAACCGGTGCTGAAAACCTCCGAGCACTACTTCTTCCGCCTGGGCGAATGCGCGGACTTCCTGAAAGCCTGGACCAGCGGCTCCAGCCGCCGCGCCGACGGCGCCGTGCAGCAGCATCTGCAGCCGGAATCGCTGAACAAGATGAACGAGTGGATCGGCGGCGGTCTGCAGGATTGGGACATCAGCCGCGACGCGCCGTACTTCGGCTTCGAAATCCCGGGCGCGCCGGGCAAGTACTTCTATGTGTGGCTGGACGCGCCGATCGGCTACATGGCCAGCTTCAAGAACCTGTGCGAGCGTCTGAGTCTGAACTTCGACGAATGGTTCGCCAAGGATAGCCAGACCGAGATGTACCACTTCATCGGCAAGGACATCCTGTATTTCCACGCGTTGTTCTGGCCGGCGATGCTGAACTATTCCGGCCTGCGTTCGCCGACCGGCGTGTTCGCCCACGGCTTCCTGACCGTGGACGGCCAGAAGATGTCCAAGTCGCGCGGCACTTTCATCCAAGCCAAGAGCTATCTGGATTGCGGCCTGAACCCGGAGTGGATGCGCTACTACATCGCCGCCAAGCTGAACGGCCGCATCGAGGACATCGACCTCAACCTGAACGACTTCGTCGCGCGGGTGAATTCCGACCTGGTCGGCAAGTTCGTCAATATCGCCAGCCGCTCCGCCGGCTTCATCGCCAAGCGCTTCGACGGCATGCTGGCCGCCCAGGTGTCCGACGGCGAGATCCTGGCCAAGCTGCAGGCGGCGGCCGAAGAACTGGCCGCCGCCTACGAGGCGCGCGAATACGCGAAGGCGTTGCGCGACGTGATGGCGCTGGCCGATGTGGTGAACGGCTACGTGGACGCCAACAAGCCGTGGGAGCTGGCCAAGCAGGAAGGCCAGGACGCGCGCTTGCAAGACGTCTGCACCGTGCTGGTCAACGCCTTCCGCCTGCTGGCCATCTACCTGAAGCCGGTACTGCCTAAGCTGGCCGAGGGCGTGGAAGCCTTCCTGGACGTGGCACCGCTGTCCTGGAGCGACGCGGAAACCCTGCTGTTGGGCAAAAAGATCAATGCCTACCAGCACCTGATGCAGCGCATCGACCCGGCGCTGATCGACAAATTGATAGAAGCGAACAAACAGAATATGCAAGCTACCCAAGACGCGCCGGCCGCCGCCGCGCACGAGCCGCTGGCCGAAACCATCAAGATCGACGACTTCGCCAAGGTGGATCTGCGCGTCGGCAAAGTGCTGGAGTGCAACTTCGTCGAAGGCTCGGACAAGCTGCTGCAGTTCAAGGTGGATCTGGGCTTCGAAACCCGCAACATCTTCTCCGGCATCCGCAAGGCATATCAGGAACCGGAAAAGCTGGTGGGCCGCCACGTGATCGTGGTCGCCAACCTGGCCGAGCGCAAGATGCGCTTCGGCGTGTCGCAGGGCATGATCGTCTGCGCGTCCGGCGTGGACGACAGCGAAGGCCTGTTCCTGCTGGACGTGGACGCAGGCGTCAAGCCGGGCATGCGCGTCGGCTGATTTCCACCGTCCGCCATTGACCTAGGTCATGGCGGATAAGTAGTATCACCAGGTATTTTGATGATGCTTGGTTATCCTGGCCCCGGTTGCCATATTGGTAACTGGGGTCTTGTTTTACCCTTAAGGAAAGTTGCTAGGCGGCGGGCACTGCTTTCTTGTCCGATTGCGGCCATGGTCTTTTGTCATCGCCGTGTGGCGAACACTGACAAAAGTCCAGCTGCGGCGAACCGTCGGCTTGCTATAGCATGGTGGATTGCGCGGATGCTACGGTTGTGCCGCGCGGATCAGCGCTGTAGTGGGCGCTTGCGGATGATGGACTTCGTCACGGGCTTGTCATCCACGCCTGCTAGATTGCAGGCAGGCAACAGATTGACTGTGCGCCTGGCTGGAACTTTTTCCGGCGGACACTGACAAACAACGAATATCTATCTGTTTTTTATCGAAAAAAAGAATAAGGATTGAATTATGAAAATCTCGCAACTGAAGCCGGGCTACAAAGTTTTCGAACATAAGGAGTGCGGCGACGTGGTTCACTATGAAGTGATCAGCGTGCGCCAGGTCGGCAAGATGTTTGAAGTGACTTTCAAGTCCGCGCTGGGATTGGCCAGCGCGATGTATCCGGCCAACGGATTCATCCAGGCCGCGGCCTGAGTCTTCCCAATTCCGAATCGTCGGCCGGAGAGCCGGCGCGCCAAGCCCCGCCTAGAGCGGGGCTTGGTTTTTTGCGCGGCGGCGAGGATGGCTCCGCATTGACAATTGCATGATGGGTCTGCACTGTAACGATTTCATTTTGGAGTCCGCGCCATGCCGCGACGCGCCTTGCTGCTGCTCGAACTGGTCGTCAATTTCCTGCTGCCCTGGCTTTGTTACCATTGGGCCAAGCCGCATTGGGGCGAAATGGGCGGCTTGCTGCTGTCGGCTGCGCCGCCGATAGCCTGGAGCTTGTGGGAGCTGTGGCGGACGCGACGGGTGGATGCTCTCAGCATGATGGTGCTGCTGGGGATCGCGCTGTCGTTGCTGGCGATGTTGCTGGGCGGCGGAGAGAAAATGCTGCTGTTGCGCGAATCCCTGCTGACGGGTTTGTTCGGCGCGGCATTCTTGTTGTCCTTGTTGTTGCCCCGTCCTTTGGTTTTCTATCTGGCGAGGGCGACGATAGAGCGCAAGGAAGAGGGCGGCCGGGAGCGCTGCGAGAGGCTGTGGCAGCAGGCGGCTTTCCGTGGCGGGATACGGACGATGACTGTGATGTGGGGTGTGGGCTTGGTGGCGGAAATGGCGCTGCGCAGCTGGCTGGCCTGGCATTGGCCGGTGGAGCGTTCGGTGCTGCTGTTGCCTTGGATCAGTTATGGCGTGATGGGTGCGCTGACCGCGGCGACCTTGCTGATGCGCAAGCGAATGGGAGCTGGGCTGCCGCGAGCGACTGCCAGCAGCTGAGCAACTGGTATTTTATTGGCATTTTGTATCTATTTGGTATACAATCAGCCGGTTGGACAAAAAAAGAGGGCCGCGCGAGGCGGCCCGAAGTTCCGTGATGAACACTTAGGAGAACAGGCATCGCCTGGGCTGTACGCGCTGGCAGTCGCATGCAGCTTGCAACACCTGTCAAAATGCACAAGAGGCCGGCTGGCTCTCCATCAGGTTGGCAGACCCGGATGGCAAGCTGGTCGTCTTTGCTTTCGCATCAACGCCGACCACGATGTCAATGTAGCGGCTTTTTGTTGACCGCTTATGTTTTTGCGGCCGGCATCTGTTAAAGATTATGAAGTCGAAGTGCGATGGGTTTTAAAGAAAGTTTCATTTGGCTGTTGACAGTAAATATACTGTTCGGTATAGTTCACTTCTCTGCACGAAGCGCAGAACAGAATTCAGACGCGGGGTGGAGCAGTCTGGTAGCTCGTCGGGCTCATAACCCGAAGGTCGTAGGTTCGAATCCTGCCCCCGCAACCAAATAAGTAAAGCATTTAGGCCAACTTTTCGAAGTTGGCCTTTTTGCTTTTCCGGCTACTGTAACCGCGGTGCAAGCGGATTCGATCCATTTCGGCCGCTGTGAGTCCGCGTGGCCAGAAGGCGGCATCTGCGTGATGCGCTTCCAAGCATCCCCCTCGCCAAGCTGCCTGTTGTTTCCTACCTCCAGCCGGGCATCGTAGACCAGACGAATCTGCTGAGTGCTGTCTTGAGGCCGTCCGCGTGGGCGTACAAGGCCGCGGCTTTGCCATGGTGGCGGGCGGGGTGCGCAAGCTGGCAGAACGCACGGCTCAGGCATGGCCGAGGTCACCGCAAACTCAGGGCATGCAGCAGACGCAGAGCGCCGTGGATCAGCGCGTGGGCCTGGCTTGGAGCGCGGCAAGCGAGATCGAGGGCATCGGCGGGCTAATGCCGCGGGCGGTGGAGACTTTCGCGCAAATTATCTACCTCACCTGGGAGTAGTCCTCTGTTGTCGGCAACGTCGTCGACGACGCCGAGTGCATCAAGGGCATGGCTCGTTCCTTGTCGGAGGCTGCGCAGAGCGCTGGCTCGATCTTGGATCAAGCTACTAAGCCCAGGGGCGCGGTGGAGAGGTTCCATATTTAGCCGCGCTGGGCGGGGCCGGGCAGGAGTAAGCCGGGTCGGTTTGGGCTCCGGTTGCTCTGCGCCTGTCGCGGCGCCGGCTTGAGCCCTTCCTTAATAATATTGTTGACAACTGAAAAGTAATCGGTGCAAAATTAAAGAAGCAGGATCTTCAAGCGTCATATCTATCGACACCTCGTTGCCCACCCCGTTGGTCTTCTTTGTTTCCTTATCTATTCCTTGATTATCATGCTTTTGGCGATTTTATTGCCGCTAACCGACACAAGGAGTGCATTATGGAAACGGGTACCGTTAAGTTTTTCAACGACGCAAAAGGCTTTGGTTTTATCACCCCGGACAATGGTGGTGATGATCTGTTCGCTCATTTTTCTGAAATTCGTGCCGATGGGTTCAAGTCCCTGCATGAAGGCCAAAAGGTAAGCTACACCCGCGCTATGGGCCAAAAGGGCCCGGCAGCATCCGGCATTCAGCCTCTCTAAATTATTGCTGCTATCAAAAAAGCCCCTAGCGGGCTTTTTTTTGCCTGGGTCTTTCAAGTGAAAAACCGAGGCTAAGCCTCGGTTTTTTGCATTCCGGCGTTCGATCATGCCGCAAAGGCTTTCAAGGCCTCGCCATCGAAGCGGTAGTAAATCTTGTCAGCCACGATGCTGGCGCCGATGCTGCGATAAAACGCCATCGCGTCCGCATTGCCTCGCTCCGCCGTCCAATCCAGCCGTTTGCAGCCGTGCTCCATGGCATGGCGGGCCAGCGCCTTCATCAAGGCCTTGCCTGTGCCGCCGCCGCGCGCTTCAGGAATGGCGAACAAATCCTTCATGAACAATTGGCCGCCATATTCCGGCGCTGGGTATAGCAGCGAAAAGGTCGCGAGGCCGATGGCGATGTTCTCGCGTTCCGCCAGCATGACTTGCACGCCGCAATGCGCTTGGAACAAGTTGCCGGCCACGTAGCGGGCGGAGGCCTCGCGGCTTGCCCGTTCGGGGCCGAAGTAGTGCAAGTCGATCCGGTAGAACAATTCGGCCAGCGCCGAGGAGTCGGCCGGCGTCGCAAGGCGGGTGGCGATCATGCCTTTTCCTGTCAGATAAAGGCACGATCTTAATGACGATGGTCTGGGCTGGCCAGCTTATTCGCGGTCGCGGCGAAATACCCAGTTCAGTTCGTTCGAAGCCGCCGCGTCGAAGGCGTAGCCTTCGCTGTCGAAGCCGCGCAGCTGCTCCGGATCGACAACGCCGCGCTCGGCGGCCCAGCGCGCCATCAGGCCGCGCGCGCGCTTGGCGTAGAAGCTGATGATCTTGTACTGGCCATTCTTTTTATCCTGGAACACCGGGGTGACGATGGCCGCGTTGAGCGCCCGGGGTTTCACCGATTTGAAATACTCATCCGATGCCAGGTTCACCAGCGTGCGCTGGCCCAGCGCTTCCAATTGCGCGTTGAGCCTGGCGGTAACTGTTTCTCCCCAGAACTCGTACAGATTCTTGCCGCGTCCGTTGGATAGGCGGGTGCCCATTTCCAGCCGGTAGGCCTGCATCAGGTCGAGCGGGCGCAGCACGCCGTACAGGCCGGACAGGATGCGCAGATGGTTCTGCAGGTAGCCGACGGCGGGTTGAGCCAGCGTGGCGGCATCTAGGCCTTCGTAGACGTCGCCCATGAAGGCGTAGATCGCCTGCTTGGCGTTGTCGGGAGTGAACGGGCGCTGCCAGTCGGCGTAGCGGCCGACGTTGAGATTGGCCAAGGCGTCGCTGATGCTCATCAGTTTGGCGACGTCCAGCGGGCTTTTTTGGCGCAGGACGCCGATCAGCTCGGCGCTGTGATCCAGCAGGTCGGGCTGGCTGTATTGGTCGACGGCGGGCGGGTTTTGGTAATCCAGCGTCTTGGCCGGCGAGATGACCATCAACATGCGGCGTTTCCTTTTCTTGAGTTGGCGCTATTGTACCGAAGCGCGGCGGCTCGCGTCCGCCGCGAAGGAATGGGTAGAATGAAACGAGAGTCACGACGAGGAATGTTCGAATGCGGGTGCTGGTGCAAAGGGTAAGCCAGGCGGCGGTGAGGGTGGAGGGGCAAACGGTGGGCGAGATAGGCGCCGGAGCCTTGCTGCTGGTTGGCGTGGAGGAGGAGGATGGGCCGGACGACATCGTCTGGCTGGCGCGCAAGATCAGCCAGCTGCGCATCTTCAACGACGAGGCGGGGGTGATGAACCGCAGCCTGCTCGATTGCGGCGGCGACGCGCTGGCGGTCAGCCAGTTCACGCTCCATGCCAGCGTGAAGAAGGGCAATCGGCCCTCGTACTCGCGCGCGGCGCGCGGCGAGATCTCGCAACCGCTGTTCGACAGTTTCGTCGCCGAGCTGGTCGCCGCGCTGGGCAAACCGGTGCCGACCGGCGTATTCGGCGCGGACATGCAGGTCAGCCTGATAAACGACGGCCCGGTCACGATCTGGCTGGACAGCCGGAATCCGGAGTAGAGGCATGGGCGGGAGATGGCAGCATCCGTGGCGGGTTCTGGTGGTGCCTTACTACCTGAACCGCTATGCGCGACAGGCGCATGTGTTGCGGGTGGCGTTGGCTTTTCTGGCTGGCCTGGCGCTGGTGTTGGCCACCGGCATCCCCCACGGCGGCTGGATGCTGGTGACGATCCTGATCGTGCTGGGCGGGGTGCCGCACTGGGGCGGCGTCAGGCGCAAGGCGCTGGAGCGGATGGGCGGCTCTCTGCTGGGCGCGGTAGCCGGGCTGGCCGCCATTCTGCTGCACGGCGTATCGCCGTATCTCTGCTATGCCTGGATGCTGGCGGTGGTGGCGCTCAGTTGCTGGCACGCGCAGGGCAAAGGAGGCTATCTGGCATTGCTGACCGGCATCACGCTGGTGATCGTCGGCGGGCTGGGCGACGAGCCGATCAACGAGGCGCTGTGGCGCAGCTGCAATGTGCTGATCGGTTCGCTGATCGGCATGGCCGCCGCCGCCACGCTGCCGCTGCGAGCGCTGGACAGCTGGCGTTTCCTGCTGGCGGACAATCTGCGCGAGGCCGCGCTGCTGTACAACCGCATCGCGCGCCGGCTGCCGGTGGAGGGCGACGCGGCGCTGGACCAGTTCAACAGCCGGTTGATCCGCTTGCGCGGCCTGCTGCCCGCGGTGACGCAGGAGTCGGCGCTGTCGCACCGCCAGCTGGATCAGGTCCAGCGTTGCCAACGCAGCATCTGGACCTTGCTGGATCGGATGGGCGAGGTATCGGCATCCACCCCGGCCTTGGCGGAGGAGCGTTCGCCGCGGCGGGCCATCGTCCGCACCTTGCTGCGGGCGGCGCACGCCTTGCGCTTCAACCAGCCGCAGCTGCTGGCCGACCCCTTGCCTGCGGCCGACAATCCCGCGCGGATGCGCGAGCCCACGCATTGCCATTGGCTGGTGGCCGAGTTGTCGTTGACGGTCGAGGAGCTGCGCGGACAATTGCAGGATATCCTGCCGCAATTGATCGCCGCGCCGCCGCCGGCGCGCAGCCTGGTGAGGAGGATGCGCGGCGCGCCCAGAAAGTCCTGATGATTTAATGAAAATCGGCCCGGTATTTTCGGGCCGATTTCATGCGGGCATTGCCGTTTTTCGATTGATTACAGGCCGACGATCTTGACCTTCTGGCCCGGTTGCAGATGGTTGGGGTGCCGGCTGCCGTTGATGCGCTGAATGTCGTTGTGGGTGACGCCGAAACGGCGGGCGATGCTGAACAGCGTGTCGCCGCGCTGAACCACGTATTCCTTGCTGCGGTGGGCATGGCTTGCGTTGGCGGCCGGGCGGCGCTCGGCTACCTTGACCAAGGCTGGATCCGCGCCGTCGTCGTCGCTGTTGGCGACGAGATTATCGGTTGCGCTGTCGGCTTTCAGTTTCAGTTTTTGGCCAACCTGGACCAGATTGCCGTCCAGTTGATTCAGCGTTTTCAGGTCGTTGATGTCGAGATTGCTGCGGCGGGCGATGCTGTACAGCGTGTCGCCGCTGGCGACGGTGTAGCTGCCGAGATCGCGGGTGGCCAACGAGCGGGCGGCGGCGCTGTCTTCGGCGGTATTGGCCGAACTGGCCAGCAGCACGGCTTGGCGCGCGGCGAGGCCGGTGTCTGTTGCTGGCTGCGGCGTGATTTGCGGCTGGACGGAGGCGACGGCTGTCGGCGCCGCGGCCTGCGGCGTTGCTGCCAGCGCGACCTGCGTCACCGCAGGCTGGGCCGTAGCAGGGGCCGGTTCGGCTTGCGCGATCAGCGTCGCGCCGGCACTGACCGGCGCATCGCCGATCGGGGTATCCACCGATTCGAACGACTGGCCGTCGTTCAGCGGCTTGTTCATCGCCACCAGCACCGGCTGGCCGGCTTTCAGCGTGCCGCCGCTGATGCGGTTGGCCGCGATCAGCTGGCCGCTGCTCATGCCGTGGTCGCCGGCGACGGCGTTGATGTTCTCGTCGCTCTTGGGAACGTAAACTTCCCAGGTCAGAAGCGGCTTGCTCCACTTGTCCAGATTGGCCTGGAACTTGTCGACCTTGGCGGCCGGCAACAACATTTGGCGGCCGGCCTTGTAGGCGAACACCGGCAGGTTGAAGGCCGGGTTCAATTCCTTGAATTCCGCCACCGAGATGCCGGCCAGCTTGGCGGCGATGTCGATGTTCATGTGCTTGCCGGTGGAGACGGCGACGAAGTAGGGCTTGTTGGGGAATTTGTCCAGGTGGACGCCGTACTTGTCCGGGCTGAGCAGAATGTTGCGCACCGCCAGCAGCTTGGGCACGTAGTTGCGCGTCTCGTTCGGCAGGCGGATGTTTTCGTAGGTGGGTTCGATGCCGCTGGCCTGGGCCTTGGCGATCGCGCGGGCCAGATTGCCTTCGCCCCAGTTGTACGCGGCCAGCGCCAGGTTCCAGTCGCCGAACTGGGCGTACAGGTTCTGCAGGTAGTCGAGCGCGGCGCGGGTGGCGTCGGTCACGTCGCGGCGGCCGTCATACCACCAGGTCTGCTCCAGCCCGTAATGGCGGCCGGTGGCCGGCATGAACTGCCACAAGCCGGCGGCGCCGACGCGGGAATTGGCGGTGGGCACGAAGGCGCTTTCCACCATCGGCAGCAGCGCGATCTCGGTCGGCATGCCGCGGCGCTCCACCTCGTTCATGATGTGGAACAGGTATTTGCGGCTGCGGTCCAGCGTGCGTTTGAAGTATTCGGGACGGCTGGCGTAGAAACGCTCCTGGCGGCGGACGGTGTCGGCGTTGACCTCATCCAGCTGAAAGCCTTCGCGCACGCGCTTCCAGACGTCGTCGCCGTTACGCAGCAGGCTGGAGTTCAGCAGCATCATGTCGAGGCCGGCGGCCATCGCCTCGTCCACGCCGGAAGACGGCGCGGGGCCGGCCAGGGCCAGCGATGCGAATGGCAATGCGAGCGACACGGCGAGTGCCAATGGAGTGAAGCGTTTCATTCAGACGAGCCCGTATTTCTGATTCCGGCTGATGCTAAACATGCGTCAGGGGGGTGTCAATTGAAAAAGGCAAATCATTTCATGCGCTTTCATTGCTTATAGCCCATTTCGCGAGCAAGTGAAGGGCTCCGCGGATGGACTGCGAAAAGTTACGTATCCGGCATGCCTGTCAGCGAAAATCGTTCTTCCATTCCCGCAGCATGGCGAAGCAGGTTTCCTCGCTGTCGCCGGGATGTCCGCCGCGCTGCCGCAGCGCTTCGCGCAGCGCCGGTTCGCCGCTGCGCAGGAAGGGGTTGCTGGCGGTTTCCAGCGCGATGGTGCTGGGCAGGGTGGGCAATCCGCGTTCGCGCAGCGCGCTGTCGCGGCTGTGGCGCATCGCGAGTATCGGATTATGCTGATCGGCAGCCAGCGCGAAGCGCAGATTGGACAGCGTGTATTCGTGGGCGGGGTAAACCTTGGTTTGCGGCGGCAATCGGGCCAGTTTTTTCAGCGAAGCCAGCATCTGTTCCGGCGTGCCTTCGAATACCCTGCCGCAGCCTGCGGCGAACAGAGTGTCGCCGCAAAACAGCGCGTCGTCCAGCAGGTATGCCAGGTGGTCCAGCGTGTGGCCGGGCACTTCCAGCACCTTGGCCTGTCCCATGTCCAGCTCGATGGCGTCGCCCTCCGTCACCGGATGGCTGACGCCGGGAATGCCGGCCGGGCCATAGACAGGAACGCCCGGACAGGCGCGCAGCAGCTCCGGCAGGCCACCGCAATGGTCGGCGTGGTGGTGGGTGATCAGCACGGCCTCCAGCCGCAGCTTCTCCTGCTCCAGATAGCGCAGCAGCGGCGCGGCTTCGCCGGGGTCCACGGCGACGGCGCGAGCGCCCTCGCGCAAAACCCAGATATAATTGTCAGTGAATGCCCCTACCGGGGCGATGCTAAACGTGGCTGCCATAAGGCTTTCCCCCATGAAAAATTCGTTTGGCGCCTGGCTGACCGGCACCGAGCTCGGACGTTACCTGCTGCAGCGCGAGCAGGAATATTTCGAGCGGGCGGTGGCCGACGCCTTCGGCTACCACGCGGTGCAGGTCGGGTTGCCGGAAATGGATTGCTTGAGCGGCAACCGCATTCCCTGGCAGTGCCGGGTGGCCGATTACGGCGATGTCGACGTGCGCTGCGATCCCGCCTTCCTGCCGTTCGAAACCCGCAGCCTGGATCTGCTGGTGATGCCCCATGTGCTGGATTTTACCACCCAGCCGCACCAGGTACTGCGCGAAGCGGACCGCGTGTTGATGCCGGAGGGCCGGCTGATCCTGACTGGCTTCAACCCGCTGTCGCTGTGGGGCGTGCGGAGGCTGATCCAGGGCCGGGAATCGGCGCCCTGGAACGGCAATTTTTTCACCCAGCCCCGGATCAAGGACTGGCTGGCGCTGCTGGAGCTGGAACTGGAGGAAGGCGCCTTCATGGCGTATGCGCCGCCGTTTTCGCGCCAGGACTGGCTGGGCCGATGCGGCTTCATGGAAGACGCGGGCGAACGCTGGTGGCCGCTGGCGGCCGGGGTATATGGAATCGAGGCGGTCAAGCGCCAGCGCGGCATGCGGCTGATCACGCCCAACTGGAAGCAGCAGGCCAAGAAGAAGGGCGCGCTGGGCGTGGTGGCGGGCAACGAGCGCCAGCACACGCACAAGCGGCCGGAAACAACCGAGCGGGACGGCGTATCGTCCTGCCAATGAACGAGACAGCATGACGACAGAAGACAGAGTCGAGATTTACACCGACGGCGCCTGCAAGGGCAATCCCGGCCCCGGCGGCTGGGGCGCGTTGATGCGTTACAAGGGCAAGGAAAAGGAATTGTTCGGCGGCGAGCGCGGTACCACCAACAATAGAATGGAAATCATGGCCGTGATCCGGGCGCTGGCGTCGTTGAACCGGCCGTGCAAGGTGGTGGTCTACACCGACTCCCAGTATGTGCAGAAGGGCATTTCCGAATGGATACACGGCTGGAAGGCGCGCGGCTGGAAAACCGCGGCCAAGGAGCCGGTGAAGAACGCCGATCTGTGGCAGGAGCTGGACGCCGAGCGCAACCGCCATCTGGAAGTGGAGTGGCGCTGGGTGAAGGGCCACTCCGGCCACGAGTTCAACGAGAGAGCCGATCAACTCGCCAACAAGGGCGTGGAGTCGGTCTGACCAGTAGACACACCGCGGCGCCGTCGATACGGTTTCGCGGGCAGGACGCAGCATGAGACAGATTATTCTCGATACCGAAACCACCGGTCTCGATCCGCAGCAGGGCCACCGCATCATTGAGTTCGCCGGCCTGGAAATGGTCGGCCGCAAGCTGACCGGCAAGCACCTGCATCTTTACATCCATCCGCAGCGGGAGATCGATCCCGATGCCCAGCGCGTGCACGGCATCTCGCTGGAGTTTCTGGACGGCAAGCCGGTGTTCTCCAAGGTGGGGCAGGAAATCGCCGATTTTCTGCGCGGCGCCGAGCTGATCATCCACAACGCGCCCTTCGACATCGGCTTTCTCAACGCCGAGTTCGCCAAGATCGGCATCGAGCCGATCGACAAGCTTTGCGCCAGCGTGATCGACACGCTGCGCGAAGCGCGCGACATGTTTCCGGGCAAGCGCAACAGCCTGGACGCCTTGTGCGACCGCTTCGAGATCGACCGCTCCAACCGGACCCTGCACGGCGCGCTGGTGGACTGCGAGCTGTTGTCCGAAGTCTATCTATGGATGACGCGCGGCCAGGAAAGCCTGGCGATGGACATCGAGGTGGAGCTGCCGGGAGACGCTGGCGCCATCCAGTTCGAGCGCAAGCCGCTGAAAGTGCTGGCCGCCAGCGAGGCCGAAGAGGCCGAGCATCAGGCTTATCTGGATGTGTTGGACAAGACGGTGAAGGGCGCCTGCGTCTGGCGCGGCCTGGAGCAGCCGGCGCAGGCGGGGGATTGAGGCGATGGCCAGAATGATCGCGCTGGTGCCGGCGGCGGGCTCCGGCAGCCGCTTCGGCGCGCCCAGCCCCAAGCAATATCTGCAATTGAACGGCAAGCCGCTGATGTGGCACACGCTGGCCACGCTGGCGGCGGTGCCGGGGGTGGACGAAGTGGCGGTGGTGGTGTCGCCGCAGGACGAATGGTTCGACGGTTTCGACTGGGATCTGCCCAAGCTGTCGGTGCGCCGAGTCGGCGGCTCCAGCCGCGCCGAAAGCGTGGCCAATGGACTGGCCGCGCTCGCCTGCGCCGAGGACGACTGGGTGCTGGTGCACGACGCCGCGCGCTGCTGCCTGTCGGTGGCCGCCGTGGAGCGCCTGATCGCAGCCTTGTCCGGCCATGCGGTGGGCGGCCTGCTGGCGCTGCCGGTGCCGGACACCGTCAAGCGCGCCGACGCCGACGGCCATGTCGCCGCCACCGTGCCGCGCAACGGCCTGTGGCTGGCGCAGACGCCGCAGATGTTCCGCGCCGGCGTGCTGGAGAACGCGCTGCGCGGCGTGGCGGCCGAGGACATCACCGACGAGGCGGCCGCCGTCGAGCGCCTGGGATTGAAGCCGCTGCTGGTGGAGGGCGACGCGCAGAACTTCAAGGTCACCTATCCGCGCGACCTGGCGCTGGCCCGCGCCATCCTGGCCGCGCGCGAAGACTACTGAACAGCAAGGAAGAACATGTTTCGCATCGGACAAGGCTACGACGTGCACCAATTGGTGGAAGGCCGCCCGCTGATTCTGGGCGGAGTGGACGTTCCGCATGACAAGGGCCTGCTCGGCCACTCGGACGCCGACGCGCTGCTGCACGCGATCACCGACGCGCTGCTGGGCGCCGCCGCGCTGGGCGACATCGGCCGCCATTTCCCGGACACCGCAGTCGAATTCAAGGGCGCCGACAGCCGCGCGCTGCTGCGCGAAGCGGCGGCGCGGGTGCGGGCTGCCGGCTGGCGGCCGGTCAATGTGGACAGCACGCTGATCGCGCAAAGGCCGAAGCTGGCGCCGCACATCGACGAGATGCGCGCCAATATCGCGGCGGATCTGGGGCTGGATGTCGGCGCGGTCAACGTCAAGGGCAAGACCAACGAGAAGCTGGGTTATCTGGGCCGCTGCGAGGCGATAGAGGCGCAGGCTGTCTGCCTGCTGATGCCGGCCTAAGCGCCGCGGCCAAAAAACGCTGATCCAGAGCCGAGCCTCTGCGCCGTGTGGCTTGAATGGCTCGCTTTGGCGAGCCTCGGGCCAGCGGGATGATCAACTTGCTCTGCAAGATTTTGAACAAGCGGCCAGGCGTCATGCCGGCGCAGTCCGCTTATGGGATAATCGCGCATCATCGCTCATGCCGGGCATGGGCGGCACAACACCAACCAGGAGGCCCCATCATGCTGACCCAGGATCAACTGAAACTCGCCGTCGCCAAGAAGGCGCTGGAATTCGTGCCGGAAGACGCCATCATCGGCGTGGGCACCGGCAGCACCGTCAATCTGTTCATCGAGGAACTGGCCGGCATCAAGGGGCGCATCAAGGGCGCGGTATCCAGCTCCGAGGCCTCCACCGCGCGGCTGAAGGCTCACCACATTCCGGTGTTCGACCTGAACGAAGTGGAGAAGCTGCCGGTGTATATCGACGGCGCCGACGAGATCAACCACCACCTGCACATGATCAAGGGCGGCGGCGCGGCGCTGACGCGCGAGAAGATCGTCGCCGGCGTGGCCGACGAGTTCATCTGCATCGCCGACGAGCAGAAGTACGTGGCCATGCTGGGCGCTTTCCCGCTGCCGATCGAGGTGATTCCGATGGCGCGCAGCTACGTCGCGCGCGAGCTGGTGCGTCTGGGCGGCCACCCGGAACTGCGCCAGGGCGTGACCACCGACAACGGCAACGTGATCCTGGACGTGCACGGCCTGCAGATCATGAAGCCGGTGGAGCTGGAGGAAATCATCAACCACATCGCCGGCGTCGTCACCTGTGGCCTGTTCGCCCGCCGCCGCGCCGACGTGCTGGTGCTGGGCAAGCAGAGCGGCGTGGAAGTGCTGCGCTGAGGCGAATCCTGTCCGTCCCGGCCGGCTGGACGCGGCCGGGCGAAGATGGCATGTCACGCGGCTGTCATCTGCTTGTCTTACAATTTACCATTTTCGCGAGATTTCCGAGGCAAACATGGCAGAACACATTTCCAAGCAGTTCGATCTGGAGCTGGAAACCATCCGTACCCGTGTGCTGCAGATGGGCGGCCTGGTGGAGCAGCAGATCCTGTCCGCCGTCGATGCCCTGATGGCCGGCGACGTGCCGCGGCTGGACAAGGTGATGGCCGAGGACGCGCTGGTCAACGCGATGGAAGTCGGCATCGACGACGACTGCCTGCATATCATCGCCCGCCGCCAGCCGGCGGCCAGCGATCTGCGCATCGTCTTCACCGTGATCAAGATCATCACCGATCTGGAGCGCATCGGCGACGAGGCGGCCAAGATCGCGCGGATGGGCAAGACCATCCACCAGTCCGAACGCTTCCAGATGCCGCGCTTCCGCGAAATCGAAAAGATGGCAGACGTGGCGCTGGCGATGCTGCGCCGCGCGCTGGACGCCTTCGCCCGGCTGGACACCAGCGCCGCGCTGGAGCTGGCCGAGGAAGACCAGCGGCTGGACGAGAATTTCGCGTCCGAGCTGCGCCAGCTGATCACCTTCATGATGGAAGATCCGCGCACCATCAGCATGTCGATCGACACGCTGTTCATCTCCAAGGCCATCGAGCGCATCGGCGACCACGCCAAGAACATCTCCGAATACGTGGTCTACCTGGTCAAGGGCAAGGATATCCGCCACACCACGCTGGAAGACATCAAGCGCGAAACCATGGGACGCTGAGCGGCGCGGTCCGGACATGACGCTGAGCGCAAAATGGCGGTAACATCTCGCGGTTACCGCCATTTTGCTTGCCGGGCGCGCCGGGCGTTGTTCGCTCCGCTGCGGCCCCGCGGGCGCAACCGAACAAGAAAAGGGGTGTCCTTGACACACGCCACGCCCCCGCACACCGTGCTGGCCACCATCGATCTGGGTTCCAACAGCTTCCGGCTGCAAGTGTCCCGCGTGGTGGACGACCAGCTGTACGCCCTGGACGTGATGAAAGAAACCGTGCGCCTGGGCGCCGGCCTCACCGCCGACAAACACCTGAACGACGACACCCAAGAGCGCGCGCTGGCCTGCCTGGCCCGTTTCGGCGAGCGGCTGCGCGGCTTCGTGCCCGCCCAGGTCCGCGTAGTCGGCACCAACACGCTGCGCGTGGCCAGGAACGCGCCGGCCTTCATCGCCGAGGCCGAGGAGCGGCTGGGCTTCCCGATCGAAGTGATCGCCGGACGCGAAGAAGCGCGGCTGATCTACCTGGGCGCCGCCCACTCGCTGCCGGACACCAAGGAGCGCCGGATGGTGGTGGACATCGGCGGAGGCTCCACCGAATTCATCATCGGCAGCCATTACAAGGCGCTGGTCACCGAAAGCCTGCCGCTGGGCTGCGTCAGCTACACGATGCGCTTTTTCCCGGACGGCAAGCTGACCCGCGGCAATTTCCGCGACGCCACGCTGGCCGCCCGCAACGAGATCCAGCGCATCCGCCACGAATACCGCCCCAGCGAGTGGCAGATCGCCGTCGGCACTTCCGGCACCGCGCGCTCGCTGCGCGACGTGCTGGAGATCAATGACTGGAGCCGAGCCGACATCACCCTGGCCGGCATGGAGCAGTTGCGCGAAGTATTGATCAAGCAGGGCAGCATAGACGCGATCAAGGTCAACGGCCTGAAGGCCGATCGCGCGCCGGTGCTGGCCGGCGGCCTCGCCATCATGATCGCGGTGTTCGAGGAGCTGGAAGTCGAGAAGATGATCGTCACCGAGGGCGCGCTGCGCGACGGCGTGCTCTACGATCTGCTGGGCCGCCAGCGCGAGAAGGACATGCGCGACAGCACGGTGGCGCTGTTCAAGCGCCGCTACCACGCCGACGCGCAGCAGGCCGAGCGCGTCAACCAGCTGGCCGAGCGCCTGTACCGGATGCTGGCCGGCGAGGACGTGGACCAGGACATGCTCAAGCGCCTGTCGTGGGCGGCCAAGCTGCATGAGATCGGCCTGACCATCGCCCACACCGCCTACCACAAGCATTCGGCCTATATCCTGCAGAACGCCGACATGCCGGGCTTCTCTAAGCGCGAGCAGGCCACGCTGGCCGCCATCGTGCTGGGCCACCGCGGCGACATGGGTAAGATGGCGCAATACATCAGCCAGCCGGCCTTGTGGCAGGCGGTGGTGGCGCTGCGCGTCGCGGTGCTGTTCTACCGCAGCCGCATCAACGCCGCGCTGCCGGCGGAGCTGGACCTGAGCCAGCACGCGCGCGGCTTCACGCTGTCGCTGAGCGGCGACTGGCTGGAGGCCAACCCGCTGTCGGCCAGCAGCTTCCAGCAGGAAGTGGGCCAGTGGAAGAATGTCGGCTTCCAGCTCGACATCGTGCAGAAATAAGCCGCCGATGCGCCATCCGGAATTGAAGGAGAGGCTGCCGACGCTGGGCGAGCAGGCGGGGACGTTGCTGCCGGTGGGCGAGGCCAAGCACGCGGGCACCAAGTTGTCGCTGTTCGACTTCTGCGCCGATGAGGCGATCGAGCTGGCCGACCTGCCGCTGGCCAATCTTGCCAGCTACCGCCGCCGCGGCGAGGTGCTGTGGCTCAATGTCTACGGCCTGAGCGACGCCGCCGCCATCCAGGCGATAGGCGAGCGCTTCGGTTTGCACCCGCTGGTGCAGGAGGACATCCTCAACGCCCGCCAGCGGCCCAAGCTGGAAGACTACGAAGACTATCTGTTCCTCGCCTGCCGCGTGTTCGATTACCAGCAGGGCGGGCGGCTGCAATCCGACCAGATGTACCTGGTGCTGGGCGACGGCTTCGTGCTGTCGTTTCAGGAAAAGCCCACCGGCGTGTTCGAGCAGGTGCGCGAGCGGCTGCGCAAGGGTCGCGGCGCATTGCGCCGCCGCGGCGCCGACTACCTGGCCTATTCGCTGCTGGACGCCATCATTGACGACTACTTCGGCGTGCTCGGCCAGTTCAACGACAAGGTGGAGCGCACCGACGGCCAGCTGCTGGCAGGGCGCGACAACGGCGTGCTGCGCCAGATCCAGCGGCTGAAGCGCGATTGCCTGAAACTCAGGCGCGCGCTGCTGCCGCTGCGCGAGGTGCTGCTGTCGCTGAACCGCGGCGACGAGGAGCGCTTCGGCGAGGATACCCGCGTCTACCTGCGCGACGCCTACGACCACGTGGTCCATGTGCTGGAGTCGTTGGAGATGAACCGCGAAATGGTCGGCGACATGATGGACTTGTATCTTTCCACCCAGTCGCACCGGCTCAACTTGCAGATGCGGGTGTTGACGGTGATCACGATGATCTTCATGCCGCTGACGCTGATCGCCGGCATCTACGGCATGAATTTCGAGTACATGCCGGAGTTGAAGTGGCATTACGGCTACTTCATCGTGCTGCTGGCGATGGGCGGGATTTCCGCTGGCATGAGCTGGTGGTTCTGGAAGCGGCGGTGGATTTGACGCTCTATCTTCGCGGTGCCATCATGAATCGAAGCTTAAATAGGCTATTGATTCTAGTCAGAATTACGGGAGAGAGCCATGAAGCCGTTTTCGGTTCATGCAATCTGGGACGATGAAGCCGGTGTTTGGGTGGCCAGCAGTAAAGATGTACGAGGGCTGGTCGCAGAGGCGGCTACGCGTGAGGAGCTGGTGGCCATGCTTAAGGCTCGCATTCCGGAGTTGCTGGAGCTGAATGATCAGCCTTTGCCCGAGGGAGAGATTCGTTTTCGTCTGAAATCGGAACAGGTCTCAACCGAGGTAATTTGTGACTGACTTTACCGCTGTGGTAAAGAAAAAGTTGAAGGAGCATGGCTGCCGCTTTGATCGCCAAGGGAAAGGCGACCACGAAATCTGGTATAGCCTCATCACAGATACGAAATTTCCGGTGGATAGCAGTATTCGGTCCAGGCATGCCGCAAATGAGATCGTGAAGCAGGCGGGCATCCACCACCATTTCTGATCACGAATCATGTCAATCAGCCGGCAATGCACCGGCTGATTGTGCTTTACACCTCGTCGGAGCGTAGCCGCTTGACGCCGGCCTGCCGCATTTCCATCCAGGCCTCGGCCAGCGAGCCGTCCATGTCTATCGCCCGGCAGGCATCCTCCACCACGAAGGTCTCGAAACCGGCGGCGCAGGCGTCGATGGCGCTCCAGGCCACGCAGAAATCGGTGGCGAGGCCGGCCAGCCATACCTTTTTCACCCCCAGCGCGTTCAAGTAAGCGGCCAGGCCGGTGGTGGCGGCGCGGTCGGCTTCGACGAAGGCGGAATAACTGTCCACCTGCGCGTGGACGCCCTTGCGCACGATCAGCCGGGCGTGCTCGGTTTCCAGCTCGGGGTGGAAGTCGGCGCCTCGGCTGCCGGCGACGCAGTGGTCCGGCCACAGCGTTTGCGGGCCGTAGGGCAGGTCGAGGCTCTGGAAGGGCTGCATGCCGGGGTGGCTGGAGGCGAACGACACGTGCCCGGCCGGATGCCAGTCCTGGGTCAGCACCACGTTTTCGAACAGCAGCGACAGGTGGTTGATCAAGGGCACCACTTCGTCTCCGCCCGGTACGGCCAGCTCGCCGCCCGGACAGAAACTGTTCTGCACATCCACCACCAGCAATGCGCAGTCGGCACCATAGCGTTTCAGGGGCATGGGACTACCTTGTTGTTGTCGTCTTCCATCTTGTTAACACGGGCAGGCCCGCGGGTAAAGGGGGAGCGGGTCTTTCCACTCTTGCGTTTAATACCCCGTGGGGGTATAACAAGGGCAGGAGGATGCGATGACACAATCCCTGTTGACGCTGCCGGTCGCCGGCATGAGCTGCGCCGCCTGCGCAGCCCGCATCGAGAAGCAGCTGAACCGCATGGACGGCGTGGAGGCGGCGGTCAGTTTCGCCAATGAAAGCGCCCAGCTGCGCTACGACCCGGATCAAACCAAGCCGCAGCAACTGGTGGACGCCATCGTCCGCTGCGGCTTCGACGTGCCACGCCAGACGCTGGAACTGGGCATCGGCGGCATGAGTTGCGCCGCCTGCGCGGCCCGGCTGGAAAAGGCGTTGGGCCGATTGCCGGGCGTGGAGGCCAGCGTCAATTTCGCCGCCGAGTCGGCGCGGGTGGATTTCTTGCCTGGATTGACGGACCGCGACCGAGTGCTGGACGCGGTGCGCAAGGCCGGTTTCGAGCCCTCGCTGCGCGAGGATGGCGGCGGCGAGGCCGAAGCCGCCGCCCGCTACCGCCGCGAGCTGGCGTGGTTCGCCGCCTCCGCGCTGCTGACGCTGCCTTTCATGGTGGAAATGGCGGCGATGTTCGCCGGCGGCCACCATGGCTGGCTGCCCAGAATGTGGCAGCTGGCGCTGGCGACGCCGGTGCAGTTCATCGTCGGCTGGCGTTTCTACCGCGGCGCCTGGCAGGCGCTGCGCGGCGGCGTCGCCAATATGGACGTGCTGGTGGCGCTGGGCACCAGCATGGCCTGGCTGCTGTCGGCCGCTGTGACCCTGCTGGGTCTGGAAGACCAGCACGTGTATTTCGAGGCCAGCGCGGCGGTGATCACGCTGGTGTTGCTGGGCAAGCTGCTGGAGGCGAGGGCCAAGGGCAAGACCTCGGCGGCGATCGCCGCGCTGGTGAAGCTGGCGCCCAAGACCGCCCGCGTCGAGCGCGACGGCGAGCTGGTCGAGGTGGCGGTGGATAAGCTGCAACGCGGCGACTTGGTGGTGGTGCGCCACGGCGACAGCCTGCCGGTGGACGGCGAGGTGGTGGACGGCCAGGCCTGGCTGGACGAAAGCATGCTGACCGGCGAGAGCCGGCCGGTGGCCAAGCAGGCCGGCGACAAGGTCTACGCCGCCACTCGCAACCAGGATGGCATGCTCAAGGTGCGCGCCACCGGCGTCGGCGGCGATACCCAGCTGGCCGAGATCGTGCGCATGGTGGCGGCGGCCCAAGGCAGCAAGGCGCCGATCCAACGCTTGGCCGACAGCATTTCGGCCATTTTCGTGCCGGCGGTCAGCGCGGTGGCGCTGCTGACCTTCGTCTTGACCGGCTGGCTGTACGGCGACTGGGCGCAGGCCCTGATCCACGCGGTGGCGGTGCTGGTGATCGCCTGCCCGTGCGCGCTGGGCCTGGCCACGCCGACTGCGGTGATGGTGGGCGTGGGCAATGGCGCGCGCCGCGGCATCTTGTTCCGCAACGCCGCGGCGCTGGAGCAGGCCGGCAAGGTGGATGTGCTGCTGGTGGACAAGACCGGCACGCTGACCGAGGGCCGGCCGACGCTGCGCCATGCGTTGGCGCTGGATGGCGACGAGAACCGCTTGATCCAGCTGGCGGCCAGCGCCGAGGCCGGCTCCGAGCATCCGCTGGCCCATGCTTTGCTGCAGCGGGCGAAAGAATCGGCGCTGCCCTTGCTGGCTTGCGAGCGTTTCCGCGCCGACGTCGGCAACGGCGTCGAGGCCGCGCTGCCAGGCGTGGGCACGGTCAAGGTGGGCGTGCCGTCCTGGATCGGCCTGGCTCTGCCGCCAGAGGCGGCCGCCTGGCCGCTGGAGGGCAATACCGTGGTGGCGGTCAGCCTGGACGACCGGCCGCTGGGCCTGCTGGCCTTGGCCGATCCGCTGCGCGGCAGCTCCAAGGGCGCGGTCGCCGCGCTGCGCGGGTTGGGCGTCAAGGTGGTGATGCTGACCGGCGATCATGAGAGCACCGCGCGCAGCATCGCCGCCGAAGCCGGCATCGAAGAGTGGCGCGCCGGCATGAAACCGCAAGACAAGGCTGATGTGGTCAAATACTGGCAACAGCGGGGCAGCAAGGTGGCGATGCTGGGCGACGGCGTCAACGACGCGCCGGCGCTGGCCGCGGCCGACGTCAGCCTGGCGATGGGCGCCGGCTCCGACGTGGCCATCGCCGCCGCCGACATCACGCTGATGCACGGCGATCTGGCGCACGCGGTGGACGCCATCCGCCTGTCGCGCGCCAGCCTGGCCAAGATCCGCCAGAACCTGGCCTTCGCTTTCGTTTACAACGTGCTGGGCATTCCGCTGGCGGCCGCCGGCATGCTGAACCCGGTGATCGCCGGCGCGGCGATGGCGGCCAGCTCGGTGTCGGTGGTGTCCAACTCTTTGCTGCTTCGGCGCTGGCGCTGAAGCTTCAACCAACTTTTATTCCAACGATGGAGATGAACATGGCAGAACTGGTTTTGAACATAGACGGCATGACCTGCGGCGGCTGCGTGAAGAGCGTGACCGGCGTGCTGAACGGCATGGCCGGCGTCAGCGATGCCCAGGTGAGCCTGGAGGAAAAACAGGCGCGCGTGGCTTACGACGCTGAAACGGTATCGCCTGAGGAGCTGGCTGCGGCAGTCGCGGATGCAGGCTTCGATGTGACATTCTGATTTTCCGCGCAATCGCCCGGACCGTCTCGTTTCCCTGAGGGGCCGGGACGGTCTTCGCCATTTTGAGCCGAAGTCCGGCCTTACTTCTCTCCCAGCATGCCGTATTCCACCGGCGTCTTCACATAAAAAACCTTGACGCCTTCGCCGCGCAGCCGGTCCAGCAACATCTCGGCCTCCTGCGCGCTGAGCGCCATCGTCACCTCCTCGGGCTGATCGGCCAGCTCGAAGAAGCGGGCGGCGTGGATGCGGCGGTCGCCGCCGAAGCCCTCGCTGGCGGCGAACAGCGTGGCGCCGCCTATGCCCAGCCGGCGGGCCTCCTGCAAAATCCATTCCGCCAAGGGCACGCCGTGGTGGCGATGCCCCTGCTGGGTGAAGAACGACAGTTGGTAGCCTTGCATCGAGGGTCTCCGGTAGCGCTATCCGCCGGCGGCGGGCAAGGCGCCCGCCGGTACCTGCATTGTAGACCCGGCCGCCGCCGCGGGCGGCCGCAGCGTCCTCAGCGGATGACGCCTACCGGGTAGAGATAGCGGTTGCTGTCGGCGAAGGGCGTGCGCTCGTAGAACCAGTTGAGGCGGGCGTTGCGGTCCTTGGCGAACTTGGGGTCGGCCTTGAGCCTGGCGGCGAAGGCTTTGCGCAGTTCCGGGCTTTCCGCCAGCATCCGCCGCGCCATTGGCTCCATCACATAAGCTTCGGGCGCTTCGGCCGAGGTCAGGTTGGCGTTGAAGAAGCCCCAGCTGAGGAAGGAGTCCGGGCTGGACGGCTCCAGCAGCACCATGGCCAGCGCGCCCAGCGGCTGGTCGGGGTTGATGACGACAGATCCGGCCGGATAAGTGACCTTGCGCGGCATCGCCACCGGCTTGCCGCTGATCAGCAGTCGGCCTTCGTAGCCGGGAATCTTGTCGGCCGATTCGCGGTCCGGCTCGAACGGCGTGCCCAGCTTGACCTCATCCAGCCGATAGGCGGTGACGTCGAACGCGGTCGGCTTGTCCAGTGTGCTCATCGCGATGCCGTGCGTCTTCAGCCGCTCTATCACTTCCCGCCATTGCGCCGGCACCACGTAGGCCTTGGGCCGCGCGACGACCAGATCGGGCTCGGATTGCGGCGTGATCGGAATCTTGTAGTCTTGCGGCTGGTTGCTCCAGCGCACGATCTTGTCGCCGGTGATCGGCGATTGCGCCTTGTCGAATTTCACGCCCTTGAAGTCCACCATCTGCGGCTGGCCGTCGGCCGCTTTCCAGGTCAGCGTCACGTTCTTGGGCCGCGCCGCGCGGTCAGCGGCGATGGCGGCGCGCAGGCTATCCCGATTGGCGGCCACGCTTTCCAGAATGGCCTTGTACAGCGCGTAATTGCCCAGCACCTGCTGCTTGTACGGCTTGAGCGCGTGCAGCTCCACCAGGATGGCGGGGATGCCGCGCACGTCGGCGTACTGGTTGGAGAAGCGCGCCAGATCGCTGTAGTAGGGGTAGTAGCCCTTGCCGATGTCCTCGTTGTCGTTCATCGAGATGCAGACGTTGGGCTCGTGGCCGTAGGCGCGCAGCTGGCTGTAGACATAGGGCGTCATCACCTGGTCCATCCAGCGGCTGGAGGCCGGCGACCAGCCCTGGCCGTTGTTGCAGTAGGTGACGTCGTACCGGTAGTTGACGCCGTCGGTGCTGTGGGTGTCGATGAAGAAGTCCGGCTGGTACTGGCCGAGCACGCGCGCCACGTTGCGGATTTCCGGGCTGTCCAGTTTGGCGAAGTCGCGGTTCAGGTTGAGGTTGCGGCTGTTGACGCGCCAGCCGGTCTCGTCCGGACCATTCTGGTTGATGCGGCCGTATTTGCCATAGCGCACGTCGCCGTCGATGTTGACGGTGGGAACGAACAGAATGTTCACCTTGTCCAGCAAGGCGCGCTGCGCGCCGCCGACGGTCAGGTCGCGCAGCAGCATCAGGCCGGCGTCCTTGCCGTTCGCTTCGCCAGGGTGGATGCCGGCTTCGATGTAGACCGTCGGCTTGCCGGAGGCCTTGAGTCCGGCCGCGGACTTGTCGGCGCTGCTGGACGCCACCGCCATCATGAACGGCCGGCCCTCGCCGGTTTTTTCTTGCAATTCGGTCAGCTGGATCAGGTCAGGCTTCGCCGCCGCCAGCTTTTGCAGATAGGCCAGCGTTTCCGGATAGGGCGGCGTGTGGGCGAAGCCGGAGGCTTCTAGCGGCGTGGCCCAGGGATCGTCTTTGGCTGCGGCGAACTGCTGGCTTTTGCCATTCCAGGGGATGTCGGGCGGCAGCACGCGCTGGCCGGCGGTCTTGAGAAATTGGCTGGGATCGACGTAATCGGGCGCGGCGGGAGCGGCGGCCGCGGGCAGATTGGCCAGTACGGCGGCGAGAAAAGTCAGCGAAGGCAGAAGGCGGCGCATGGCAGGCTCCGGGAGTGAGGATCGCGCAAGCTTACGCCTTGTGCCGTTGGTTTCGGATTGCCTGATTCATCCTGCTTGATGGCTGTCAAACCGAAGGTTTTTCCTGCTTTCTTGCTGTGGTTTTTGTTATGAAAATTTTAATTAGGTTGAATTCCATTTGCATGTTGATGGCTGGGCGGCCTGGCAGTACCATCATTTTTCCGCGCGAAACCGCGCTTGGCGCCGGGCCGCTGCGATGGCCGGATTCCACGTCCCTATCAAGAAAGAAACCGCGTTGAAAACGAAAACTCTGACTGTGCTGCTGGCGTCGCTGCTGTCTGGTTCCGCGTTGGCGGCGGATATCCCGCTGCGCGACTTTTTCCGCCTTCCGGAACAAAGCAACTTCACGGTGTCGCCGGACGGCAAGAGCGTGGCCTTCCTGTCGCCGTGGGAGTCGCGCCGCAACATCGTGGTGCGCCGCCCAGGCCAGCCGGACAAGCGCGTCACCGCGATCAAGGACCGCGACCTGTCCGGTTATTTCTGGAAGGGCAACGACAGGCTGGTGTACGTCAAGGACAATGCCGGCGACGAGAACTTCCACCTGTACAGCGTGGATCTGAAAAGCGGCAAGACCCGCGATCTGACGCCGTTTCCCGGCGTGCGCGCCGAGATCGTCGATGGCCTGGTCGACAACGACAAGCAGCTGCTGATCAGCCTGAACAAGCGCAATCCGGAAATATTCGACGTTTACCGCATCGACCTGCAAACCGGCAAGCTGACGCTGGAGGCGGAAAACCCGGGCAAGGTGGCCAGCTGGATCACCGACCACAAGGGCAATATCCGCATCGCGATCGAGACCGACGGCGTCAACAACACCGTGCTGTACCGCGACCAGCCCGGCGGCAAATTCCGCAAGCTGATGACCACCAATTTCCGCGAGAACTTCACGCCGCTGTTCTTCACCTTCGACAACCAGCGTTTCTATGCTTCCAGCAGCCTGGGTCGCGACAAGGCTGCCATCGTCGAGTACGATCCCAAGACCGGCAAGGAGGCGAAGGAGATCTACGCGCGCCAGGATGTCGATGTTTCCGGACTCGACTTCTCGCACAAGCGCAAGGTGATCACTTGCGCCGGCTTCGAGACCGACAAGCCGGGCCGCGAGTGCTTCGATCCGCAATCCCGCGAACTATACGCCAAGCTGCAGTCCCATTTCCCGGGCTATCAGGTGGACATCACCTCAGGCAATCGCAACGAGGACCGTTTCGTGGTGGCGGCCTGGAATGACAAGACCCAGGGCAAGCGCTATCTGTACGACAAGAAGAGCGACAAGCTGACGCTGCTGGCCGAAATCACGCCCTGGCTGCCGGAAGACAAGATGGCCAGCATGAAGCCCATCCAGTACCGCAGCCGCGACGGCCTGACCATCAACGGCTACCTGACGCTGCCCAAGGGCAAGGAAGACGCCAAGGACCTGCCGGTGATCGTCAATCCGCACGGCGGGCCGTGGTATCGCGACAGCTGGCGCTTCAATCCGGAAGTGCAGTTCTTCGCCAGCCGCGGCTGGGCGGTGCTGCAGATGAACTTCCGCGGCTCCACCGGCTATGGCCGCCAGTTCTGGGAAGCCTCGTTCAAGGAATGGGGCGGCAAGATGCAGGACGACGTCAGCGACGGCGTCGACTGGCTGGTCAAGCAAGGCGTGGCCGATCCCAAGAAGGTGTGCATCTACGGCGGCAGCTACGGCGGCTACGCCACGCTGTCCGGCATCACCAAGACCCCTGAGCTGTACCGCTGCGCGGTGGATTACGTCGGCGTGTCCAATCTGTTCACCTTCATGAAGACCATTCCGCCGTACTGGAAGCCGTTCCTGGATTCGATGTACGAGATGGTGGGCAATCCGGAGAAGGACAAGGAGCTGCTGCGCGAGCGCTCGCCGGTGTTCCATGTGGACCGCATCCAGTCGCCGCTGCTGGTGTTGCAAGGCGCCAAGGACCCGCGCGTCAACATCAACGAGTCCAACCAGATCGTCGACGCGCTGAAGAAACGCGGCGTGGACGTCGAATACATCGTCAAGGACAACGAGGGCCACGGTTTCCACAACGAGGAAAACCGCTTCGCTGCTTACGGCGCGATGGAACAGTTCTTCAAGAAGCACCTGGACTGAGCGCGGCCCACCGCTCGGCAACCGGCCCGCGCGTCTGCGCGGGCCTTTTTCATGCCCGGGCCGGCCGCCAGCGCCGCGCGCTCCAATGGCCCAGCATCTGCAACAGGCTGCACAGCAACAGGTAGCCGACGGCGATGGCGCTGAAGATTTCCAGCGGATACACCTGTTCGCGGTTGTTGACCTGGGTGGCGACGAAGGTGAATTCGGCGACGCCGACGATATAGGCCAGCGAGCTGTCCTTCAGCAGCGACACCCACTGGTTGACGAAGGAGGGCAGCATGATGCGCAGCGCCTGCGGCAGGATCAGCCAGCGCAGCGTCTGCCAGCGGGAGAAGCCCAGCGCCAGCCCAGCGTGCCATTGGCCGCGGCCCACCGCCGTCAGGCCGGCCAGCACCGCCTGGCCCAGATAGGCGGAGTGGATCAGCGCCAGCGCCAGGATCACGGTCGCGAGGCCGGGGATGTCGACGCCGAACAGCAGCGGCAGCAGGAAATAGCACCAGAAGATCAACATCAGCACCGGGATGGCGCGCAGCACCGCGGTGGCGGCCATCAGGCCGCGCCGCAACGTTGGTCCGCCCATCAACTGGACGATGCCCAGCGCCAGTCCCAGCGCGCTGGCCAGCAATGCCGCGGCCAGGCTCAGCGCCGCGGTCAGCAGCAGGCCGCCGGGCTCGCCGCCGGACAGATTGCCCCACAGCAGGTAGTCGAGATTGTCTTGTATTACCGCCGGAATCATCTCAGCGTCCTCCATTCAGGCTCCGGCCGCTGGGCCAGCAACTGGGTGATCAGCACCAGGACCAGATACAGCGCGGTGGCGGCGGCGAAGGATTGGAAGGCCAGCAGCGTTTCCGTCTCCACCTGGCGCGAGGCGTAGGAGAGCTCCGCCAGGCCGATCGCCATGGTCAGCGAGGTGTTCTTGACGATGGCGGTGTACTGGCCGACCAATGGCCGCTTCACCAGCTGCCAGGCCTGCGGCAGCACCACCAGGCGCAGCACTTGCCAGCCGCTCATGCCCAGCGCCCGCGCCGCCAGCCGCTGGCCCTTGGGCACCGCGTTCAGCCCGGCTTGCAGCTCGCCGCTGATGAAGGCGGCGCTGTACAGCGTCAGCGCGGTGAAGGCTGCCAGGAATTCGAACGACGGCCAGGGCAGGGCCAGATCGAACGGCAAGGCCAGCGCGCGCGGGGTGTTCAGCCAGATTTTCGCCTCGTCCGGCAGCAGGCCGGACACGCCGAAATACCACAGCAGCAGCTGCACCATCAGCGGCGTGTTGCGATGCAGTTCCAGAAACAGCCGCGTCGCCAGCCGCAGCGGCCGCGGGCCGCCGTCCAGCAGCGCGGTGAAGGCGATGCCGAGCAGGCTGGCGGCGGCGATGACCAGCAGCGACAGCCAGCCGGTCAGCAGCGCGCCCTTGCCCAGCCAGAGTAGGTAATGCGGCTCCAGCCAGTTGTGGCCGAGCCAGGCGGGTGGGGTCATGCGTGTGTCTTTCTACAGCGGTGAAACGGCAAAACCGCCGGGGATGCCGGCGGTTGCGAAGCGGGACGGGCCGGAATCAGGCCGCGTCGCCGATCTTGAAATCGCGCGGCAGCGGCGCCTTGGTCTTGGGGCCGAACCAATGGTCGTAGATCTTGGCCGCGTCGCCGCTCTTCTCCAGCTGCTGCAGCGTTTCGTTCACCAGCTTGGTCAGCCGCGCCTCGCCCTTGGGCAGGCCGATGGCCTGGTATTCGCGGGTCAGCGTGAACGGCGCCAGCTCGTACTTGGCCTTGTCCGGCGCGTTGGCCAACAGCGCGGCCAGCTTGGAGCCGTCCTGGGTGATGGCCTGGACGTTGCCGTTGCGCAGCGCGGTGAAGGCCAGCGGGGTGTCGTCATAGGCGACGACGGTGGTCTTCGGGTATTTCTCGCGCAGATACACTTCCTGGGTGGTGCCCTTGTCCACGCCTACGCGCAGGCCGGCCAGCTGTTCCGGCTTCTGCAGCGCGCCCTTGCGGACGATGAACTGCTGGCCGGAGGCGAAGTAAGGCAGGCTGAAGTCCACCTGCTTCTTGCGCTCGTCAGTGACGGTGAAGTTGGCGGCGACGATGTCGGCCTTGCCGGACACCAACAGCGGCACGCGGTTGGCCGGGTTGGTCGGGACCAGTTGCAGCTTCACGCCCAGCTTCTTGGCGATGTGCTGGGCCACGTCCACGTCCAGGCCGGAGATCTGGCGGGTCTTGGCGTCCAGGAAGCCGAACGGCGGGTTGCTGTCGAAGGCGGCGACGCGCAGCACGCCGGCTTTCTTGATGTCGTCCAGGCGGTCGGCCAGGGCGGCGGTGGAGGTCAGGACAACGGCGAGTGCGACGGCGATGGTCTTTTTCATGGCGAGCCTTGTATGGTTGTGTGCCGATGTGAAGCGGATTGCCGCCATCTTACCCGAATCAATTAATATCCAGAAATTATAAAAAATTAGTTATATATTCCGTAATTTGTTTTAAAGCCAGTGTCTTCCGTTTTCAGGACGCAAAAAAGGCCGGGATGTCCCGGCCTTTCGCGTTGGAGCCGCTCAGCCTTGCTTGCGCCGGCTGAAGAAGGCAAACAGCGCGACGCCGATGACGATCATCGGCAGGCTCAGCCACTGGCCCATGCTGATCACGTCCGATTTGCCGAAAATGCCGGCGTCCGGATTGCGGAAGTACTCGCTGATGAAGCGGGCCAGGCCGTAGCCGATCAGGAACAGCGCCGACACCTTGCCGGTGGCGCGCGGCTTGGCGCTGTAGATCCACAGCGCGCCGAACAGCACGATGCCTTCCAGCGCGAACTCGTACAGCTGCGACGGGTGGCGCAGCAGGCCGCCGTACTGCATCAGCATGTTCATCAGATCGGCCGATTGCTGCGCCTCGGCGATGTCTTCCATGCGCGCCTGCGGGAACAGCATCGCCCACGGCAGGTCCGGGCTGGCCACGCGGCCCCACAGCTCGCCGTTGATGAAGTTGCCGACGCGGCCGGCCGCCAGGCCCAGCGGCACCAGCGGCGCGACGAAGTCGGTCAGCTGCCAGAAGCCGCGGCCCACCTTGCGGCCGTAGATCGCCACCGCGATCAGCACGCCGAGGAAGCCGCCGTGGAAGGACATGCCGCCTTTCCACACCATGAAGATTTCCAGCGGATGGCTGAAATAGTAGCCGGGCTGGTAGAACAGCACCTCGCCCAGGCGGCCGCCGACCACCACGCCGACCGCGCCGTACATCAGCATGTCGTCCAGCTGGGGCACGGTAAGCACGTCGTTGCCGTTTTTCAGGCGGTACTTGCCCATGGTGAGGAACAGGGCGAAGCCCAGCAGGTACATCAGGCCGTACCAATGAACGGCCAGCGGGCCCAGGTGGATGGCCACCGGATCGAACTGAGGATGAATCAGCATTTGTCAGTGATGTGCGTTTGCGGTAAAAGAAATGTGACGAGATTATACGGAAAGCGTTCCCCGCCGTCGCGCCGCTCACCCGCGGCGATTCGGCACCCTGGTTGGTCCACCCGGCACCCGCGGACCAGCCGCCGCCAGCTTACCCTGCTGGCGTGACGGAATAGCGACCGGTTTTGTTTACAGATTAAGGATGCATCATGCCTCAATACCGCTCCCGCACTTCCACCGCCGGCCGCAATATGGCGGGTGCCCGCGCGCTGTGGCGCGCCACCGGAATGACCGACGCCGACTTCGGCAAACCCATCATCGCCATCGCCAACTCCTTCACCCAGTTCGTGCCCGGCCACGTGCACCTGCAGAACATGGGCCAGTTGGTGGCGCGCGAGATTGAAAAAGCCGGCGGCGTGGCCAAGGAATTCAACACCATCGCCATCGACGACGGCATCGCCATGGGCCACGGCGGCATGCTGTACAGCCTGCCTTCCCGCGATCTGATCGCCGACAGCGTGGAATACATGGTCAACGCCCACTGCGCCGACGCGCTAGTGTGCATCTCCAACTGCGACAAGATCACCCCCGGCATGCTGATGGCGGCGATGCGGCTCAATATCCCGGTGGTGTTCGTCTCCGGCGGGCCGATGGAGGCCGGCAAGGTGCAGTGGGGCAACGAAGTGCGCAAGCTGGACCTGGTGGACGCGATGGTGGAGGCCGCCAACAGCGCGGTGTCCGACGAAGACGTCGACCGCGTCGAGCGCTCCGCCTGTCCCACCTGCGGCTCCTGCTCCGGCATGTTCACCGCCAACTCGATGAACTGTCTGACCGAGGCGCTGGGCCTGTCCCTGCCCGGCAACGGCAGTCTGGTGGCCACCCACGCCGACCGGAAAGAGCTGTTCCTCAAGGCTGGCCGCCTGATCGTGGAACTGGCCAAGCGCCACTACGAGGGCGAGGATTATTCCATCCTGCCGCGCGGCATCGCCACCAAGGAGGCGTTCGAGAACGCGATGAGCCTGGACGTGGCGATGGGCGGCTCCACCAATACCGTGCTGCACCTGCTGGCCGCCGCCAGCGAGGCGGGCGTCGATTTCAAGATGGCCGACATCGACCGCATCAGCCGCGGCGTGCCCTGCCTGTCCAAGGTGGCGCCGGCGACGCAGAAATACCACATGGAGGACGTGCACCGCGCCGGCGGCGTGGTGGCGATCCTGGCGGAGCTGGACCGCGCCGGCCTGATCCATCGCGACGTGCCCACCGTGCACAGCAGAACGCTGGGCGAAGGACTGGAGGCCTGGGATGTGATGCGCCAGGCGGAGGACAGCGAAGCGCGCCGCTTCTACCGCGCGGCTCCGGGAGGCGCGGCCACCACCATCGCCTTCAGCCAGAGCATGCGCTATCCGACGCTGGACGACGACCGCGCCGACGGCTGCATCCGCGACAAGGCACACGCCTATTCGCAGGACGGCGGCCTGGCGGTGCTGTACGGCAATATCGCCGAGCGCGGCTGCATCGTGAAGACCGCCGGCGTCGACGACTCCATCCTCAAGTTCACCGGCCGCGCCCGCATTTTCGAGAGCCAGGACGCGGCGGTGGAGGGCATTCTGGCCGACCAGATCGTCGCCGGCGACATCGTCATCATCCGCTACGAGGGGCCGAAGGGCGGGCCGGGCATGCAGGAGATGCTGTACCCGACCTCCTATCTGAAGTCCAAGGGTCTGGGCAAGGCCTGCGCCTTGCTGACCGACGGCCGCTTCTCCGGCGGCACGTCCGGCCTGTCCATCGGCCACGCTTCGCCGGAAGCGGCCGAAGGCGGCGCGATCGGCCTGGCGGAAGAGGGCGACACGGTGGAGATCGACATCCCCAATCGCCGGATTCATCTGGCGGTGCCGGACGAGGAGCTGGCGCGCCGCCGCGCGGCGATGGAGGCTAAAGGCCGCGATGCCTGGAAGCCGCTGGGCCGCAACCGAGTTGTCAGCCCGGCCTTGCGCGCCTACGCGGCGATGACCACTAGCGCCGACACCGGCGCGGTGCGCGACGTGTCTCAGGTCGAACGTCAATAATCCGCGGTAGGGTGCCGTTGGGAGTAGGGTGCGTCACCCCAAAGGGGCGACGCACCTAATAGGAAGGGGAGGCCAAGCGCCTCCCCTTCATGTTTCCAGGCGGGCCTGAAAATTTCGCCGCAGTCCCGTTCGGGACGGTGGAATTTTCGGGCCTGGCTGTTTTAGACGGTGGACAAGGTCACCACCGCCGCCGCGACGATGCCGATGCCGGCCCAACCGATGGGCTTGAGTTTTTGCTTGTACAGCAGGCGGCCGCCGATGGCGGTGCCGAGAATGCCGATGGAGCCCCACAAGGCGTAGGCGATCGCCAGGTCCATGCCCTTCACCGCTTGGCCCAGCAAGGCAAAGGCCAGCCACACCAGCAGGATGGCACCGATGCCCCAGGCGCGGCGGCGGAAGCCGTCGGATTTTTCCAGCATCAGGTTGGCGCCCACTTCAATCAAGGCCGAGGCCAGCACGAACAAGAGGTATACGGTTTTCATGCCGCGGCCTCCTCATCATGGGTTTCGCCCATCGTCACAAAGACCAGACCCAGCAGCGCGAGGCCCAGGCCCAGCACTTCCTGCGGCACCAGCTTTTCGCCGAACAGCCAGACGCTGACCGCGGTCAGGCCGACCAGGCCCAAACCTTCCCATACCGCGTAGGCGACGCCGACCGAGATCGCGCGCAGGGCGAGGGACAACAAGTAATAAGACAGGGCCAGCGCCAACGACATCCAGAGATAACCCAGATAGCCGCCGCTGCGGGCGGCTATCGCCATGAACGAGGTGCCGACGATTTCACAGACGATGGCCGCCATCAGGATCAGCCAAGCAACCATTAAAGGGGAGAAGAATTTTTTATACATAGTGTTCAATAAAATAAACAAGACAGGGGTAGGACCTTGACGTTATGGCCGGAGTTCCCCGCATATCGCGTTACTGGATTGGCATATGGGCGAAAATCGGCGAATTTAGCCAAAAAGAGCATGCAAAAAAGCCGCCTTGCGGCGGCTTGGGGAGGGGGAGGATCAGTCGTCCAGCAGCTGGGTTTCGCCGTCCTGCTGGGTGAGCTGAAAGGTTTTCAGCGGACGATGGCGGCGGATGCGTTCCGCCAACTCCGGCGAGTGGCTGGTCACCCACAGCTGGCTGTGGCGGCTGGCTTCGGCGATCAGCCGCGCCAGCGCCGGCAGCAGCGCCGGATGCAGGCTGTTTTCCGGCTCGTTCAGCGCCATGAAGGCGGGCGGCCGCGGGCTGAGCAGCGCCACGGCCAGGCACAGAAAGCGCAAGGTGCCGTCGGACAATTCGGCGGCCTCCAGCGGCCTCAGCAGGCCGTCGCGCTGCATCAGCATCTGGAAGCGCCCCTGCTGCGCGTCCACCAGAAAGCGGCAGTCGGGGAAGGCATCCGCCAGCATGCTGTCCAGCAGCTCGCGGTCGCCGATCTCGACGATGGTCTGGAACGCGGCGGCCAGATTGGCGCCGTCGTGCGCCAGCACCGGCGAGCGTATGCCGACCTGGGGCGCGCGCAGCGGCGAGCCGGGCCAGACGGCGAATTCGTGGTAGAAGCGCCAGTTCCGCAGGGTTTCGCGCAGTTGCGACAGTTCCGGGTAGCGGTGGGGCTCGGCCAACTGGCCGAAGATGGATTCCTCGGCGCGCAGGCTGGCGGGATAGCTGTTGCGCTCGCCCTCCACGCCGCATAGAAAGGCGGCCTGGTTGCGGCGCTCCAGCAGCAGGGTGGAAGGCCGCCGGCCGTGCCCGGCCAGCCACAGGCTTTCCTCCTTCACCAGCGGGTCCAGCGAGAACAGGCTGAGACTGGGTTCCGGATAACCCAGCTGCAGTTCATAGTCGTAGTCGTCCAGGCGGGCGGACAGGATCATCCTCTTCGGCGCGCGCGCCTTGTCGCCGCGTCGGGCGCCGCCGGCCCACATCGCCTTCTGCGCGCCCCCTTCCTGGGCCAGCGCGGCGGACAGCCGGCCCTCCGCCGCCGCGTGCAGCAGCTGGATGGCCTTGTACAGATTCGATTTGCCGCAACCATTGGGGCCGACGACGACATTGAGCGAGTCCAGTTCAAGCGTCAGCTTGCGTATCGAGCGAAACCCGGCGAGATGGAGGCTGTGTATCGGCATGTGGAAAGGTTTGGGCGAAGGGAAGGGTTGAGACCGCGCGGCAAGGATGGCGGTTCCCGGGCCGCTGGATGGCGACGCCAGTCTGGGAGGGGGGGGGGGGGGGGGGGGAAAGTTATTGGGTATTGATTATTGTCATAATGCCGCAGCGCGATCCTGTTAGCATACGCCTGCGCTGTCTGACAGTTGGGAACTCGTCAAGCCGCGCGCGGTCCGTTCTGGTATTCCTCCCCATGCCTTTCACCCAGCTTGCTCGGTTCACTTCGTGAAAAACCGAACAATACTGTCCGTTGAAGATTCGTTTTGTTTCGAAAATGAAATATCTGTTAAATGCATATGGAATTGATATATTTTCAATTGTACACCAATGGCATTTTGATGGACTGCTGAGCATTGATGGAAAAGAAGCATCGCCGCTTGGATGACAGGCTGCGGGAGCGCGGTGATCCAGGTGGTTTCATTGTGACGGAATGTCCGTATCGCAATGATTTTTAATATTTTCGGGGGTGTTTGTGTGACGAGCAGGCAAAAAAAATGCGCGGTGCCTTACGGCCCGCGCCAAGTCTACAAAGGAGAAATAGAGGAGAAACTATCAAGAAGCAATTGCTGCATCTCAACGAGAACGGATTATCCGGATTGCGGTACCGAGTGTCAACATGTGCGTTTTCGAAAATGTCGAGAAATGTAAGTTTTTGTCGCGCCTTGATACATTGCCTGCTGGAATGCCTGATTTTCCATTGCTTCAGCCCGTTGGCATGTCGCGTTTCCCTCCGCGCAAGAACGTGGCGGCTGTGCCACAATAGGCGTTTTCGATAGTTGCAGGATGTCAGCACCATGGACGCCGTCCGCCATATTCTTCCCGATCCGCGCCAGTACCACCCGCAGGTTTCCCTGACCAACCGCCTGATCCATCACGCCCAGTCGGTGCTGGACGCGCCGAGCGCGGACGACCGCGAGATGTGGCGCCAAGGGCTGGCGGGCGCGATGGACGAAATGCTGCAGCGCCGCGAGCTGCTGTCCATCTCCGTCGCGCTGGCGATGGTGCCGTCGCAGGCCTGCTACCAGGTGGTATGGGATGCGCTGCGCCAGACCGTGGAGGGCGGGAGCGCCAATGTCGCGCTGTTCGCGCTGCCGCTGGTGCTGGTGGCGGGCAGCCGCGAGCAGGCGACGCTGCCGGCTGAAATCGCCGATATCGACGGCCTGAACGATCTGTTGCGCCGGCACGGCGTGTTCGCCGACGGCGACGCCGCGCTGGGCGGCGCGCTGCTGCACCCGGACAGCCTGACCGGGCTCGACGCCGTCAAGCTGTACGAGATGTCGCGCCAGGGTGCGGATGCGCGCGCCAGCTTGCCGAATCAGCCGGCGCCGATCACGGTGAAAGAGGAGGGCGTGTTCCTGCGCTATCTGCTGGGAGCGGCGATTCTGCGCGACGGCGCGGAGCCGCCGGTGAAGCTGGGCGGCTCGGTCGGCGCCTGGGGCATGCCGGTGATGAAGTTTCTCGGCGAGCAACTGAAAACCGACGGCGTGACGCTGTTCCCGATCGCCCGTCCGCCGCTGCCGGCGATGCAGGCGCTGGTGGCCGGCAATTTCGCCCGTTTCGAAGTGGCGCTGCAGGTGTTTGCCAGCAGCCAGATCCGCCGCCTGCGGGAGCTGGACAAGGAGCCGGTGGCCATCCTGTCCGCCCACGACAACGGCGAGCTGCATTTCACCTTGTCGGCCAAGGGCGACGATCGCAATTGGGAAGGCTTCGTCTGGCCGCTGGCGTCGCTGGACAACGTCAAGCTGATCGAAGAGAACTTCCGCGAACTGATGCGCGAATGCCATGTGCGCGATGTGCATGTGCTGCCGGAGCTGCAGCCGGAAAGCCGCGACGGCGTCCCGCTGTTCTTCACCGCCGACGATCTGTAAGGCGGCAGCCTCGCAATATCAGCCCCGCCTGGCGCGGGGCTTTGTTTTGCCTGTCAGCCGGCGGCGTCCTCCCTCCGCACCCAGGGCGCGCCGGCTAGCTTTCCCGCCAGATAGTCGATCAGCGCCTGCACGCGCGCCGGCCGTCCGCGTCCCGGCGGCGTCAGGATGTACAGCGCGATGGGGTCGACCTCCCAGCCCGGCATCGCCGCCTCCAGCCGCCCCGCTTGCAAGTCTTCCCAGGCCAGAAATTCCGGCTGCAAGGCCAGTCCCAGCCCCGCCCGCAGCGCCGGCGCCAGCGCTTCCGCGTTGTTGACGCTCAGCGCCGTCGGCATGTCCAGCGCGAACTCTCCTTCTTGCGGATGGCGGAAGCGCCAATGGCGGTTTGGCGCGTTGCTGTAGCGCAAGGCGCGGTGCCCGGTCAGTTGGCTCGGATGGACCGGCCGGCCGTGGCGTTCGAAATACGAGGGCGCGCCCACCAGCAGGATGCGCACCGCGCACAGGCGTCTGGCCAGCAGGCTGGAATCGGCCGGCGAGGCGATGCGCAAGGCCAGGTCCATCCGGTTCGCCACCAGGTCCACCTGTTCGTCGCTGAAATGAAAATCCAACTCCACCTCGGGGTGGCGGGCCATGAATTCCGGCAGCAGGGGCGACAGGTGGGAGATGCCGAAGGACATCGGCGCGGCGACGCGCACCGTTCCGCGCAGGCTGCCGGACTGCTCGGCGACATCGGCCTCCACCGCCTCGCCTTCGGCCAGGATGCGCGCAGCCCGCTCCAGCGCGGCGTCGCCGGCCGCCGTCAGCGACAGCCGGCGGGAGGTGCGGTGCAGCAGCGTGGCCTTGATCCGCGCCTCCAGCCGCGTCACCGCCTTGGACACGGTGGCCTGCGACAACGCGAGCTCCTCGGCCGCGCGGGCGAAGGAGCCGCACTCGGCCACTTTGGCGAAGATGGCCCAGGCTTCCAGATCGGGGAGTCGTTTCATGTTCTATGCCGGAAAGAATTGGGATGGATGCCGAAGTCTATCAGTCAACTGCCAGGATGGCGCATTGATCATGATGAAAATAGAAATGATGCTATTCAATCTATTCCATTTTAATCCTGATATCGGCTGTTTATAGTGGCTACATCATTCTTCCGCCATCGCAGGAGCACGCCATGATCGAACACCGTCCCCACGCCAGCCTGGGCGCCGCCCGCCACGGCTGGCTCGACGCCAAGCACCATTTCTCCTTCGCCGACTACCGCGACCCGGCGCGCATGCACTGGGGCGCGCTGCGGGTGTGGAACGACGACACCATCGCCGCCGGCGGCGGTTTCGCCCCGCATCCGCACGCCGATATGGAAATCATCACCTATGTCCGCGAAGGCGCGATCAGCCACGAGGACAATCTGGGCAACCGCGGCCGCACCGAGGCCGGCGACGTGCAGGTGATGAGCGCCGGCAGCGGCATCGTCCATTCCGAATACAACCTGGAGCCGATCGCCACCCGCATCTTCCAGATTTGGATCTACCCGGACAGCCGCGGCGGCGAGCCGTCCTGGGGCAGCAAGCCTTTTCCCAAGGCCGACCGCTCCGGCGCCTTCGTCGCGCTGGCCAGCGGTATGGCCGGCGATGACGGCGCCTTGCCGATACGGGCCGACGCCCGGGTGCTGGGGGCCACGCTGAAGGCTGGCGAAAGCGCTGATTATCGGCTGGGCGCGGGCCGCAGCGGCTATCTGGTGCTGTCGGCCGGCTCGGCCCGGGTGAACGGCGTGGCGCTGCGGGCAGGCGACGGCGCGGCCATCCGCGACGAGGACGTGGTCCGAGTGGAGGCCGGCGAAGACGCCGAACTGATCCTGGTGGACACCCGGGAATGACATGCTTGGCGAGCAGCGGGGCGGCGGCCCCCACTGACGCCCATCCAGTTAACCGGCCGCCAGCATATTTACAATGGAGAAACCGTGATGAAACCGACCGCAACCGCCGTGCCCAGCCCCTTGCTGCTGGCCCCGCGCGACCACACGCTGATCATGATCGACTACCAGTCGCAGATGGCCTTCGCCACCCATTCCATCGATATGCCGACGCTGCGCAACAACGCCGGCCTGGTCGCCAGCGCCGCCGCCGGATTCGGCGTGTCCACCATCCTGACCACCGTGGCGGAGAAAAGCTTCTCCGGCCCGATGTTCGATGAGGTGACCGCGCCGTTTCCGGACTTGCGCATGCTGGACCGCACGTCGATGAACACCTGGGAAGACGCCGCGGTGATCGCCCGCGTCAATCAGATCGGCAAGGGCCGCATCGTGCTGGCCGGCCTGTGGACCAGCGTCTGCATCGTCGGCCCGGCCTTGTCCGCGCTGGATCAGGGTTTCGAGGTCTATGTGATCGCCGATGCCTGCGGCGATATCTCGGCCGAGGCGCACGAGCGCGCGATGCAGCGCATGGTGCAGGCCGGCGCGCGGCCCATCACCTCGCTGCAATACCTGCTGGAGCTGCAGCGCGACTGGGCGCGCGCCGACACCTATGAGCTGACCACCGGCATCGCCGCTAAGCTGGGCGGCGGCTACGGCCTGGGCATCCGCTACGCCAAAACCATGTTCGGCGGCCACGAAGGCTGATCGCCGCGCCGCCGCCGGCAGCAGGCGCTTTCCGGCGGCGGCCAATATTCCGGGAGAAACCATCATGGCTACCGCCGATGTGATTTTGCGCAATGGCCGCATCGCCACGCTGGACAGGCGCAAGCCGCTGGCCGGCGCAGTCGCCGTCAAGGACGGCCGCTTCCTCGCGGTGGGGGAGGACCATGAGATCATGGCGCTGGCCGGTCCGGCCACCCGCGTTGTCGATCTCAAGGGACGCCGCGCGCTGCCCGGCCTGATCGACAACCACACCCATCTGGTGCGCGGCGGGCTCAACTTCAATATGGAGCTGCGCTGGGACGGCGTGCGCTCGCTGGCCGACGCGATGGACATGCTGCGGCGGCAGGTGGCCGTCACGCCCGCGCCGCAATGGGTACGGGTGGTGGGCGGCTTCACCGAGCACCAGTTCGTCGAGAAGCGCCTGCCCACGCTGGACGAGATCAACGCCATCGCGCCGGACACGCCGGTTTTCCTGCTGCATCTGTACGATCGCGCTCTGCTCAACGGCGCCGCGCTGCGCACCGTCGGCTACGGCCGCGACACGCCTGCGCCGCCGGGCGGGGAGATCGTCCGCGACGGCAATGGCAATCCCACCGGCCTGCTGCTGGCCAAGCCCAACGCCGCCATCCTGTACGCGACGCTGGCCAAGGGCCCCAAGCTGCCGTTCGATTACCAGCTGAACTCTACCCGCCACTTCATGCGCGAATTGAACCGCCTGGGCGTGACCGGCGTCATCGATGCCGGCGGCGGCTTCCAGAATTACCCGGACGATTACGCGGTGATCCAGCAGCTGGCCGACGCCGGGCAGATGACGGTGCGGCTGGCCTACAATCTGTTTACCCAGAAACCCAAGGACGAAAAAGAGGATTTCCTCGCCTGGACCGGCAGCGTCCGCTACAAGCAGGGCGACGATTATTTCCGCCACAACGGCGCCGGCGAGATGCTGGTGTTTTCCGCCGCCGATTTCGAGGATTTCCGCCAGCCGCGGCCCGATATGCCGCCGGAGATGGAGGGCGAGCTGGAAGAGGTGGTGCGCATCCTGGCGCAGAACCGCTGGCCATGGCGCTTGCACGCCACCTACGACGAAACCATCTCCCGCGCGCTGGACGTGTTCGAGAAAGTGGACCGCGACATTCCCCTGCAAGGGCTGAACTGGTTCTTCGACCACGCCGAGACCATTTCCGAACGTTCGATGGACCGCATCGCCGCGCTGGGCGGCGGCATCGCGGTGCAGCACCGGATGGCTTACCAGGGCGAGTATTTCGTCGAGCGTTACGGCGCGGCGGCGGCCGAGGCGACGCCGCCCATCGCCCGCATGCTGGACAAGGGCTTGAAGGTGTCGGCCGGCACCGACGCCACCCGCGTCGCTTCTTACAATCCCTGGGTGTCGCTGGCGTGGATGATCACCGGCAAGACCGTCGGCGGCATGCGGCTCTATCCGCAGCGCAACTGCCTGGATCGCGAAACCGCGCTGCGGATGTGGACCGAGAACGTCGCCTGGTTCACCAACGAGGAGGGCGGGCGCGGGCGCATCGAAGCGGGCCAGCTGGCAGATCTGGTCGTGCCTGACCGGGATTTCTTCGCCTGCCCGGAGGACGACGTCTCTTTCCTGGTGTCCGAGCTGACCATGGTGGGCGGCCGCATCGTCTACGCCGCGGGCGGCTTCGCCGAGCTGGACGATAATCCCCTGCCGCCGGCGATGCCGGACTGGTCGCCGGCGCGGACCTTCAAGGGCTACGCCGCCTGGGGCGATCCGCAAGGCGCCGGCCGCCATTCGCTTCATCGCCAGGCGGCGGCCGCTTGCGGCTGCGCCAGCGCCTGCGGCCTGCATGGCCACCAGCATGCGCGGGCCTGGGGCGCGGAGCTGCCGGTGTCGGACGCCAAGGGCTTTTTCGGCGCCTTGGGCTGTTCCTGCTGGGCGGTGTGAGGGGCGCGGCGCAGCCTGGGCGAGCTTGCTTCACGTTAAGGTTTCGCGCGAGGCATTTCGTGTAGAATGCCCGGATCGTTAACCCTTTGATGGATGAGTCAAAGATGTTCGCTGCTGACCAGACGATCGCCAAATTCGACCCAGAACTCGCCGCCGCCATCGCGGCTGAATGCCAACGCCAGGAAGATCACATCGAGCTGATCGCCTCGGAAAACTACACCAGCCCGGCCGTCATGGAAGCCCAAGGCTCCCAGCTGACCAACAAGTACGCCGAAGGCTATCCGGGCAAGCGCTTCTACGGCGGTTGCGAGCATGTGGACGTCGTTGAGCAACTGGCCATCGACCGCGTCAAGCAGCTGTTCGGCGCCGAATACGCCAACGTGCAGCCGCACTCCGGCTCCCAGGCCAACCAGGCGGTGTACTTCTCCATCCTGAAGCCGGGCGACACCGTGATGGGCATGAACCTCGGCCACGGCGGCCACCTGACCCACGGCTCCCCGGCCAACCTGTCCGGCAAGATGTTCAACATCGTCGCCTACGGTTTGAACGACAAGGAAGAAATCGACTACGACGACATGGAGCGCGTGGCGATGGAAACCAAGCCGAAGCTGATCATCGGCGGCGCGTCCGCTTACGCCTTGCGCTTCGACTTCGAGCGCATGGGCCAGATCGCCAAGAAGGTCGGCGCTTACTTCATGGTGGACATGGCTCACTATGCCGGCCTGGTGGCCGCGGGTCTGTACCCGAACCCGGTGCCGCACGCCGACTTCGTCACCTCGACCACCCACAAGACCCTGCGCGGTCCGCGCGGCGGCATCATTCTGGCCAAGGCCGAGTTCGAGAAGAGCATCAACAGCAATGTGTTCCCGACGCTGCAAGGCGGCCCGCTGGAGCACGTGATCGCCGCCAAGGCCGTGGCCTTCAAGGAAGCGCTGCAGCCGGAGTTCAAGGAATACCAGCAGCAGGTGCTGAAGAACGCCGCCATCATGGCCAAGACCCTGGCCGAGCGCGGTCTGCGCATCGTGTCCGGCCGCACCGAGAGCCACGTGTTCCTGGTCGACCTGCGTCCCAAGGGCCTGACCGGCAAGCAAGCCGACGCGCTGCTGGGCCGCGCCCACATCACGGTCAACAAGAACTCGATCCCGAACGACCCGGAAACCCCGTTCGTCACCTCCGGCGTGCGCATCGGCTCTCCGGCCATCACCACCCGCGGCTTCAAGGAAGCCGAGGCCATCGAAGTGGCCAATATGGTCGCCGACGTGCTGGACAACCCGAACGACGACGCGCTGATCGCCCGCATCGCGGAGAAGGCCACCGCGCTGTGCCACCGCTTCCCGGTGTATGCCAAGTAATCAGCCGGCTCGCCCGGATGCAGAAAAGCCGCCCGCAGGGGCGGCTTTTTGTTTGCGGCGGGTCCTATTCTGGTGGCGGCCGGCGGTGCGGGCGGACGGCATTGCTGATAACATCCAACTATTGCAACCCACAGGATTATTGTCATGAAATGCGCGTTTTGCGGCAACTCGGACACCCAGGTGATCGACTCCCGCGTCAGCGAGGACGGCAGCAGCATCCGCCGCCGTCGCCGCTGCCCGGCCTGCGACAAGCGTTTCACGACCTTCGAGACTGCCGACGTGCGCATGCCGCAGGTGGTGAAGACCGCGGGCCACCGGTCCGAGTTCGACATTGAGAAAGTGCGCACCAGCTTCCTGCGCGCGCTGCACAAGCGGCCGGTGTCCACCACGCTGGTGGACGAGGCGATAGACCGCATCTGCCACAAGCTGCTGCAGCTGGGCGAGCGCGAGGTCAGCAGCCGCCAGATCGGCGAGATGGTGATGAACGAGCTGGCGCGGCTGGACAAGGTGGCCTATGTCCGTTTCGCGTCGGTTTACCGCAGTTTCCAGGATATTTCAGAATTTACCGATGCGATCAAGGAAATTCAGAAGTCGTCGCATTGACAGTCCGATATTGGGTTGATTAGGCTGGATAATTGAATTGTCATTTTTCGAGATGCCATGACCGCCATCGCCCAGACACGCATTGCCCTGCTGCCGCCCGACGTCATCCACGCCGAGCGGCTGTTCGCATTGATAGACGAAAGCCGCGAGACGCTGCGCGCCTGGTTGCCCTGGGTGGACGCCACCCTCAGCGCGGAGGACAGCCGGCAGTTCCTGGCCGGCGTCGCCGAAGGCGCGCGCAGCGGATCGGCTTGCGCGTCCTGGCTGATCGCGCTGGATGGGGAGCTGGCCGGCTGCATCGACATCCATGGCATCAGCAAACTGCACCGATCAGGCTTTCTGGGCTACTGGCTGGCCGACCGTTTCGTCGGCAAGGGCGTGATGGGCGAGGCCGCGGCGCAAGCTCTGGATGCGGGCTTCGGCACGTTGGAGTTGAACCGGATCGCCATCCTGGCGGGCGTGGCGAATGCCCGCAGCCGCGCGGTGGCCGAGCGCCTGGGGTTTGTCCAAGAGGGGGCGCAGCGCGAGGGGCTCCATCTGCATGGCCGTTATCATGACGCCTGCCAGTACAGCATGCTGGCCGGCGAGTGGCGGGCGCGGCGATGAGCGTGGTGGAGATCCGCCCGCCGGATCCGGCGGGCGACGCCGAACGGATTTATGCGCTGATCGAACGCTATCGCGCCACTCTGTCGCAATGGATGGCCGGCATCGTCAGGCCGCAGTCGACGGCGGATACCGAGGCCTTTCTCCGGTCGCAGGCAGAGGGCAACGACGAGGGCCGTTGCGCGCATCGGGTGATTCTGGCGGATGGCGAAATCGCCGGCATCTGTTCGCTGCACGGCATCAGCGCCGCCCATCGCTATGCCCGCCTCGGCTACTGGCTGGCCGACAGCCACGTCGGCCGGGGCGTGATGTCGCAGGCGTTGACGCTATTGTTGAACTACGCGTTCGAAGACCTGGAGCTGCATCGGGTGGAGCTGGGCTGCGCGCCGGAGAATCTGCGCAGTTGCCGCGTCGCCGAGCGGCTGGGCTTCAAGCTGGAAGGAGAGCTGCGCGACGCGCAGTTTCTGCGCGGCCGTTTCTGGAATATGCGTTGTTACGGCCTATTGGCCGATGAGTGGAAGAATCGAACATGACGGACTACCGCGCCGACGACTACCTGTACATGCAGCGCGCGCTGCGTTTGGCCGAGGGCGCGACGCGTCGGGCGGCGCCGAACCCTGGCGTCGGCTGCGTGCTGGTCAACAACGGCCGGGTGGTGGGCGAGGGCGCGACGCTGGCGGTGGGCGGCGACCACGCCGAGATCCAGGCGATCAAGGACTGCCTGGCGCGCGGCGAAAGCCCGCGCGGCGCCACCGCCTACGTGACGCTGGAGCCGTGCAGCCACCATGGCCGCACCCCGCCGTGCGCGGAGCGTCTGGTCGCGGAAGGCGTCGCGCGGGTGGTGGCGGCGATGGTGGACCCCTATCATGAAGTGGCGGGCCGCGGCATCGCCATGCTGCGCGCGGCCGGCGTAGAGGCGTCGGCGGGGTTGATGGAGGCGGAGGCGCGCTGGACGCACCGCGGCTTCCTGTCGCGCGTCGAGCGCGGCCGGCCCTGGGTGACGTTGAAGGCGGCCGCCACGCTGGACGGCAAGACCGCGCTGCTGAACGGCCGCAGCAAGTGGATCACCGGGCCGGAGGCGAGGATGGACGTGCAGCGGCTGCGCGCCGCGCATGGCGCGATCCTGACCGGCAGCGGCACCGTGCTGGCCGACGATCCGCAATTGACCGTGCGCGAGCTGCAGGTGGCGGCGCAGCCCTGGCGGGTGGTGCTGGACGGCGATCTGCGCACCGATGCCGGCGCGCGCGTCTATCAGGGCGGCGGCGCATTGCTGGCCAGCTGCGAGACGGACGAGGGCCGCTTGGCCGCGTTCCGCGAGCGCGGGGTGGACGTCCTGGCGCTGGCGCGCCGCGACGGCAAGGCCGATCTGGCCGATCTGCTGAAGCAGCTGGCCGGACGCGGCGTCAACGAACTGATGGTGGAGGCCGGCGCCGGCCTCAACGGCGTGATGCTACAGGCCGGGCTGGTCGACGAGATCGTGCTGTACCTGGCGCCGTCGCTGGCCGGCGACGCCGCGCGCGGCCTGTTCGCTTGGCCGGCGCTGGACGATCTGGCCGACAAGATCGAGCTGGATATCGCCGACATCGGCAAAGTTGGACGGGATCTGCGGCTGTCGTTGCGTCCGCGCCGCGTTTAGCGCCGCCTGTCTTCTTGCCGGCTCCGGCTGCGTTATCGCTATCGGAGGCGCGGCGTTTCCGCCGCCATGGGAGAGTGCGATGGTTGCGAGGGCTGGGGCATGAATCCCCGCGAGGCGACGCTGGATGCCTATTTGAAGCTGATCGCCCGGCTGGGCGCCGACGACGGGGTGGTGGCGGCGCGGCGGGAAATGCTGCGGCGTTTGCTGGCCCGGCTTGCCGGCGCGAAGCGGACTTCCGGCGATTATCACGCCCATGTCGGGGGGTTCGTCGCGGATTGCGGGCAATCCGAGCGGGTGCTGGCCATCACCTGCGCCCGCGAGTTCTATTATTTCTGGCTCGACGACATGAAGAAAATGGTGGAAATGACGGCCCGCGCCGGCTTTTCCATCCATAACCCGGATTTTCCCTGGCATGGCGATTTCAACGCGCTGCTGGGCGCGATGCGCGAGTCCGGCTTTTCGCGCTTCCCGCCCTCGCTGGGCCTGTATCTGGGAAAATCGTTCGAAGACGGCGCCGACGAGGCCGATATCCGCCAGCGCGAACATCTGCTCAAGGCCTTGCTTTTCCTGCTCGATCCCCATCCTCCCACCTCCAGCCATTACCGGATGGCGGTGGATGCGCTGTTGCAGCATCTGGCGGACGCTGCGGCCCGGCAGCAGCTGCTGGCGCTGGTGCGTGAGTATTTCGGCTACTGGCAGTCCTTCCCCTTTTCCCATCATCGGAAAAGCGGGGCGCGGTGAAGGATTCTGGTGAGTAAAACTCATCAGTTGTTTTTGTGCCTGCCATGCGCGTTGTGCTTTCCATCCTTTGTTCATAAGGATGAATTCCCATGATTGACCCGCTAGGCTGGCGATGTGAACATGCGCTTTCTACACAAAGGAGAATGCGATGGGACATCAGACGGCCTATCAGAGCCTGACCCGCACTTTTCAACGGCTGCATCATTTCGGCCATCTGGGTTCCATCGCCAGCTGGGATCAGGCGGCGATGATGCCAGCCAAGGGCAACGAGGCGCGCGCCGCCGCCCAGGCCGAGCTGCAGGTGCTGATGCATCAGTTGATCACCGCTCCGGAGCTGGCGCAGCAACTGAGCGGGGCCGAGCGGGAGGATCTGGACGAGCTGCAACGCGCCAATCTGCGCGAGATGCGCCGGGAATGGCAGCAGGCCAATTTGCTGCCCGCCGAGCTGGTGGAGGCCAAAACGCTGGCCGCCGCGCGCTGCGAGCATGCCTGGCGCAGCCAGCGCAAGAATAATGACTGGAAGGGCTTTCTGCCCAATTTCCGCGAGGTGCTGAGGCTGGCGCGGCAAGAGGCGGCGCTGTTGGCCGAGGCCAACGGCGTCAGCCGTTACGACGCGCTGCTGGACAAGTACGAGCCGGGCGTGAAGAGCGCCGAGATCGCGCGCATCTTCGACGACGTGAAGACCTGGCTGCCCGGCTTGATCGCCCAGGTCCGCGCCAAGCAGGTCGGCGAGACGGTGATCCGGCCACAGGGGCCGTTTCCAGTCGAGCGGCAACGCGAGTTGGGCCTGGAGGCGATGAAACTGCTGGGATTCGATTTCGACGGCGGTAGGCTGGATGTCAGCGCCCACCCGTTCTGCGGCGGCGTGCCGGAGGACGTGCGCATCACCACTCGTTATCGCGACGACGATTTCGTCCAGAGCCTGATGGGCATCATTCATGAAACCGGCCACGCCCGCTACGAACAGGGCCTGCCGCGCGATCTGCTGTCGCTGCCGGTCGGCCGCGCCCGTTCGATGGGCATACACGAGAGCCAGAGCCTGTCGTTCGAAATGCAGCTGGGTTGCAGCCGCGGCTTCCTGCAATTGCTGGCGCCGATGCTGCGCCGCCATTTCGGCGCTCAGCCGGCCTTCGACGCCGACAACCTGGCCAAGCTGTTCACCCGGGTCGAGCCCGGCTACATCCGCGTCGACGCCGACGAGTTGTGCTACCCGGCGCACGTGATCCTGCGCTTCGAGATCGAGCGCGCGCTGATCGACGGCGAAATCGAGGCTGAAGACGTGCCGGCGCTATGGGACGAGAAGATGATGGCCTATCTGGGCGTGGACACGCGCGGCAACTATCGCGACGGTTGTTTGCAGGACATCCACTGGACTGACACATTCGGCTATTTTCCCAGCTATACGCTGGGCGCGATGTACGCGGCGCAATATTTCGCGACGTTGCGGCGGCGGGAGCCGGGGCTGGACGACAAGATCGGCCGGGGGGAGCTGGAGCCGGTGTTCGGCTGGCTGCGCGAAAACATCTGGACCCAGGGCAGCCGCTGGAGCACCGACGAACTGGTCCGGCGCGCCACCGGCGAAGCGTTGAACCCGGCGCACTATCGCGCGCATCTGGAAGCGCGCTATCTGGGCTAGCCGCCGGGGGCCGGAGTCGTTCCGGCTCTTTTAGACACGCGGACAAACCCCCTGATCCCGCGTTGCGCTTCCTTGTCGTACGGCTGGCATGGTTTGCGTCGGCGCGCCTTGGCCCAGCTTCTTTGCGAGGCTTTGCCGGCGGCGCTTAGTCTTGCCGCAGCAGGAAGCGTTCGACTTCGGCAGCCATCTGTTCCGGCTTCTCCCATTGCAGCATATGGCCGGCGCCGGCGATCGTGGCCTCGCTGAGGCGGGCGAAACAGGCGCGGCGCTGGTCCAGCGTGGCCATCACGTCGCTGACGACTGGGTGGCCGAACGGCTGCTCGCCCAGCAGCCACAGCACCGGCGCGCTGATGCGGCGCCAACAGGCCATCGCCTCCTCCAGCCGGTACAGCACCGGATTGACCATTTTGTGGCGCGGGTCGGCGCGGTAGACCACGCCGCCGTCTACCGGCCGGGTCAGCTCCGCGGCTAGCCAGCGCGCGCGTTCGAGCGTCACCCCCGGATTGCGGGCAACCAGCTTGTTAGCCGCCTGTTCCGGGCTCTCCATCGGTTCGAACCCCATGGCTTGGCTGGTTTCCCGCAGCCAGCGGCCGTAACGGCCAGGCGCCTCGGCCGGGCGGGTGGGGTTGAGGCCGAAGCCTTCGGCCAGTACCAGCTTCTCTATTCTTTGCGGACAGACGCCGGCATAGATGCCGGCGATCATCGCGCCCATGCTGTGCCCGAGCAGCTTGACCGGCTGGTCCGGCGACAGTTGGCGCAGCAGATCGTCGAGGTCGGCCAGGTAGTCGGGGAAATAATAGCTGCCGTCATTCCATTGGCTATCGCCGAAGCCGCGCCAGTCGGGCGCGACGACCCGCCACTCTTCTTGCAGCGCGTCCACCATGAATTGAAACGTGGCGGAGCTGTCCATCCAGCCGTGCAGCAGCACCAGCAGCGGCGCGTCGTCGGCGCCCCAGCGGCGCAGATGGCAGCGGCGTTGATTGAGCGTCAGGTATTGGCTGGAGGCGGGGGGCATGTCGGGCGGGTTCCGTTCGGTGCGCAGCCGTTCAGTGTAACTGCGCGATGACGGTGCGGATAGTGGCGGCTCGGGCATTATTGGCAATGGAAATGAAAATGTCATTATGGTTTGCCTTTTCTTTGGAATTTGGCGTATTTATTAAATTAAAAGTTTAAAATGTTGTTAATTTGATGCAAGAATGCGACACGCCAGCACAGTCATGACAAACTGTTATCTTGATAAAAATCCTTTTTAATCAATGGATTGATTTTAATTTTTACATAAATGCTCAAGTAAGAGGATGTTGAAAGTTATGTCTTTTTTGATTTAACCTTACGTCCATATCGCAGCCAAACCACGCAAGCGGAGGCTCCCGGCAAGGGATGCCGGATGCGATGAAGCTGAGCATTGTCCAGCCATGGAAGGCGACAGACAGCCATTTTCAACAGTGTCCGCCGCCGATCTTCAGCGTTTTGCCCGCCTGTTTTTTCAATCTGATGACGAACGACTGTCAGATGGCTTTGATTAGATTTGATGTATTTTGTGAAATCTGATTATTGTTTTATTGAAAATTGGCGGCAGCGAAGCCGGCTTCGGACGGGCTCGGCGCCGGAACATCTCAAGTGCAGGCAGGGATCGCAAGATTGCCGAAGATGCCTTGACGTGTCGGACAGCTCTTCAACTTCTGCCCCTGGCGGGCAGGCAATCGGGCAACAGCACTGCCTGCAATTTAAACGGAGACTATTTAAATGAAAAAGATCGTAACCGCAGCTCTGATCGGCTTGGGCGTGTACTCTTCCGGCGCCATGGCCGCTGACGGCAAAATCACCGTCACTGGAAACATCGTTGCCCAGACCTGCACCATCGCCGGCACTTCCGGCTCCAACGTCACCGTGAACCTGCCGACCGTGGGCGCTTCCTCGCTGGCCAGCACCGGCCAGACCGCCGGCGCCACCCCGTTCGCGATCAACCTGAGCAACTGCCCGTCCAGCCTGAAGAGCGCGCAGACCCGCTTCGAAGTGGGCCCGACCGTGAACCCGACTTCCGGCAACCTGCTGAACAGCACCGGCGCCGGCTCGGCTTCCAACGTTGAAGTACAGCTGCTGAACAACACCTTCAACGCGATCAACCTGAGCACCAACGCCAACTCGCAGCAAGTCGCCATCAGCGGCGGCGCAGCCACCATGGGCTACTACGCCCAGTACATCGCCACCGGCGCGGCTGGCGCGGGTTCGGTGAATACCAGCGTTCAGTACTCGATGACCTACCAGTAACAGGCGTCATCCGGCAGGCGGCTTGCGAGCCGCCCGCCGGTATCTTTTGCATGGAGGCGGGTTAGGAAATGAAACAAGCAGTATGGCGAGGAGCGCTCGCCCTGGCGATCGCCGGCTCGGTATGGACCAGCGCGGCCTCGGCCGGCGTGGTGATTTCCGGAACCCGCGTCGTGTACAAGGCGGAAGACCGCGAAGTGACCGTCAAGGTCAGCAACCCGGGCAAGGAACCATCCCTGGTGCAGGTGTGGGCCGACAGCGGCAACGAGAAATCCGTTCCCGACACCGCCGACGCGCCTTTCCTGATCATGCCGCCGATTTTCCGCGTGGACCCGGCCAAAGGCCAAACCTTGCGCCTGACCTTCACCGGCGCCGATCTGCCCAAAGAGCGCGAGTCGGTGTTCTGGCTGAACGTGCTGGATGTGCCGCCGCTGCCGAAGGCCGGCAACGAGCAGCGCAATTTCATGCAAGTGGCTTTCCGTTCCCGCATCAAGTTGTTCTATCGTCCCACCGGCCTGCAGGGCACGCCGGACGATGCAGCCGACAAGCTTTCCTGGACTTTGCTGCCGCAGGCCGGCGGCAAGGGCTACATGCTGCGCGCGTCCAACCGCGCCGCGTACAACGTCTCGCTGAACCGGGCGATGCTGCTGGTGGGCAAGCATGAGTACGAAACCGACGGCGGCATGGTGCCGCCGGGCGGCAGCCACGACTTCGCGCTAAAGGACTTGAAGCTCAAGCCGGACGCCGGCGCGAAGCTCACCTACGAAAGCATCAACGATTACGGCGCCCCAGTCATGCACAGCGCGCCCTTAGCTCCCTGATAATTCCAGCGTAGGCCTGCCGGGGCTGCGCGCTCCCGCAGGAGACGATCTAGCCATGAAGCACTTGATGACACGACAGTCCGATAACAGCTGGGCCCTTAGCCCGCTCAGCTTGTTGATTTTCGGCTTGTTCGGCGGCCAGGCTGCCTTGGCGGATACGTCCGCGGCGGAAAACGCCGCGCTGGGCGATGTGCAGTTCAATCCTGTCTTCATCAATCAGAATTCCAACGGGAAAAAAGTCGATCTTTCCCGCTTCAACCAGATGGGCGGGGCTTTTCCCGGCAATTACCGCGCCGACGTCTACGCCAACGCCGTCTGGATCGGCCGCCGCGACGTGCAGATGAAGGAACTGGCTGAAGGCAAGGTGCTGGCCTGCTTCAACCGCGCGATGATGGACGAGCTGGGCGTGGACTTCACCAAGGTGGGGAGTGTGGCCGGCGTACCGGGACGGGATGAGCCCGCCCGCTGCGTCGACATCGCCACGGTGGTGCCCGGCGCATTCTCCAGCTTCAACAGCTCGGATCTGCGCCTGGATGTCAGCATTCCGCAGAAATACCTGCGGGCCCAGGCGCGCGGCTACGTCGCGCCGGAATACTGGGACGCCGGCGCGCCGTTCGCCGGCTTCCTTAATTACAACGCCAATGGCTACCGCTACGACAACGGCGCCGCCGGCAAGTCGACCCAGTATTATTTCGGCGCCAATGCCGGCCTGAACATCGGCTTGTGGCGCTTCCGCTATAACGGCTCGCTGACGCAGCAGGACAGCGGCAACGGCCAGAGCCAGCGCAACTACCAGGGCGCGTCCGCCTATACCCAGCGCGATGTCACCGACTGGCACTCGGTGCTGACCCTGGGCGATTACTTCACGCCCTCCGACATGTTCAGCAGTGTGCCTTTCCGCGGCGTGCAGCTGAGCTCCGACGACCGGATGTTGCCGGAGTCGATGCAGGGCTACGCGCCGGTGGTGCGCGGCGTCGCCGAGACCAATGCCAAAGTATCGATTCGCCAGAACGGCAATCTGATTTACGAAAACGCGGTGCCGCCGGGCGAGTTCAGCATCGACGATCTCTACAACACCGGCTTCTCCGGCGACCTGGAAGTGACGGTCACCGAGGCGGACGGCCGCGTGCGCAAATTCGTCGTGCCTTACGCAGCCGTGCCCCAGCTGCTGCGCGAAGGACAATCCCGTTACGCGATCACCGCGGCGCAATGGCGCGACAACTCGCTCAACAAGCGCCCCGATTTCGTGCAAGCGACCTACCAGCGCGGCATCAGCAACAGCCTGACCCTGTACGGCGGCCTGATCGCCGCCGACCATTACCAGTCGGCGCTGTTCGGCTCCGGCGTCAATACGCCGCTGGGCGCGCTGGCGCTGGATGTCACCCAGTCCTGGGCCAGCAATCTGCCGTTCAACGCCAGCGCCGCCAATATGCAGGGCCAGAGCTACCGGGTGACCTACAGCAAGCTGATGGAGTCGACGCGCACCAACTTCACGGTGGCCGCCTATCGCTTCTCCACCGATGGCTATCTGGAACTGCGCGACTATGCCAACCTGATCAACCAGGTCGGCGTGGTTTACCGCGCCAAGAACAAATTCCAGCTCAACGCCGACCAGCCGCTGGGCGATGGCCGCGGACAATTGTTCTTCACCGGCTCCACCCAGGATTACTGGAACCAGAAGGGCCGGGATCTGACTTACCAGCTGGGTTACAGCAACAGCTTCAAGTCGGTGAGCCTGAACCTGTCCGCCGGCCGTACCCAGGATTCGACCGGCCGCATCGTCAACCAGTACATGCTGAGCCTGTCGATGCCGCTGGGCCGCGAGCCGTATTCCCCGCTGCTGAGCACCAGCGTCAGCGGCAGCAGCGATCGCAGCGGCAACGCGCAGATCAATCTGAGCGGCACCACCGGCGAATTGCGCAACCTCAGCTACAACGTCTACGCCAGCGGCAACCGCAGCAGCGCCGGCGCCAACAGCAGCCGCGGCGGCGGCGGCAGCGTGCAGTACGCCACCTCGGTGGCGACGCTGACCGCGGGCGCGAGCTCGAGCGGCGGCAACTCCCAGGCGAATGCCGGCATCAGCGGCGCGCTGGTGTTCCATCCGGGCGGCGTGACGGCGGCCCAGTCGCTGGGCGAATCCTTCGCCGTGGTCGAGGCGCCGGGAGCCGAAGGCGCGGCAGTGAGCAACACCAACGGCGTGCGCGTCAACAAGAACGGCTACGCGGTGGTGTCCTCGCTGATGCCGTACCGCCGCAATGAGATCACGCTGGATCCGAAAGGCATGGATCAAGACGTGGAATTGCAGGAAACCAGCGTGCAGGACGCGCCGCGCGCCGGCGCCATCGTGATGCTGAAATTCAACACCCAGCAGGGCAAGCCGGTGATCGTGACGCTGAAGCGGCCGGACGGCAGCCATCTGCCGGTGGGCGCCACGGTCAGCGGCGGCGACGATTTCCTCACCATGGTGGGGCAGGGCGGACGCGCCTTCCTGCGCGGCGTGGAAGGCAAGCCGTTGACGGCGAGCTGGGGCAGCGACGCCGGCCAGCAATGCCGTTTCAGCTATCAACTGCCGCAGAAGACGGGCGACGCGGCCTATATGCGGACCGATGCCGTTTGCGAGCCGCTGTGATGTTTGGCGCGAGCCACTAGAGATACCGGGAAAGCGATAGGAAAATGAAGAAACTGATCTGCTGCGGAGTATATGGATGGCTGCTGGCGCTGATGCTGGCCATGCCGGCGACCAGCTACGCGCTGGGTTGCTGGAACGGCAGCAGCAGTTCCGGCAATGTCACCTCCACGTTCAATCTGCCGGGCAACTTGTATGTTTCCGCCAACGCGCCGGTCGGCACCATCATCTGGCAGTCGTCATTGCAGAACCTCAACCTGTACTGCTCACAGAGCGTTGGCGAATATGTGTATTTTTGGGTGAATCCCAAGGGGCGGACGCTGGCTCCCGGCTTGCAGATCGGCATCATCTTCAATGGCCAGACCTACACTCAGAGCAGCGGTGCCATCAATACCGGCATCTACGTGCCGCAGAATGGCTATGTCAGGACGAACCTGCCGTATTCCATCGTGTTGTTGAAGACCAGCGGCGCGCCGTCCAGCGGCACATCTACGATCAGCCAGTACTCGGTTTTCCAGCTTGATGGCAAGGGGGGCATCAACGCGGCGCCCGGCATCAACTTCAACCAGCTGATCGACGGCAGCGTGACCTTCACGCCAGGCGGCACCTGCGATCTGAGCGCGAACGGGCAGTACACAGTGAATCTGCCCACGGTCGCCAGCGGCCAGTTCGCGTCGGTGGGCAGCGCGCTGTCGCGCTACGCCTTCACCATCACCGCCGCCAATTGCTCCACCGGCGTGAGGACGGCGACTTTCCGCTTCTCGGGAACGGCCGATTCGAACAATCCGGTGCTGTTCGCCAATACCGGCGGCTCGGCTCAGGGGGTTGCCATCAACTTTGGCAGTTCGGCCGACGGCGCCAACATCGGCGCCAACAGCACCAACAACACCCGGGTGGTGAACGTGCAGTCGCAAATGGCGCAGCTGGGCGTGTTCGCGGAATACATGCGGACGGCCAACGTGGTGGCGGGCAGCCTGCAGACGGCGATCACGATCGACATGTTGTACCAATAGCCGATCGATCTGCGGCGACAATGAAAAAAGCCTTCGGCCGTTTGGCCGAAGGCTTTTTTGCGTGGTGTCGGGTCAGTTGTAGACGATGGTGACCAGCTGTCCGTTGCTTTGAGTGGTCGAGCCGGTCATGTTGACGGCGGCGATGCTCAGCGACTGGGTGTTGTCCATGCCGGAGCAGGATTGGCCGGACGCCATTTTGCGGGCGGCCTGGTATTGGCGGGGATTCTGCGCGTAGCTCAGCAAGGTGCTGCTGTTCTGGGCGCAAGGTTCCTTGACGATGGAGCCGCTGAAGTTGACGGTGCCGCCGTTGGAGGCCATGGCAAAGCCGGATTGCAGAACGGCCAACGCTGCCAGAGTCAGTATGGCTTTTTTCATTTGAGTCTCCCTGTTGGCGGCCCGCGAGCGATTACTTGCGAACTGTAAACAAATTATTTAAATTAATTCGTTTATATTTAATTTGTTCTGTTAAGCAAAGTATAGGCACAAGAATTGTAAACATCAAGCCTATGTTTAATTGAATTATTAATAATAAAAATTGAAAAGTTGTAGGCTGGCCGCCGTGCGCGGTTTTGCTTGGGGTCGCCGCGGGGAGCGGATGATTTTCTGGCAGGGATAATTTCAAGTTATTGCATTTTTGCGGGATTGCTTGATTTTTGGCTGTCGTCGATGGGAAAGCGGAGGGACCGGCGAGCGGGTTTTGGCTTTCCCGGGAGAGGGCTGGCGATGGCGAGGAAGCAAAAGCCCCCTCGGAGGAGGGGGCGGCCGCGGGGGCAAGGTGCGGTGGCGATGGGATGTGCTTAAGGTTCAGTGGCCGTGGATGTCGTTGCGGAAGGTTTCCTTCAGGAACAGCAGGCTTACAACGAGACTGACGGCATAGACCACGATCGGGTACCACAGGCCGTACAGGATGTCGCCGGTGTAGACCACCAGCGAAAAGGCGACGGTCGGCATCAGCCCGCCGATCCAGCCGTTGCCCAAGTGATAGGGCAGCGACATCGAGGTGTAGCGGATGCGGGTGGGGAACAGCTCCACCATCATCGCGGCCAGCGGGCCGTAGGTCAGCGCGGAGATCACCGACAGCAGCACCAGCACCAGGATCACCATCGCGTGGTTGATCTTGGCCGGGTCGGCCTTGTCCGGATAACCGGCGGTTTTCAGCGCGTCCTGCAGCGCTTTCTTGTCGAAGCCCTGTTGAACGGTTGCGCCGATATGGACTTCGGTTACGCCGGCCGGCGCGGCTTTTTGCTGGTAGGGCACGCCGCTCTTGGCCAGCAGCGCCTTGGCCTGGTCGCACGGGGTGTTCAGCTTGGCTTTGCCGATGGGGTCGAACTGGAAGTGGCAGCTGGCCGGGTCGGCCACCACCGTCACCGGGGCGCGGGACTGGGCGGAGGCGACGTCCGGGTTGGCGTAGTCGGTCAGCCAGCCGAAGGCGGGGAAGGTCAGCGCCAGGCCCAGCGCCAGGCCGGCGATCAGCACCGGCTTGCGGCCGATGCGGTCGGACAGGTGGCCGAAATACAGGAATAGCGGCGTGGTCAGGATCAGCGACGCGATCAGCATCAGGTTGGCGGTTTGCGGGTCGACTTTCAGGATCTGGGTCAGGAAGAACAGCGAGTAGAACTGCGCGCAGTAGAAGGTCACCGCCTGGCCGCCGTTGAAGCCGAACAGCGAGATCAGCACCACTTTCAGGTTGGGCCAGTTGCCGAAGGCCTCGCTGATCGGCGCTTTGGAATGCTTGCCCTCGGCCTTCATTTTCAGGAAGGCCGGCGATTCCTGCATCGACAGCCGGATCCAGGTGGAGATCGCCAGCAGGAAGATGGACAACAGGAAGGGCAGGCGCCAGCCCCACTCGTTGAAGGCGTCGCCGGTGAGCTTGCGGCAGGCCAGGATCACCAGCAGCGACAGCAGCAGGCCGGCGCCGGCGGTGACCTGGATCCAGCTGGTGTAGCCGCCGCGTTTGTGGTCCGGAGCGTGTTCGGCCACGTAGATGGCCGCGCCGCCGTATTCGCCGCCGATGGCCAGGCCCTGCAGCATGCGCAGCGACACCAGGATCAGCGGCGCGGCGATGCCCAGCGTGGCGTAGCCGGGCAGCATGCCGACCAGGAAGGTGGACAGGCCCATGATGACGATGGTGGCGAGGAAAGTGTACTTGCGGCCCACCATGTCGCCCAGCCGGCCGAACACCAGCGCGCCGAACGGCCGCACCACGAAGCCGGCGGCGAAGGTCATCAGCGCGAAGATGAAGGCGGTGGTCTCGTTGACGCCTGAGAAGAACTGCTTGCCGATGATGGCGGCCAGCGCGCCGTACAGGAAGAAGTCGTACCATTCGAACACTGTGCCGAGCGACGAGGCGAGTATCACCTTGCGCTCGGCGCGGCTGATGCCGGCGGTGGAAGCCGCCGATGCGATGCTGTTGCTCATGTCCAGGTCTCCTTTGCGGGTGGGGACGGCGTCCGTATCGGCGCCGCTTGCTTGTTGTCCTGCTCTATCATCTGCGCCGCCTTGGCGGCGATCATCAAGGTTGGGCTATTGGTGTTGCCGGACGTGATGGCGGGCATGATGGACGCATCCGCCACGCGCAGGCCGGCGATGCCGCGCACCCGCAGTCTGTCGTCCACCACCGCCAGTTCGTCGCGGCCCATCTTGCAGGTGCCCACCGGGTGGAAGATGGTGGTGCCGATCCGGCCGGCGGCATCGATCAGCTGTTCTTCGCTCCGGTACTGCAGGCCGGGCCGGTATTCCTCGGGCAGGTAACGCGACAGCGCCGGCGACGCGGCGATGCGGCGCGTCAGGCGGATCGCCGCGGCGGCGACGCGCTGGTCTTGCGGATGGCTGAGATAGTTGGGCTGGATCAGAGGCGGCGCGTCCGGGCGAGCGCCGCCGATGGCGACATGGCCGCGGCTCTCGGGCCGCAGCTGGCACACCGAGGCGGTGAAGGCGGGGAACGGGTGCAGGGGCTCGCCGAAGCGTTCCAGCGACAGCGGCTGCACATGGTATTCCAGGTCGGGCGTGGCGGCGCTGGGGCCGCTGCGGGCGAAGGCGCCGAGCTGGCTGGGCGCCATCGACAGCGGCCCGCTGCGCTTCCATAGGTATTCCCAGGCCATCGCCAGTTTGCCGCTCCAACTGGCCGCGCGGCGGTTCAGCGTGGGCGCGCCGCGGATTTTGAACACCAGCCGCAGCTGCAGGTGGTCCTGCAGATTGGCGCCGACGCCGGGCAGAATGCGCAGCGGCTCAATGCCATGGCTCGCCAGCAAGGGCGCCGGGCCGATGCCGCTGCGCTGCAGCACAAGGGGAGAGCCGATGGCGCCGGCGGCGAGGATGATCTCGCCGCGGCAGCGGGCCTGCAGCGGCATTCCCTGTTGCATAAATGCGATAGCGGCGGCGCGGCCGTTTTCCAGGATCAGCCGGTCGGCCTCCGCGCCGGTCAGCACCGTGAGATTGGCGCGATCGCGGATCGGCCGCAGGAAAGCGCGCGCGCTGCTCCAGCGCCAGCCGCCTTTCTGATTGACCTCGAAGTAGCCGCAGCCGGCGTTGTCGCCGGTATTGAAATCGTCAACGGGGGCGATGCCCTGCTCGGAGGCGGCGGCGCGGAAGGCGTCCAATATTTCCCATGACAGCCGCTGCTTCTCCACCCGCCATTCGCCGCCATGCCCGTGCAGCGGACGTGCGGGATCGTAGTGGTCTTCCATGGCGATGAAATGCGGCAGCGCGTCGCGCCAGCCCCAGCCGCGGTTGCCCAGCGCTTCCCAGCGGTCGTAGTCGGCGGCCTGGCCGCGCATGTAGATCATGCCGTTGATCGACGAGGAGCCGCCCAGCACCTTGCCGCGCGGGTAGCCCAGCGAGCGGCCGCCCAGCCCGCTTTCCGCCGCGGTCTGGTAGCACCAGTCGGTGCGCGGGTTGCCGATGCAGTAGAGATAGCCCACAGGGATGTGGATCCACGGGTAGTCGTCGCTGCCGCCGGCCTCCAGCAGCAGCACGCGTTTGTCCGGATCGGCGGACAGCCGGTTGGCCAGCAGGCAGCCGGCGCTGCCTGCGCCGACGATGATGTAGTCGAATTCGCCGCTGAGCATGGCGGGATGCTCCGGTCATGTCGTTGTCGTAGCTGGCATCTAAACCGAAGCGGAGGCCGCTGGGAATAGCCAGCGGGAAACAACGTATGTTAATTTTTTAACAGGCGGCGGCGGATTGGCCGCCGTTTTCGTGTGCAAACGCACAACACCCATCGCGGGGAGGACCATGTTCGACTGGAACGATGTCCGCTTTTTTCTGGCCTTGCAGCGCAGCGGCAAGCTGCTGAGCGCGGCGCGGCAGATGGGCACCACCCATGCCACGGTGGCGCGCCACATCGCCGCGTTGGAGCGGGTGCTGGGCCAGCCGCTGTTCATCCAGCAGGCCGACGGCTACATGCTGACCGCCGCCGGCCGCCAGTTGCTGCCGCTGGCCGAATCGCTGGAGAACACCGCTTCGCAGATGCTGGACAGCGGCAGCAGGGGCCATGCCGAGGTGAGCGGCGTGGTGAGGCTGGGGGCGCCGGAGGGGCTGGGCGCGCTGTTTCTGGCCCGCCACATGCCGGCGCTGATGGCGCAGTACCCGGGATTGGAGATCGATCTGGTGGCGGTGCCGCGCTTCGTCAGCATCACCAGCCGCGAGGTGGACATCGCCATCGCGCTGGAGCGGCCGCAGGCCAATATGGTGGTGACGCGCAAGCTGACCGATTACTGCCTGGGCCTGTACGCCACGCCGGCCTATCTGGCGGGACATGCGCCGATACGCGAGCGCGAGGATCTGAACGGCCATGCCATCCTCGCCTATGTCGACGATCTGCTGTTCACCCGCGAGCTGATGTACCACCATGGCCTGTGCCGCCATCCCAGCATGCCCTTGCGCAGCACCAGCGTGGTGGCGCAGAAGGAGGCGGCGCTGGCCGACGGCGGCATCGCGGTGTTGCCTTATTACACGATTTACGATGATCCGCGGCTGGCGCAGATCCTGCCCGAGCTGCGCATCGTCCGCTCCTACTGGATCAGCGCGCGCAGCAACATCCGCCGCACGCTGCGCTACCGGGTGGTCTGGGACTACGTGGTGGACTTGTGCCAGCGCATGCAATGGCTGCTGTTGCATGAACCGCAAGATCGATCAATCGAAACCGCCTAGGCTATCCGCATGAGACACGCATACCGGCAATTCGGCCCAGGCACCTTGTACACGGTGCGCCTGCTGCGCGCGCTGGATTATCTGTGGCGCCATCTGGACGAGCCGCTGCTGCTGGACCGGCTGGCGGAGGAGGCCTGCTTCTCGCGTTTTCACTTCCATCGGCTGTACCGCAACCTGATGGGCGAAACCGTGATGGAGAGCCGGCAGCGCATGCTGCTGCATCGGGCCGCCGGCGAGCTGGGGAGGGCGGACAGGCCGCTGGCCAGGATCGCGGCGCGGGCCGGCTTCGCCAGCAGCGCCGCCTTCATCCGCGCCTTTGCCGGCCGCTACGGCGAGACGCCGGGCCGCTACCGCCAGCGTCGTCTCATGTTTCTCAATCAAAGGGAGAGGACCATGCGCCAGGTAGAGATTGTGGAAAAGGATGCCGTCAGGGTGCTGATGCGCCATCATCGCGGACCGTATATGGAGATCGGCCAGGCCTTCGACGCGCTGCGCGCCGTCCAGGGGCCGCAGCAGGACGGCGACCTGCCGGGGAGAAGCTTCGGCATGTATCTGGACGACCAGGCGCAGACGCCGGCGGCCGACTGCCGATCCATCGCCTGCGCCACCATGCCGGAAAGATTGTGGGACCGGCAGGTGGACGGTTTCGAGTGGGGCAAGATTCCAGCCGGACGCTACGCGGCCCTGCTGCATGCCGGGCCCTATGCGGAGCTGGAGGAGAGCTGGGACTGGCTGTACCGCCATTGGCTGCCGGCCAGCGGCGAGGTGCCCGGGGCCACGCCCTGCGTGGAGGAGTATCTGAATGCGCCCTACGACACGCCGCCGTCAGAGCTGAAAACGCTGCTGCTGCTGTCGCTGGCCTGACTGGCCTGTGCGCAAAAAAAGCCCGCGTTGCGAAACGCGGGCTTTTGTTCGACCAGGCGAACCGGCTTAGCGGTCCACGTGGTAGTTCGGCGCTTCCTTGGTGATCTGCACGTCGTGGACGTGGGATTCGCGGATGCCGGCCGAGGTGATTTCGACGAACTGCGCCTTCTGGTGCAGGTCGGCGATGGTCGGGCAGCCGAGGTAGCCCATCGACGAACGCAGGCCGCCCACCAGCTGGTGGATTACCTGGGAGATCGGGCCCTTGTACGGCACGCGGCCTTCGATGCCTTCCGGCACGAACTTGTCGGCGGCGTTGGAGCTGTCCTGGAAGTAGCGGTCGGCCGAGCCTTGGCTCATCGCGCCAAGCGAACCCATGCCGCGATAGGACTTGTACGAACGGCCCTGGAACAGTTCCACTTCGCCCGGGGCTTCCTCGGTGCCGGCGAACATGCCGCCCAGCATCACCGCGTTGCCGCCTGCAGCCAACGCCTTGGCGATGTCGCCGGAGAAGCGGATGCCGCCGTCGGCGATCATCGGCACGCCGGTGTCTTTCAGCGCTTCGGACACGTTGTGGATGGCGGTCAGTTGCGGCACGCCGACGCCGGCGACGATGCGGGTGGTGCAGATGGAGCCGGGGCCGATGCCGACCTTGACGCCGTCGGCGCCGGCCTTGACCAGATCCAGCGCAGCCTGGGCGGTGGCGATGTTGCCGCCGATCACGTCCACGTGCGGGAAGTTCTGCTTGACCCAGCGCACGCGGTCCAGCACGCCCTGGCTGTGGCCGTGGGCGGTGTCGACCACGATCACGTCCACGCCGGCCGCCACCAGCGCCTTGACGCGCTCTTCGGTGTCGGCGCCGGTGCCGACGGCCGCGCCTACGCGCAGGCGGCCCTGGCTATCCTTGTTGGCGTTCGGGTGTTCGCTGGTCTTGATGATGTCCTTGACCGTGATCAGGCCCTTCAGCTCCCAGGCGTCGTTGATCACCAGCACGCGCTCCAGGCGGTGCTTGTGCATCAGCTCGCGGGCTTCGTCGATGCTGGCGCCTTCCTTGACGGTGATCAGGCGTTCGCGCGGGGTCATGATGGAGCCGACGGTCTGGTCGAGGCGGGTTTCGAAACGCAGATCGCGGTTGGTGACGATGCCGACTACCTTGCCGTCTTCGATCACCGGCAGGCCGGAAATCTTGTACTGGCGGGTCAGCAGCACCAGATCGCGCACCAGCATGTCCGGCGCGATGGTGATCGGGTCTTTCACCACGCCGCTTTCGTGGCGCTTGACCTTGGAAACCTCGGCGGCCTGCTTCTCGGCGCCCATGTTCTTGTGCACGATGCCGATGCCGCCTTCCTGAGCCATGGCGATGGCGAGGCGGGCTTCGGTCACCGTATCCATGGCGGCGGAAACCAGCGGCAGGTTCAGGGTGATGTTGCGAGTAAGTTTGGTGCTCAGCGCTACGTCGCGCGGCAGAACTTCAGAATGGGCCGGGACGAGGAGGACGTCGTCGAAGGTGTAGGCTTTCTCGATGATGCGCATCGCATTTCCTTAGGCGGCAAAGCCGCATTATACCGGATCGTCAACTGTTCTGCAAAAACAGCGTAATGCGGCGTTTTGCGCGGCCAGGAGGCAGGCTTTACAATCCGGATATAAAGCGATGACAGCGGCGGGATGGTGACGATGAAGTCTTTTCTAGTATGGACGATTTTGGCGGCGTCGCTGATGCCGGCCCTGGCCGCGGCCGAGGTCTACACCTGGACCGACGCCAACGGCAACAAGGTGTACTCCGATCAGCCGCCGCCTAGCGTCAACGCGCGGCGGATGAACGTGCGCGCGCAGCCGGCGCCGCCAGCCTCGGCGCCCCAGGCAGAGAAAAAGGCGGAAAAGAAAACCGACAACAAGGCGGTAGCGTCCGACAACGCCGCCATCACCGCGGCCAACGCCAAGATCAAGGAACAGAACTGCAAGTCGGCGCAGACCAATCTATCCACGCTGCAGCTGAACGGCCGCATCCGCATGCCGGGTTCCACCGCGCTGGCCACCGACGCGCAGCGCAACGAGCTGATCCGCCAAGCCCAGAAAGATGTCCAGACCTGGTGCGCCAAATAGTGTCCAAGCCCGCATTCGATTACCAGAACGTATTGCAGAACCTGCCCGCGCTGCCCGGCGTCTACCGGATGCTGGGCGAGGGCGGCAAGGTGCTGTATGTCGGCAAGGCGATAGACCTGAAGCGCCGCGTCAGCTCCTATTTCCAGAAGAACGACCTCAGCCCGCGCATTCAGTTGATGGTCAGGCAGATTGCCAGCATCGAGACTACGGTCACCCGCACCGAGGCCGAGGCGCTGATTCTGGAAAACAACCTGATCAAGGCGCTGGCGCCGCGCTACAACATCCTGTTCCGCGACGACAAGTCCTATCCTTATCTAATGTTCAGCGGCCACGCGTTCCCGCAGATGGCCTATTACCGCGGCGAGCCCAAGAAGCCCAACCAGTACTTCGGCCCCTATCCCAACGGTTACGCGGTGCGCGAGAGCATACAGATCCTGCAGAAGGTGTTCCGGCTGCGCACTTGCGAAGACGCGGTGTTTTCCAACCGTTCCCGCCCCTGTCTGCTGTACCAGATCAAGCGCTGCTCCGCGCCCTGCGTCGATCATATTTCCAAAGACGAGTACGCGGCCGACGTTGCCAGCGCGGTTTCCTTTCTCAACGGCAAGCAGAGCGAACTGATAGGCGCGCTGACTGAACGGATGGCCGCCGCCGCCGAAGCGATGGAGTTCGAGCAGGCGGCGGAGCTGCGCGACCAGATCCAGGCTTTGGCGCGGGTGCAGGAGAAGCAGTTCGTCGCCAGCAACCAGAGCCAGCAGGACTGCGACGTGGTGGCGGCGCGGGTGGGCGACGGCATGCCCTGCGTCAATCTGGTGATGATACGCGGCGGCCGCCATCTGGGAGACAAGAGCCACTTTCCAGTCGGCGGCGAGGCCGACACCGCCGAGGAAATCCTGCAGGCCTTCGTCGCCCAGCATTACCAGCACGCGGCGGTGCCGGCCGCGCTGGTGGTCAACGGCGAGCTGGACGACGCCTTGCAGTCCTTTCTGCAGACTCGCGCCGGCCGCAAGGTCTACATCGTCGGCAACCCGATAGGCGAGCGCCGGGTATGGCTGGAGATGGCGGAGAAGAACGCCGATCTGGCCATCCAGCAGAAGCTGGGCAGCAAGGCGACCCAAACCCAGCGCCTGGCGCAGTTGAACGAGGTGCTGGAACTGGAGGAGGCGGGCCGTTTCGAATGCTTCGACATCAGCCACACCATGGGCGAGGCGACGGTGGCCTCTTGCGTGGTGTACGACAAGGGCGCGATGCAGCCCACCGAGTACCGCCGCTTCAACATCACCACCGCTTCGCCCGGCGACGATTACGCCGCGATGCGCGAAGTTCTGTCACGCCGCTACGGCAAACTGGCGGAAGGCGAGGGCCGGCTGCCGGACGCGGTGTTCATCGACGGCGGCAAGGGCCAGGTGGGCGTGGCGCTTGAGGTGATGGGCGAATTGGGGCTGAATCTGCCCATCGTCGGCATCGCCAAGGGAGAGGAGCGCAAACCCGGCCTGGAAACGCTGATCCTGCCTTACCTGGAAAAGACGCTACAATTGCGCCAGGATCATCCGGCGCTGCATCTTATCCAGACTGTGCGGGACGAGGCGCACCGCTTCGCCATCACCGGCCACCGCGCGCGCCGGGCCAAGGCGCGCACCGCGTCGACGCTGGAGGAGATTCCCGGCATCGGCGCCAAGCGGCGCCAGCAGCTGCTGACCCGCTTCGGCGGATTGCGCGGCGTGGCGGCGGCCAGCATGGAGGATCTGGCGCAAGTGGACGGCATCAGCCAGACGCTGGCGGAAAAGATTTACAATGCGCTGCATTGACGATTGAAAACGGCGGGCGTCCCTGATCCAGGCTCGGGGCGCCGGCCGGCGTTGTTGACGAGCCTGAAGCGACAAGACCAAGACCAATGCCCTTCAATTTGCCGATATTACTGACTTGGCTCAGGGTCGCCCTGATCCCGATCTGCGTGGCGGTGTTCTTCCTGCCGGACTCCATTCTGCTGCTGCACAGCCGCAATATCGTGGGGGCCGGCATTTTCGCATTGGCGGCCGCCACCGACTGGCTGGACGGCTATCTTGCGCGCAAGCTGGGGCAGACCTCGGCCTTCGGCGCCTTCCTCGATCCGGTGGCGGACAAGCTGATCGTCGCCGCGGCGCTGATCCTGCTGGTGCAGATGGGCCGCGCCGAGGGCTGGATGGCGATGATCATCATCGGCCGCGAGATCACCATTTCGGCGCTGCGCGAGTGGATGGCCGGCATGGGCAGCCGCAGCAGCGTGGCCGTCGCCTATATCGGCAAGCTCAAAACCGCCGCCCAGATGCTGGCGATCACGCTGCTGCTGTACGACGGCGAGCTGTTGCCAGGGCTGGATGCCCGCGGCTTGGGAAATTTTTCCATGTACGTCGCCGTCATATTGACTTTGTGGTCAATGGTTTATTACTTGCAGATGGCAGCCAAAGAGTTCGCGGGTAAAAAAATAGACGTTTGAGTGTTGACAGCCTCAAGCAAATCTCTATAATTCGCAGTCTCTCGCCGCCGCTGACGAAGCAGCAGCGAGATCAAGCAAAGCGTTGTAGCAAGTTACGCAGCGCGGGAATAGCTCAGTTGGTAGAGCGCAACCTTGCCAAGGTTGAGGTCGCGAGTTCGAGCCTCGTTTCCCGCTCCAGTAGCCTGAAACAATTTGTGATGCGGGAATAGCTCAGTTGGTAGAGCGCAACCTTGCCAAGGTTGAGGTCGCGAGTTCGAGCCTCGTTTCCCGCTCCAGTAG
>NZ_JAYFSJ010000011.1:183132-210935 GCF_039708975.1 Chromobacterium indicum
ATGCGGGAATAGCTCAGTTGGTAGAGCGCAACCTTGCCAAGGTTGAGGTCGCGAGTTCGAGCCTCGTTTCCCGCTCCAGCATCAGACTTGAAACAATTTGCATTGCGGGAATAGCTCAGTTGGTAGAGCGCAACCTTGCCAAGGTTGAGGTCGCGAGTTCGAGCCTCGTTTCCCGCTCCAAAATTCAGATTGATCAGATATCATCTGGTCGATACGCCGGTTAACGGCGGGGTAGCAAAGTGGTTATGCAGCGGATTGCAAATCCGTCTACGCCGGTTCGATTCCGACCCCCGCCTCCAGATATAACCCCGTAAATCCAAGGATTTACGGGGTTTTTCTTTTTCATCCCATACACTTGAAATCGTTCGGCGCGATGGCTTTTCCATTCCCCATCATGAATCCGCAGGCAAGGCGATGAGCCGCGCGCGGCTTGATCGGGATTTCCGCTCGGCGCGGGCGGTCTGACCGGACTGGATATATCGCATCATGCGCCGGATGGCGGAAGGGAAATAATGGCGAATCGCAGACAGTTTTTGTGCCGGACCGGGATGATCGCCGCAGGCGGCGCGCTGCTGGCGGCTCCGGCCGCAAGGGCGCAGGGAGAAACGATGGCGCTCTGGATCGATGAATCGCATGCGTCGGCCAACCAGGACTCCCGCGTCCGCACCCTGGTGCTCCACTATACGGCGGAAGACTTTGCGGCTTCGCTCAAGCTGCTGACGGATGCGCAGTACCGGGCCAGCGCCCATTACCTGGTGCCGGATGCCGCAACCCTGGCCGCGAAGCCCGCGGTTCTGAGGCTGGTGCCGGAGGAGAGTCGCGCCTGGCATGCCGGCGAGAGTTTTTGGCGCGGCGAGCGCTATGTGAACGGCAGCTCGATAGGCGTGGAGATCGTCAATCGCGGCTACCCGTCGCCGCAGCAGGACAACTGGCCGCCGACGTTGCGGGACTGGGTCGCGTTCGACGACGCCCAGATCGCCCTGGTGGGCAGGCTGGCCGCCGACATCGTCGCCCGCCATCGAATCCCGCCGCGCAACGTCGTCGGGCATGCCGACATTTCGCCGGGCCGCAAAGTGGATCCGGGGCCGAAGTTTCCTTGGGAGAGGCTGTACCGGGAGTTTGGCGTCGGCGCCTGGCCCGACGAGGACGATGTGCGCCGTTTTCTGTCCCGCCGGTTGCCGACGGACGCATCGGATTGGCAGGAGCGTTTGACGGCCTATGGCTACGATGCGCCGGAAAGCGGGGCATGGGATGCCGAAACGCGGGCTGTCATCGCGGCATTCCAGATGCACTTCCGGCCTGCTCGCTATGACGGGGAGCCGGATGCGGAGTCGTCGGCTATTCTCGACGCGCTGTTGAGCAAGTATGCCGGGCGGGTCCCCGAGGATGAGGAGGCGGGCCATCCATGAGGCGGGGCCGCCTGCGCGGCATTTTGTTTACATTCCATTAACGGTTACGGATGTTACGTTTCTCGCGGTTTACGCTGGCCGCCGCGGTTTGTAACTTGGCGGGGCTTTCCCAATCGGGACCAAGCGCCGCGCGGAGAGGCCGCGTCGGCCGCCATGTCCCCGCACCGGAGTTCCGCGATGATGCGATCCCTGAAATTTCGAACCTTGGCAGGCGTGCTCGGCTGCCTTTCCCTTGTTCCGACCGCGGCGTTGGCCGCCAATGACGGCGGCGGCGCCGACCTTGGCAAGGCGGTGGAAGCGACGATTCCGCCGTTGATGAAGGCCAACGACATTCCCGGCATGGCGGTGGCGGTGCTGGCAAACGGCGAAGCCCGCTACTTCAACTATGGCGTCGCCTCCAGGGAGAGCGGTCAGGCCGTGACCCAGGACACCTTGTTCGAGCTGGGATCGATCAGCAAGACCTTCACCGGCATCCTGGGCGCGTACGCGTTGGCGCAGGGCAAGCTGTCGCTGGGCGACAAGGCCAGCCGCTATCAGCCCGAACTCAAGGGCAGCGCCTTTGATCGCATTTCGCTGCTGCAGCTTGCCACCTACAGCGCCGGCGGCCTGCCGCTGCAGTTTCCGGACGCGGTGGTTGATCCGTCATCGATGCTGGCTTACTACCGCGGCTGGAAACCGGACTACGCTCCGGGCGCGAGGCGTTTGTATTCCAATCCCAGCATCGGCCTGTTCGGGCATCTTGCCGCCCGCAGCCTGGGCCAGCCTTTCGACGAGGCGATGGAGAAGGGGTTATTGCCCAAGCTGGGTTTGAGCCATACCTTCATCCACGTTCCCGCGGCGGAGCAGTCGCGCTACGCCTGGGGTTATTCCAAGGCCGGCAAGCCGGTGCGGGTGGGTCCGGGCGCGCTTGACGCCGAGGCTTACGGCATCAAATCCAGCGCGGCCGACATGCTGAAATACCTGGCGATCAACATGTCCGGCCAGACGGAGCCGGCGCTGAGGCGAGCCATGGATGCCAGCCACGCCGCTTATTACCGGGTCGGCGATCTGCATCAGGGCCTGGGTTGGGAGGGCTATCGCTACCCGCTCAGCCTTGAGCGTTTGCTGGCGGGCAATTCCAACGAGATCGCATTCCAGCCGCAGCAGGTGGCGTGGCTGAATCCGCCGCGCCCGGCCGGCGCGGATGTTCTGCTGAACAAGACCGGCTCCACCAACGGTTTCGGCGGGTATGTGCTGTTCGTACCGTCGCGCAAGATAGGCATTGTGATGCTGGCCAACCGCAACTACCCCAATGCCGAACGCGTCCGGGCGGCCTATCGGATCTTGTCGGCGCTGGACCCGTCGCTGGCGCATGCCGGCAGGCCGTGAACTGGCGGGCGCTTGTTGGCCGCCATTTTGACTGTTCTTTTGATCAGGTCCAGCCAGATTTTATGCGTATATAATTTTTTCATACAAGGATAGTCATAGTTTAGATTCATCAGGCCGGCATGCCGAAGCATCGCCGGCCTGTTGTCCGGCATCCTGCGCCGAATGGGTTTATCGCGCCGAGGGGGAGTTACGGAGTCCGCCGCAGCGGCGGGTTCGCGGCAGTGCAACCTCAGGAGAAAAACGCCATGGCCTCGGTCAACCAGTTTGCTTACGTTCCCGGCACCAGCACCTACAAATTCGCCTATGGCGGATCCATTCCCAACATTCCCGTCGTCAACATGCCCGCCGATACCAATTGGCTGCGCTGGGCGATGCTGAACGACGGCGAGTATTACCGGATGTATTTTTTCAAGGGCAGCAGCGCCAACACGCTTTACCAGGCGGCGTTCAACCCGGCGAGCGGAGCGTACGAGTTCGGCTACAACTCGATCAAGGAACTGCAGATCACCGGCGCGCCGGCCGATGCCGACGCCAGCAGCCTGGCGATGCTGTACGACAGCGGCACCAAAACCTACCGGCTGTACCTGCGCCGGCTGGGCGCGCCGACGGTGCTGTACCAGTTCGGCTTCAATCGGGAAACCAGCCGCTATGAATACGGCTACAACTCGATTCCCACGCTCAACGTGGCGAAGGCCCCGAACGATACCGACTGGCATCGCTGGTCCATGCTGTTCGACGGCAGCGCCTACCGCTTGTACGCGTTCAAGGTCGGCAGCGTCGATACCTTCTATCAGTTCGCCTACAACCGGCAAACGAATCAGTACGAGTACGGCTTCGATTCGATCCCGGTGCTGAACCTGGTGGACATCCCGGCCAACAGCAACCTGACCAGCATGGCCATGCTGTTCGGGCAGGGCGACTACCGCCTCTACTTCCAGACGCTTTGACGCGCGGCAGGGCGCGGCGGGCGAGATTCCCGCCGCGCGCTTGGATGCCGGATCAGCCGCCGGTTACCACCAGCATCAGCCGGATCTGTTCCGACGAATCCGCGGCCGGCAGTATCCGGTAACAGTCCCGCCCGCCGGCGCCCGCGCCGCCCTCCAGATGGCATTCCAGCACATTGCAGACGTAGCTCAGCACGGCTTGCCGCATGCTTAGCAGCTCTTCGGCCAGCGACAGCTCGACATAGGGCATGAATTGCTCGTCGGCCTGCGCCCGGGCGGGAAGGCCTGCCTTGCTCAGCAGGCCGGCGATCCGGTCGGCCTGCTGGATGATGTGCTGCCGCGCGTAGAGCGCGTCCAGCTGGGAGCGGTATTGGTCCGCCGCGTGTCTGACCAGTTCGGCATACAGGCTCATCGTTCACCTCGCGTGGAGGAGCGCGGATCGCGCCGGGATGCCGGGAGTCCGCGCCGGGATGGGGCTTCATGCTCTAGGTGTAGCCGCTGGCGAGGCGGCGTCGGTCAGCCTCTTGGACAGTTTTTCCCCTTTCACAGACTGGAGGCGGCGCGCAGCACCGCTTCTTCGCGCCGATCGCGGAGCTGGTCGATCCGCCGCCGCGCCGCGGCCAGCACTTCCGGGCTGGCCAGTTCCGGCCGGCCGGAGGCGAATGGCGGCGCCGGCGCGTATTCCAGCGTCAGTTGCACCGTCTGCGCGAACTCGGGGCCGGCGATTTCCGCCATCAGCGTCAGCGCCATGTCGATGCCGGCGGTGACGCCGCCGCCGCTGAACAGCTTTCCGTCCACCACCACCCGGTCCGGGCAGGGATGGGCGCCGAAGGCCGCCAGGCTGTCCAGCCAGGCCCAGTGGCAGGCGGCGCGGCGGCCCTTGAGCAGGCCGGCCGCGCCGAGCAGCAAGGAGCCGGTGCAGACCGAGCTGAGATAATCGGCGCCGGCGGCGAGGCGGCGCAGCTGTCCCAGCAGCTCGGCATCCTCCATCGCTTCCATGGTGCCCAGTCCGCCGGGGACGCACAGCAGGCCGCAGCGTTCAATGTCGGCCAGCCGGGCGATGCCGGAGAAGACGACGCCGCCGTCGGCGCGGATGTCGCCGCCCCGGCTGGAGGCCAGCAGGCAACGGGCCCGGGGGAGCTTGCTCAGGAATTCCAGCGGGCCGGTGAAGTCCAGCTGGGTGACGCCCGGATACAGCGCGAAAACGATGGTATAGGGGTGGTTCATGATGCCTCCCGGCGGTGATTGACCCCGCAATCATCGGCCGGCTATGCTTTGGCGCAAATGACTAAATTCCAACTTTTCATGCCATGACGCGAGACATCGCCATCCTGCTGTTCGACGGTTTCCAGCTATTGGACGCGGCGGGGCCGATCTCCGTTTTTGAATGCGCGCTGCGCTATCGGCCGGGCGCGTACCGGCTGACGCCGCTGACCGTGGACGGCGGCGCGGCGCGCAGCTCCTCAGGCATCGCGCTGGACAGCCGGCCGCTGTCCGCGATGCCGGCGCCGGACACGGTGCTGGTGGCCGGCGGCGAGGGCGCGCCTTCCGCGCTGGGCTGCGGGGAGACGCTGGCCTACTTGCGGCGTTGCGCATCGGCTTCCCGGCGCGTGGTCAGCGTTTGCACCGGCGCTTTCCTGCTGGCGGAGGCCGGCTTGCTGGATGGCCGGCGCGCGACCACCCATTGGGCGCACAGCGGGGAATTCTCCCGCCGCTATCCCGCGGTGGAACTGGATACCGACCGCATCTTCATTCGCCAGAGCAATATCTGGACCGCCGCCGGGGTCAGCGCCGGCATCGATGTGGCGCTGGCCTTGGTGGCGGAAGACATGGGCGAGGAGATCGCCCGGCGTTGCGCGCAGCGGCTGGTGGTGTATTACCGCCGTCCGGGCGGGCAATCGCAGTTTTCGTCGCTGCTGGAGATGCAGCGGCCGGAAGGACGCTTCGCGGCCTTGCTCGACCAGGTGCGGCGGAGCTTGGATGGGGCTTGGGACGTGGAGTCGCTGGCTGGATTTTGCTGCTTGAGTCCGCGCCATTTCTCGCGGCTGTTCCAGTCCGAGGTGGGCATGCCGCCGGCCAAGGCGGTGGAGCAGTTGCGGGTGGAGGCCGCGCGCGCCGCGTTGGAAAGCGGCGAGCGCTCCATTCAGAAGGTGGCCCGGTTGTGCGGCTTCGGCGACGCGGAGCGCATGCGCCGCAGCTTCCTGCGGGTGCTGGGACGCCAGCCGTCCAGCCTGCTGCGTGCCGGTGAGGCGTGATTCAACGCGGCGATCGCAGCAGGCGTCGGGTTTCGTCAGCCAGTTCGCGCTGAGCCGACGCCAGCAGTTTCAGGTCCAGATCCTGAATGGCCAGCTGCTGCGCCTGTTGCTGATTGATGGTCAGCAACTGTTGCTCGCGCAGCTGCAATTGCGCGATTTGGGTTTGCAGCGCCGCGCTGCGGCCGAACTGAAGGTCGAGCAGCTGCAGCGGAAACAGCAAGGCGAGCGCGGCGACGGCGAGGCGGAGCGGGGCGTATGGCGTCATGCCAGCCTCCGCGCCCGGTCATGGGCGGCGGCCAGGCGGGCGTCGTACAGGCTGTCCAGCCAGGCGGGGCCCTGCCGGATGCGCGCCGTCGCGCGCCAGCGGCGTTCGCGCAGGGTTTGCAGCAAGGCGGGGCGCGCGCTCAGCAGCCGCACCAGGCCGTCCAGCTGGCGGGCCTCGTTCCGCTCCATTTCCGTCCGAAACGACCGGGCGTCGGCGTAGCCCAGCTCCTGCCAGAGGAAGCCGGGCAAGCGGTACAGTCCCCAGAGGCAGGACTCGACGGCGACCGTTTCCCCCGCCACGGCGGCCAGCCGCCGGAAACGCTCCCATTCCGCGGACGGGCTTTGATAGCCGCCGCGGATGGGCTTGCACAGCTCGGGATGGCGGTCGGCGATGCGGTTGGCGTCCAGGCCGGCCTTCAAGGCTTGGCGGTAGGCGATATGGCGCTCCAGCAGGATGCGCGCGCTGCCGTCGGGCAGGAAGCCGGCGTCTTCCGCCTCGGTCTCGCAGAAAGCCTTCAGGCTGGGGGGCGGCAAGCGCAGGCGGTCGGCGGCATCGAGCAGATCCGCCTCGCGAAGCCCACGCGGATCGCGCTGGCCGCGCAGCGCCGCCTGCGTGGCGTCGCCGGCCACGCCGTTGACCACCAGGCCGGCGCGGCGTTGCAGCCGGGCCACCGCTTGTTCCGTGGCCGTTCCATACCATCCATCCACCTCCAGCCTGGAGCCCTGGCTGTTGAGACGGATCTGCAATTCCCGCACCTCCTGGCCGTGCGCGCCCTTGCCCAATGCTTGCATGTGGTTTCTCCGCGAATGGATGCGGGCCGGCATGGCCGGCGCGCTGCTGTGATTGGAAGCCAGTTTAAAAAGCGGCCGCGCAGGCGGGCAGGGGAACCATGTCAGTGGCGGAGTGAGAGGAGAGGGTGAGAGGGCGTCGCATTGCGCGGGGAGGGGCTTTGCCGGGAGCGGGCATTTGGCGGCGGCAGCCGCGCCGGAATCGGCCTGGGCGCTGATTCTGTATCGCCTAGGCTGAAATGAATAAGGAGGCGAGTAAATATATTGATAATGATTCAATGCGGAAGTGTGGTGAAATTCGTCAGTATTTGATAGGCATTGCCAGGTGTTTTTATCAGAGGGTTATGGATAAAGCCGATATACCTAAGACATTGACCGGAAAAACAGCTATTTAGCCGTCATCTTCATTGCATCCCATGTTAATCGAGATGATTTTATGCGCGGCGCATTGCCGCCGATTGGTATTTGCCTGCCGCGGCGTTGACAGCTCTGGACATTGCCGTTAAAGTGCAGCGTCTCATTGGCAGGCAATGCTTTAAAATCAAATCGTTGCCGCTGATGAAACGCGCTGCTAAATCATATCAAGACGAAATAAGCTGAATAATCGGCCGATTCGCAAGCGGCGGTGATCATCCTGCACTGCCTGGGATGCGATATTTAAAATGCATTGTCAGCCCGCGTTGCGCTGGGCTACAATTGCCCGCTTTGCTGCTGCCCCGGTGGTGAAATTGGTAGACACAAGGGACTTAAAATCCCTCGGCTTCGGCTGTGCCGGTTCGACCCCGGCCCGGGGCACCATCAGCAGTCCGGCCGCGGAAGTCGTTTTGTCCCTATGCGGGCAGATGGCGGCGTTCATCTTGCTGGATTAAAATTCACATCCTGGCGACGCCGTCGTCTAACTGGACAAGTGGCCGGTTGCACCACGCCTCTTGATTGGGCAGCATGCGCTGTCTTTGCATCAACGGATCTAGATTGAAGTTCATGAAGCCAAATACTGAAACGGCACTCGGTGCTGCTCTCAAGTCTGCAGTCCAAAGCTTGTCCAAGAAAAAGCAGACCGAGATGATCGCGGATCACATCTACGGCAAGTTTGACGTGTTTCGCCAGTTCCGGCCGTTGGCGCTCGGCATTCACGAGAGCCTGATCGCGGCATTGTCGCAGTTTGATCCGGCCCTGATTTCCCGTGTGGTGGCCAACCATTGCCGCAAGCCGCGCTACCTGAAGTCGCTGGCCCGAGGCGGCAAGCGTTTCGACCTGAACGGCAAGCCGCAAGGCGAGGTGAGCGCCGAGGAGAAGCGCGCCGCCGAGCTGCAGATGCAGCCGAAAAACGCCCCCGCCGCCGACGCTGAGACGGCGCCGGTCGAGGCTCCCGCTCCGGCAGCGCTCGAAGCCGCTCCCGCCGTGGCGGAAGCCGCGCCGCAGCAGGATGGCCAGACCGAGTCCTGATCGGTTCCCATTGCGGAAGAAAGCCCTGTCGACCGACAGGGCTTTTTGCATTCCGGCTACTTGAAATGCGGCCGAAAGCCGCCATCTGCCCGCTATCGCCAACCTCAATAACATTGACGACCATGAGTGCACAGAAAGAAACCCTGGGTTTTCAGACCGAAGTGAAGCAGCTGCTGAAGCTGATGATCCACTCCTTGTATTCCAACAAGGAAATCTTCCTGCGTGAGTTGATCTCCAATGCGTCCGACGCCGCCGACAAGCTGCGCTTCGAGGGCCTGGCCAAGCCGGAGCTGTTCGAGAACGATCCCGAGCTGAAGATCCGCATCGCCTTCGACAAGGATGCCCGCACCGTCACCATCGCCGACAACGGCATCGGCATGAGCCGCGACGAAGTGGTGTCCCACATCGGCACCATCGCCAAGTCCGGCACCAAGTCCTTCTTCGAGCAGCTGTCCGGCGATGAGAAGAAAGACGCCCACTTGATCGGCCAGTTCGGCGTCGGCTTCTACTCCGCCTTCATCGTCGCCGACAAGGTGACGCTGACCACCCGCCGCGCAGGCGAGGCCGAAGCCGTCCGTTGGGAGTCGCAGGGCGAGGGCGAGTACACGCTGGAGAGCGTGGAAAAGACCGAGCGCGGCACCGAGATCGTCCTGCACCTGAAAGAGGGCGAGGACGAGCTGTTGAACGACTGGAAGCTGAAGGGCATCGTTCGCAAGTACTCCGACCACATCTCCATCCCGATCGAGATGAAAAAGGGCAGCGGCTACGGCGAGGACGGCGAAGTGGTGGTCAGCGACGAGCTGGAGGCGGTCAACTCAGCGTCCGCGCTGTGGACCCGCTCCAAGAGCGACATCACCGAAGAGCAGTACCAGGAATTCTACAAGCACGTCGCCCACGACTTCACCGACCCGCTGGCCTGGAGCCACGCCCGCGTCGAGGGCCGCCAGGAGTACACCGAGCTGTTGTACATCCCGTCGCGCGCGCCGTTCGACCTGTACGACCGCGAGCGCAAGCAGGGCGTGAAGTTGTACGTGCGTCGCGTCTTCATCATGGAAGACACGGAAAAACTGATGCCGCATTACCTGCGTTTCGTGCGCGGCGTGATCGACAGCAACGACCTGCCGCTGAACGTGTCGCGCGAGATTCTGCAGGAATCCAAGGACATCGACGCCATCCGCGCCGGCTGCGTGAAGAAGGTGCTGGGCCTGCTGGAAGACCTGTCGTCCAACCAGGCGGAGAAATACGCCGCGTTCTGGAAGGAGTTCGGCCAGGTGCTGAAAGAGGGCGTGGGCGAAGACCACGCCAACAAGGAACGCATCGCCAAGCTGCTGCGCTTCGTCTCCACCGCGTCCGAAGGCGCGGAGCCGACCGTATCGCTGGCCGACTACATCGGCCGGATGAAGGAAGGCCAGGACAAGATCTACTTCATCACCGCCGACACGCTGGCCGCCGCCAAGAACAGCCCGCATCTGGAAGTATTCAAGAAGAAGGGCGTGGAAGTGCTGCTCTTGACCGACCGCGTCGACGAGTGGGTCACCGGCTCGCTGTTCGAGTTCGACGGCAAGGCGCTGCAATCGGTCGCCAAGGGCGCGCTGGATCTGGGCGCGCTGGAGGACGAGGCCGACAAGGAAGCGCAGAAGCAGGTTGAGGAAGCGTCCAAGCCGGTGGTGGAGAAAGTGCTGAAGGCGCTGGGCGAGCAGGTGAAGGAAGTGCGCGCCACCGCTCGCCTCACCGAGAGCCCGGCTTGCCTGGTGGCCGGCGAGCACGATATGAGCGCCCATCTGGAGCGGATGCTGAAGGCCGCCGGCCAGAAGGTGGAAGGCAGCAAGCCGACGCTGGAAATCAATCCCGAACACGTGCTGGTGAAAAAGCTGGCCGGCGAAGCCGACGAAGCCCGCGCCGCCGATCTGGCCCAGGTGTTGTACGATCAGGCGCTGTTGGCTGAAGGCGGCAAGCTGGAAGATCCGGCCTCCTTCGTCAAGCGCATCAACAAGCTGATGCTGGAGCTGTCGGCCTGAGTCCGTCCGCGCCAATTCCGCAAACGAACCGTCCTTTCGCAGGGCGGTTTTTTATTGCCATTGTCCTAATATGAGATTCCCCGCAATGGAATCAGGAGACGGCGATGAGCGAAACGAGAGCGCTGCCCGGCGTGTATCCCAGCCTGTGCTACGACGACGCGGTGGTGACGATGGAATGGCTGGAACGGGTGTTCGGCTTCAAGCGCCGCTTCGCCATGATAGAGAACGGCAAGGTGCATCATGCGGAGTTGAGCCTGGGCAATACGGTGATCATGGTGACCAGCCTCAAGCCTGAGCAGCGGGACGGCGGCGGCTTGTTCGGGCAGGCGCTGGCCTTGTGCGTCCACGTGGCGGATCCGGCCGCGCATTACGAGCGCGCCAAGGAGCTGGGCGCGAGCATCATGCAGCCGCTGAAGCGCGAGGATTACGGCGCCAGCGGCTACCTCGCGCGTGATCCGGAAGGCCTGCAATGGTATTTCAGCGACTACCTGCCCGGCGAATACTGGGATTCCTGAGCCGGTAGTGCGGCGGCGTCCGGGGCATGGCATCATGCCGTTTTCATTATGAAGGCTGACTCATGCCCGCGCCGCTTCGATTCGCCACCCCCACTCCGCTGTTGCTGCTGATCGACATGCAGCAGGCTGTCGATCATCCCTGCTGGGGCCCGCGCAACAACCCCCAGGCGGAGCGGGTGTGCGCCGGCCTGCTGGCTGCGTGGCGCGAGCGCGGGTTGCCGTTGATCCATATTCGCCATGACTCTGTCGAGCCGGACTCCACTTACCGGCCGGGCCAGCCCGGCCATGCATTCAAGCCGGAGGCCGCGCCGCTGCCCGGCGAGACGGTGATCGGCAAGCAGACCAACAGCGCTTTCATCGGCACCGGACTGGAGGCTTTGCTGCGCGGCAACGGCTGGCTGGAGCTGGTGGTGGCGGGCGTCAGCACCAGCAACTCGGTGGAGGCGACCGCGCGGATGGCCGGGAACCTGGGCTTTTCCGCCTGGCTGGCGGAGGACGGTTGCTTCGCTTTCGACAAGACCGACTGGCGTGGCCGCCGCCGCGGCGCCGACGAGGTGCACGCGATGAGCCTGGCCAATCTGGATGGCGAGTACTGCCGCGTCTGCGGCAGCGCCGACATCCTGGCCGCGATTGGCAATATTGCCGGCGCCGCGTGATCGCGGGCCGGCGGCGCGAAGGCTAAGATGCCGATCCCGGAAGCTTTGTCATTGTCATCATGTTGAGACTCACCGTATCCCATACCCTGCCGGCGGGCGAGCCGCAAGCCTTGGATCGACAGGCGCTGCAACAAGCCTTGCAATGGCAGCTCGGCTTGCCGGCCGAAGCGCATGTCGACAGGCTGCGCCGCCCTCTAAGACAGCTGGATGAGCAGCCGATGAGCCTGGCTGACAGGCTGCATGCGCTCAGAGCGCTGTTCGAGGCCTGCCTGCCGCTGATGTGGCGCGGCGCGGGGACGGAGAGCGACCGCGCCTTGCGCGGTTTATGGCGCGAGTTGCACGAAGCCTGCAAGCTGCTGGCCCAGGCCTGCGCCGCGCGCCGCGCCGGCCGCTTCAGCGACGGCGGCTTGTTGCGCCAGGCGCTGGGGCTGGCGCTAGGCAGCGCCTGGCAACTGCAGCGCGGCCACGCGCTGGGATATGCGCCGTTGTTTCCCGGCTTCTGGCAGGACAGCCATCAGCTGTTCGCCGAAGCGCGCCGCCGCGGCTGGGAGGGCCGGGTCGCCATCGACGGCCAACCGTCGCTGGGTGCCGGCTACCGGCAGATGCTGCTGCTGGGTATCACTTCCAGCAACCGGCTGGATCCGGCGCGGCAATCGTTGCTTCTGGACTGGATCGCCGGCCATGGCCAGGCGCTGCGCCTGGAGGGACCGCCGAAGAGCGGCGTTGAGGTGGAAGGCTGGCTGGTGTCGGCGGAGGCGGACAGCCCGGGCCGCTTCGCCGCCATCGCAGCGGCCGAGACTGCCGGCGGCTACTGGCGGGTGGACGCCGCCGACGTGGCTCGCAGCCTGCGGACGGCCGCCCACGCGCGCGCCGACGAATTCTCCGCCGCGCAGTGGCAGTTGCTGGGACGCTTGGAGCAGGAGTGGAACCGGCCGCCGCAGCGCCGCCATCTGCGGCGCAATCAGCGCAACGGCCAGCGGGTGACGGTGGTGGGCGGCTTCGACGCTTGCTGGCGGCTGGCCGCAGAAGGACGCTTGCCGGACGATGTCGAGACCGGCGAGCTGCTATTGGGCAATCTCAGCCCGTCGGGCATGCGTCTGTATGGCGATTGTCCGCCGGGATTGCTGCAGGCCGGCGCGCTGGTGATGCTGAAGCGGCGAGGTTTCGAATGGCAGCTTGGCCTGGTGAGATGGATCAGCCTGCCCGGCGGCGACGCGCCGGCGGAGTGCGGGGTGGAGTTCGTCGGCAAGCGGCCTCAGGCGGTGGCGGCTTGCGCGGTGACCAGCCACCCTGGCGCGCCGCTGGAGCCGGGCCTGCTGCTGCAGGCCGAGCGCCATTTCCGCCACCGCGGGGTGCTGGTGCTGCCGGGGCGGCAATACCAGGCGTTGCGGCCGTTTCAGCTGCGGGCCGACGGCGGCGAATGGCTGGTCCGGGCGCAGCGCCTGCTGCAGCAGACCGGCAGTTGCCAATTGATGGAGATCCGGCTGGAGGACGCGGTGGACGCTCCGCAGGCCGGCGAGCCGGCCTGAGGTCAGGACCAAGCTGCCAGGTGCCTGGGCGGATAACAGGCCTGCCGGCCGGCTTTGTCGGAGTGGCAATGGATGCTGAGCACGCGGCCGCTGGACAGGTCGCCGGCCACGCTGAAGGTGACGGGATGGGTTTTCCAGCCGCTGCGGGCGGTGCCGGACAGGCGGAAGCGGTATTGTCCCGAACCGCTGCCGTCTTCCTGGGCGACCAGCCGGGTGGTTTCCGGATAGCCCAGCTCTTTTTCTATGATGCGGCGGCTGACTTCCTCGATCTCGCGCTTGCGCCAGAAATGATCGGAACTGGCTGAAAGACGGCGCGGTTCGGATGTGTGGGAAGCGCCGTCGCCGTCCAGGCCGCAAGCGGAAAGCGGCAGGCAGAGCAGGCCGAGCAAAACAGGCAATGGATGTAGCGACACGCTGGCGTGACTCCCACTGTCGAAACCGGTTTGTGCGCCGCAGCGGGCAAAAGTTCAACCGGCGCGCGTCTGCTTGCTGGTATCCTTGTCGCCATGAGCGACGTACCCTTGAATGCCCCCGACTCTCCCGCGCCGGATTTCCAGCTGACCTCGCCCGAGCTGCCGCCCAGCGTGCCGATCGCGCACGTTTTCGGCCAGCCGGTGCTGGAGGTGCCGCAGGACCTGTTCATCCCGCCCGACGCGCTGCAGGTGATCCTGGAGAGCTTTGAAGGCCCGCTCGACCTGCTGCTCTACCTGATCCGCAAGCAGAACCTGGATGTGCTCAATATCCCGATGGCCGAAATCACCGCCCAGTACATGTCCTACATCGACGCGATGAAGCATGGCCGGCTGGAGCTGGCGGCCGAGTATCTGCTGATGGCGGCGCTGCTGATCGAGATCAAGTCGCGGCTGCTGCTGCCGCGGCCGCAGCTGGACGAGGACGGCGAGCCGGACGACCCGCGCGCCGAGCTGGTGCGCCGGCTGCTGGAGTACGAGCAGATGAAGCTGGCGGCGCTGGAGCTGGACAAGATTCCGCAGGCGGAGCGCGACTTCGCCTGGCTGGCGGTGCTGATCGAGCAATCGGCCGAGCAGAGGCTGCCGGACGTCGGCGCCGCCGACCTGCGCCAGGCCTGGATGGCCATTCTGTCCCGCGCCAAGCACCGCCGCCATCACAAGGTGGAGAAGGACGAGCTGTCGGTGCGCGAGCAGATGAGCTGGATTCTGCGCTACCTAGACGGCAAGGAGTATGTGCCATTCGAAGAGCTGTTCGACGTCGACAAGGGCGTCGCCCACCTGGTGGTGAACTTCATCGCCGTACTGGAGCTGGTGAAGGAGGGCATGGTCAAGGTCAGCCAGGACGCGCCCTACCAGCCCATCTACGTGCGGATCGCGCTGGCATGAGCGTGATCCGCCTGGCCCTGGCGCAGCAGCCCGCGCCGGACGATCCATCCGGCAGCCTGCCGCTGCTGAGGCAGTGGTGCGAGGCCGCGGCGGCGGACGGCGCGCATTTGCTGCTGCTGCCCGAGATGTGGTCCACCGGCTACGCGCCGGAGCGGATGAACGCCGCCCATGCCTGGGACGACGATGAACGGATGTTGGCCGAAATATCCCAGTTGGCCGCCGGATTGGGGCTGGCCATCGGTTTAACTTATCTCGCCCGCCGCGACGGCGCGCTGCGCAACCGGCTGCGCCTGTACGGCGCAGATGGCTCGGTGGCGCTGCAATACGACAAGGTCCACGTTTGCGATTTCACCGACGGCACCGAGACCGCGCTGCAAGGCGGCGACGGCTTTGTCTGCGCCGATGTCGCGCTGGGCGGCGAAACCGTGCGCATCGGCGCGATGATCTGTTTCGACCGCGAGTTTCCCGAATCCGGCCGCAGTTTGATGCGGCAGGGCGCGGAACTGGCGTTGGTCCCGAATGCCTGCCCGATGCGCGACGATGCCGAGCTGGGCGATGTCCGCCTGCAGCAGCTGCGCGGCCGGGCGCTGGAAAACCGTTTCGCCGTCGCGCTATGCAATTATCCGGCTCCCCAGTACGACGGCGCCAGTTGCCTGATCGATGCCCAAGGCCGTTTGTTGGCCGTCGCCGATGAGAAAGTCCAACTGTTGCCGGTAGACCTGGATCTGGCCGCATTGCGGCGCTGGCGGGCCGAGCAGGACGAGGTGTGGGGCGAAACCGCCTTGAGGCCATCCAGCTACCGCTGAGCTTGAAATGTCTTTGTCATTGCCGTGCTATGATCGGCTTTGACCAATTGGACAAGGAGCGGACGCGATGGCGCAACATCAGGCGGAAGTTATCTGGCGGCGCGGCGAGCAGGATTTTCTCGACCGCCGTTACAGCCGCAAGCATCTGTTGAAATTTGACGGCGGGGCGGAAGTGGCAGGCTCCTCGGCGCCGCAGGTCGTGCCGCCGCCGTACTCCGATCCGGCCGCGGTGGATCCGGAAGAAGCGTTCATCGCCTCCTTGTCCAGCTGCCATATGCTGTGGTTTCTCGATATCGCCGCGCGCGCCGGTTTCCGCGTCGATGAATACCATGACGTCGCCGTCGGCGAGATGGGGCGGAACGAAGCCGGCAAGGCCTGGGTCGCCAGGGTGACGCTGCAGCCCAGGACATCTTTCTCCGGCGACAAGCTGCCGACGCCGGACCAATTGGCCGAGCTGCACCACGCCGCCCACGCCGAATGCTTCATCGCCCATTCCGTTAAAACCGAAGTATTGTGCCAGCCCCGCCTGGCTTGATTCCGGAGAATCCCCATGAAGAAACTGCTGATCCTGTTGTCGCTGCTGCTGGCGAGCGCCGCCGCGCTGGCGGGCGATCTGCCATATGACGAGCAGGCCGACGCCAAGGCCGAATTGAGCCGGACGTTGGATGCGGCCAAGCAGAACCACCAGCCGGCGCTGCTGATTCTGGGGGCGAATTGGTGCCCGGATTGCCGCGCGCTGGATGAGGCGTTGAAGAAAGGCAAGAGCGCCGAGCTGCTGGCGCGGGAGTTCAAGGTGGTGAAGGTGGATGTCGGCAATTTCGACCATAACCTCGACATCGACGCCGAGTATGGCCACCCGATAGGCAAGGGCATTCCGGCCGCGGTGGTGCTGTCGCCTGACAACCAGGTGATCTACGCCACCCGCGCCGGCGAACTGGCCGACGCGCGGCGGATGAGCGAGACCGGCATCTACGAATTTTTCGAACGCGTGAGCCGCCAGGCCAAGCCATAGCCGATGGCGTTCGACGATACCTTCCGCCTCAGCGCCCATGCCGTGATCACAGATCCGGGCGGGCGGGTGCTGTTGTTGAAGGCCACCTATGGCGATCTGGCTTGGGGCCTGCCGGGAGGCGCGCTGGAGACGGGCGAGACCATTCATGAATGCGTGATCCGCGAATGTAGGGAAGAGCTGGGGCGGGAAGTGTCGCCGCGTTATCTGAGCGGCGTTTATTATCACAGCGCCTACAACTCGCAGGCTTTCGTGTTTCGTTGCGAACCGCCGCCGGGCGTGGAGCCCAGGCTGAGCGTTGAGCATTCAGCCTGGCGCTATTTCGCCTTGGACGAATTGGGCGAGGCGCAGCGCCGGCGCGTCGAGGACTGTCTGGACTACGCCGGCGCGGCGGTCAGCGGCCGTTTCTGAGAGGGCTTGCAGACGCTCAGGCGCTCCACTCGACCAGGCCGCTCCACCAGGTGCCCAGCACGATCAGGCCAAAGGCGATCCGGTACCAGGCGAACACCGCGAAGCTGTGCGTAGAGATGAAGCGCAGCAGCGCGCGGATGGCGAGGAAGGCGAACACGAAGGACGCGGCGAAGCCGACGGCGAACACGCCGATGTCGTCGGCGCTCAGCGCGTCGCGGTGCTTGATCAGGCTGTACAGCGAGGCGGCGCCCAGGGTGGGGATGCCGAGGAAGAACGAAAACTCGGTGGCCGCCTTGCGCGACAGGCCCAGGAACAGGCCGCCGATGATGGTGGCGCCGGAGCGGCTGGTGCCGGGAATCAGCGCCAGGCACTGGCACAGACCCACTTTCAGCGCGTCTTTCAGGCTCAGATCATCGACGGTTTCCACCGCGACTTTATGCTCGCGCTTTTCCGCCCACAGGATGATCAAGCCGCCGACGATGAAGGCGATCGCCACGCACACCGGGTTGAACAGCACGGCCTTGATCTGTTTGGAAAACAGCAGGCCGGCGATGGCGGCCGGGATGAAGGCGATGACGATGCCGAGCAGCAGATTGCGCTCGCTGCCGGGACGGACAGCGCTGGCCATGGTATGTCCTATCTTGCGCCGGTATTCCCACACTACCGCCAGCATCGCGCCCAGCTGGATGAAGATCTCGTAGACGTCGCGCTTTTCCTTGTCGAGGAAGCCCAGCAGGTCGCCGGTGAGGATCAGGTGGCCGGTGGACGAAATGGGCAGGAACTCGGTGATGCCCTCGACCAGGCCCATGATCAGGGAGTGGAACAGCAGGATCGGATCCATTGAACGCTCGGTTTGATGAGTGGAGGAAATGGACGCGATTATAAGCGAAGAGCATGAATATTGTTGGCAGCTTGTTGCGCGCCAAGGCGGCGCGGGCAAGCAAACGGCTGCGCCGGAAAAAGACGCAGCCGGGAAGATGGGCTTGTCCGCTATAGGCGGAAGCGGGTGGCGACGTTTTGCAGATTGGCGGACAGCGTGCTCAGCTGGCTGGAGGTGGTGGCCAGTTCCTGCACGGTGGCGTTGTTCTCCTCCGCCATCCGCGACACCTTCTCCATGTCTTGCGCCAGGCTCAGGCTGGTGCTGCGCTGCTCGGTCAGCGCGCCGGTGATGCTGTGTATCGTGCGCATGATGGTATCGGCGCTGCTTTCGATCTCCCGCATCGAGTTAGATGCCTGCTCGGCGGTGCCGGACACGCCCTCCACGCAGTCCAGGCTCTGGCCCATGCTGCTCACTACCTGGCCGACGCCTTGCTGGATCGACCCTATCATCGTGGTGATTTCCTGGGCCGAGGTGGTGGTGCGCTCGGCGAGTTTCCTGACTTCGTCGGCTACCACCGCGAAGCCGCGGCCGGTTTCGCCGGCGCGGGCGGCTTCGATGGCCGCGTTCAGCGCCAGCAGATTGGTCTGGTCGGCCACGTCGCGGATCACGGTGACGATATTGCCGATCTGCTGCACTTCCTTGGTCAGGCTGTTCATCTGCCTAGCGGTTTCGTCGACGGATGTGGTGACGAAGCGTATCTTGCCCACCGACTCCAGCACCTCGTGGCCGCCGCGATTGGCCAGTTGGCCGGCCGCCTGGGCCTGCTCCGACGCCTCGCTGGAATTGTCGGCCACCTGGTTGATGCTGACCGTCAGTTGTTCGATCGACGCCGCGGCCGAGGTGGTGGCCTCGGCCTGGGTCTGGGCGCCGTCGGCCACCTGCTGCGCCATGCCGGACAGCGCGAGCGCGGAGTCGGACACCTGGTGGGCGTTGTCCTGGATGCTCTGCACCATCTGGCGCAGCTCTTCGCGCATTTCCTGGATGTCGCGGGCGATCAGCATCGCCTCGTCGCGGGCCGGCGGTATCGGCTCGCTGAAGCCGGACAGGTCGCCCAGCTTGATCTGATGCACCAGATCGGCCGAGTGGCGCAGCGGCGAGGTGATCACATTGGAGATGATCAAGGCCACGGCCACCGCCAGCAGCAGCGAAACCAGCGCGGTGCCGAGCAGGATGGCGATCGCCTGCTGGCTGGACGCCATCGCCTCCTGCATCGATTTGTCCAGCCGGCCTTGCTGACGGTCGCGCAACGACAGCAGCGCGCCGATGAAGGCGTTGTTGGTCGGCGCGAACTGGGTTTCCAGCATCTCGCGCGCGGCGTCGGTCTGGTGGCTGCGCATCAGTCCGTACAGCGGTTCGAACAGCGGGCGCTGACTGTCTTGCGCCGCGCGTATCTTGGCGTACAGTTGGCGTCCCTCCGGTGTGGACAGCATCGGCTCCATCTTGTCGAGATCGGCTCGGTTGGCGGCGCGCAGGCTTTCCACGTTCAGGATCTGCCGCTCCACTTTCTGCGGGTCCCGGGCGAGCACGCCGTCGCGCACGCCGCGGCTGATGTAGAGCAGATTCAGCGCGATGCGTTGCGACAGCATGATCTTGGGGTAGCGGTCTTCCTTGATCTCGGTGATGTTGTTCTGGATGGTGTGCAGCTTGTTGTAGGCGATCAGGACGACGGCGCAGAGCAGCAGGATCAGCAGCGAGAAGCCTCCCAGCAGCTTCTGACGGACGGTGAATTGATGCAGCATGCGCGCCTCCCGGCAGGTCTGTCGAAACTTGCATATCTATTAGTTCTAGCTCATTCGCTAGTAGAAATTCATACGCATAAACGCGTATAGCTGAACAGAATGCCGGGAGAGGCGGAAGGGCCGGCGAGGTGCCGGCCGTAGGATCAGGCCAGGCTGGCCTGAAGACTGGCGGCGTAGTCCGCCACTTGTTGCAGCAGGCTGCGCTGGCCATCGGCCAGCTCGCCGGCCTGCAATTCTGCCAATTCCTGCTGGAAAGCGGGCCAGGACTGGGTCAGGCGGTTTTGGCACCAGGCTTTCCAGCGTTTGGCCTCGTCGCCGGACAGGGTGTCCGGGAAGTTGCGCGCGCGGTAGCGGAACAGCAGCTCGGCCAGTTGCGGGTCTTCGAACAGCGCCATTTCGCCGGCCAGCTGTTCGGCGGACAGCCGGCGCATTTTTTGCAGCACTTTGCGGTCGTTGTTGGAAACGAAGCCGCCGTACAGGTTTTGATCCACGTCCTGGGGTTCGCCGGCTTCGCGCTGGTAGACGCGGCGCCACAGCGCCGACAGGTCGGGCAGCGCGCGGGCGGTTTCGGCGTGGCGGTGGATGGCGGCCAGGTCCATGCCCCAGCGGGCGGCGTTGTCGTCGCCCAATGCTTTCAGGTTGGCCACCACGAACGGCGACTTGTTGATGTGGATGGTCTTGATCGGCAGCCGGGCCATGCCTTCGGGCAGTTCGTCGGCGCGGGTGAACATGCGCTGGCGGATGTCGTCGGCGGAGAGGCCGCGCAATTCGGCCGGGTCGTGGGCCAGGTCCCAGACGATCACCTCGTTGGCGTTGGTCGGGTGGGCAGCCAGCGGCCAGATCACAGCCATATTGCCGCGTTCGACGCCGTACATGCCGGAAACGTGCAGCACCGGCTTGGGATCGTGCAGCGACAGCTGAACCTTGACCGCATCCTTCTTGCGCAGCGTCAGGTAGTAGTCGAACAGCTTGGGCTGGCGCTGGCGGATCAGCCGCGCCAGCGTGATGGTGGCGCGCACGTCGGACAGCGCGTCGTGCGCGGATTCGTGCGCCAGGCCATTGGCGGCGGACAGGTGCTCCAGCTTGAAGCTGGTGCGGCCGTCTTCGTGTTTGGGCCAGACGATGCCTTCGGGGCGCAGCGCGTAGGTGGCGCGCACCAGATCCAGCAGGTCCCAGCGGCCGCAGTGGTTCTGCCATTCGCGGGCATAGGGGTCGATCAGGTTGCGCCAGAACAGGAAGCGGGTGACCTCGTCGTCGAAGCGCAGCGAGTTGTAGCCGACGCCGATGGTGGCGGGGGTGGCCAGTTCGCGTTCGATCACGCCGGCGAATTCATGCTCGGCCACGCCTTGCTGGCGGCACAGCTGCGGCGTGATGCCGGTCAGCAGGCAGGCTTGCAGCGTGGGCAGGTAGTCGGGGGAGGGGCGGCAGTACAGCATCACCGGCTCGCCGATCTCGTTCAGCTCGGCGTCGGTGCGGATGCCTGCGAACTGGGACGGCCGGTCCTGGCGCGGCACGGCGCCGAAGGTTTCGTAGTCGTGCCAGAAGAATGTGTGATTGGACATGGTGGCGGCGGAAGCGGTAAATGCGGCTATTGTCGCACCGCCGCCGCCCGCCGGGCCAGCCTCTAGTCCATCCAGCCGGGTTTGCGCATCTCGATCAGCGCGCGTATGCCTTCGCGTCCCTCGTCGCTCATCCGCACGGTCAGGCTGTGCTCGATGCAGCGCTGCATCACTTGGGGCGTGATTTCCTGCTTGCCGATCTCGCCGATCAGGTGCTTGGTGGCGCGCATCGCCGCCGGGCTGTTCAGCAGCACCTGGCTCGCCATGTGCTCCACCGCGGCGTCCAGCTCGTCGTTTTCCACCACCTGATGGACCAGGCCCAGGCGTTTGGCCTTGCCGGCGTTGAAGCGCTCGGCGGTGATGCTGTAGCGGCGGGTGGCGCGCTCGCCGATGGAGCGGATCAGGTAGGGCGCGGTGAGCGCGGGAATCTGGCCGAATTTGACGTCGGCCAGGCTGTACAGCGCTTCGGATACGCTGATGGCGATGTCGCAACAGGCGACCATGGCCACGCCCAGGCCGAAGGCCGAGCCCTGGACCTTGGCCAGCGTGGGCTGGGGCAGGGTGTCCAGCGTGTGCAGCAGCCGCGCGATCTGTTGCGCGTAGCGGTTGAGCTCGTTGGCGGAGAACTGCGACAGCCGCCGCAGCCACTCCGGATCATGGCCGGCTGAGAAGCTGATGCCGCTGCCGGTCAGCACCACCATGCGCACGGTGGCGTCCTCGGCCAGCGTTTCCAGCGTGGCGGCTAGGAGGCTGATGGTTTCATCGTCCAGCGCGTTGTGCAGGCCCGGCCGGTTCAGCGCGACGGTGGCGATGCCGCGTTTATCCACGTTCAGCGTTACGGCGTCGGTGCTCATCATGTTTCCCCCTGTCTTGAGAATGGTTGGCCGCCTCAGTCCTGGCGGAAGCGGACGATGGCGCGGGCAAAGGCTTCCACGGCCTCGATGTGCAGCACGTGGGCGGCGCCGGGCAGCACTTCCAGCTCCGCGCCCGGTATCAGTTCCTGCAGCAGCCGCGCCTGGTACAGCGGCGTCAGCCGGTCTTCGTCTCCGACCAGTATATGCACCGGGAGTTGCAATTGGGGCAGCCAGGTGCGGGCGTCGTGCTGGCGGACGCCGTTGATCAGCCGGATCACGGCGTCCCAGTCCACCATGCCCGCCAGCAGCTTCAGATCGTCCAGCATCGCGGCGTTGCCGGCGAGAAAGCGGCTGGAAAACAGCCAGGGCACGCTGATCTGGTAACGCAGGTCCAGGCCGCCCTGGCTGTTGGCGGCGATCCAGCTGTCGCCGATATGGTGGTTGACGGTGTCGGCCCAGGCCAGCGTGCCGGCCAGCAACAGGCGGCTCAGCCGGTCCGGATGGCGGTGCGCCAGATGCTGCGCCACCATGCCGCCGTAGGACAGGCCCGCGGCGTACACCTGGGGCAGTTGCAGCCAGTCCAGCAGCGCGTCGGCCAGATCGGCCTGCTCGGCCAGCGCGTAGAGCTCGCCTGGCGGATGCTCGCTCTGACCCTGGCCGAGGAAGTCCATGCGGATCACCCGGAAATGCGGCTCCAGCAGGGGCATCATCAGCGTCCAGCCGACGGTGGACATGGTGATGCCGTTCAGCAGCAGCAGCGGCTGGCTGCCGTGGCCGCTTTCCTCGTAATAGATCTGATGTCCGGCTAGCTGGGCGTACGGCATGGCGGGCGCTCCTGTCCTGGGCGGTGTCGTGCTTAATTCATTCTAGAACCGGGCGCGCCCGGCTGAACAGAGGGCGGGCGCAAATCGCCAGTGTAATGTCGATGACATTTATTGTCGGTAGATTATCCAGGTTGAGCGGAATTCAGGCAGTCGGTCGAGAAATATGCAAACTTGCGTCGAGCCATCCCCGCCGGCCGGGGTGGCGGGGTGGTGCCGGGAATTGGAGCAGATCATAGGACAGCGCCGGCTGCAGCCGGTGTTCCAACCCATCGTCGATCTGGAGGCTGGCAGCATCCTGGGTTACGAAGGGCTGATACGCGGCCCGTCCGACAGCACGCTGCATTCGCCGATGATGCTGTTCGAGGCGGCGGAGCGCTGCCAGATGCTGCTGTCGCTGGATTTGGCCTGCCTGCGCGCCTGCGCCGAACGCTTCGCCGAGCTGGATCTGCCCGGCCTGCTGTTCGTCAACATCAATCCCGAAACGCTGCTGGCCGAGGAGTCCCGTCCCGGCGCGCTGCAGTCCTTCCTCGCCCGCATCGGGCTGGACCCCAAGCGGGTGATCCTGGAGTTGACCGAAACCCGCCCCAATGGCGGCTACCTAGCCTTGCGCGAAGTGACCACCCGGCATCGCGGCGACGGCCTGCGCATCGCGCTGGACGATCTGGGCGAGGGCTTTTCCAATCTCAGGCTGTGGTCGGAGCTGAGGCCGGACTTCGTCAAGCTGGACAAGCATTTCGTGCAGAACATCCATCTCGATCCCTTGAAAGAGCAGTTCGTGCGCTCGATGGCGGACATTGCCCGCCAGTCCGGCGCGCTGCTGGTGGCGGAAGGGATAGAGTCCGCGGCCGAGTTGCGCACGTTGTGCCGGCTGGGCGTGCGTTACGGCCAGGGCTATCTGCTGGCCCGGCCGCAGGCGGCCCCGCCGCGCGAGATTCCGCTGCAGGCGGCCGCGCTGCCGTGGTTCGGCGGCCGCCGCCACGGCCTGCGCAATCAGCCGCTGGCGCGCGATCTGCTGCTGGAGGTGGAGCCGCTGGAGGCTGGGGTGCCGAACGAAACCGCCTACCGCCGCTTCGCCGACGATCCGGCCTGCTTCGCCATCCCGGTGGTGCAGGACGGCGTGCCGGTAGGCCTGTTGCGCCGCCACCATCTGCTGGAAAGCTTCGCCAAGCCGTTCAACCGTGAGCTGTACGGCAAGAAGCCTTGCCAGCTGATGATGGACAAGCAGCCGCTGGTGGTCAGCGCCGACCTGACCGTGCACGAACTGTCCAGCCTGGTGGTGGCGGCCGAGCAGCGCTACCTGGTGGATGGCTTCATCATCGCCGAGAACGGCCGCTATCTGGGCATGGGCACCGGCTTCGCGCTGATGCGCAAGATCACCGAGCTGCAGCTGTCCGCCGCGCGCTACGCCAATCCGTTGACCGGCCTGCCCGGCAATGTGCCGATCAACGAGACCATAGACCGGCTGCTGGAGATGCGGACGCCGGTCGTGGTGGTGTACGCCGATCTGGACCATTTCAAACCCTTCAACGATTTGTACGGCTACGCGGCCGGCGATGCCCTGATCGAGCTGGTTGCCCATCTGCTGCTGGAGTGTGTGGACCAGGAGCGCGACTTCGTCGGCCATGTCGGCGGCGACGATTTCGTCGCGCTGATGCAGTCTGAAGACTGGGAATGCCGGCTGCGACGGATGCTGGAGCGTTTCGGCGAACTGGCGGCCCAGCATTTTTCCGACGCCCACCGCGCCGCCGGCGGTTTCGAGGTGGCCTCGCGCAACGGCGAGCCGGTGTTCCTGCCGCTGACCACGCTGTCGTTGGGCGTGGTGCGGGTGAGGGCGGGCCAGTACTTGAGCCACCACGAAATCGGCGCGGCGACGGCGGAAGCCAAGAAGCAGGCGAAGAAGCTGCCCGGTAACAGCCTGTTCGTCGAACGGCGCCAGCCGGGCGCGTCGTCCTGCTGCGCTTGCGGCCGTTGAGCGCGCAGGGAGTTGGCCTCGATTTCCTCTTCAAGTGTTTGATGTCTTAAACGCTGGCTTGCCGCAGCGCGGCATTTTTCTTGCTGAGGCGCGCAAGCCACAGACGATCGTTCTAGCGCGATCAATCTTGCGATCCCCGCTTGTCAAATTTCTTAAACATGGCATAGGCTGTGTCCACGACTGGCGCATCAGACGCCGGCAGCCGCCCGCACCGCGGCAGGGGAGTGTGAGGACAGTCTTGCCGCAGGCCCGCGTCCTTCCCCTTTCATCGCTCCATCTTTCCCGGCAATGCCGGCAGCGCTTTGCCATGCTGTAAGCGTGCCGGCGGCGCCAAGAGGCGGACGGATGTGTCCGCCGCGTGTTTCAAGCGTCCAAAACAGCAAGCGGCGCCGGCAGGGCGCCGCAGTCGGAGGGAGTGGGAACATGTCGGAAGCCATCGCGGCCAGCAAGCAAGCAGCCAGCCCCATCGCCAACGCGGCCCCGGCGGGCGTTGTCGCCGCAGGGAGCGAGCCGCCGTACCTGAGGATAAGCGGCGTGGTGAAGAAGTTCGGCGACCACCTGGCTGTGGACCATATCGACCTCGATATCCGCCGCAACGAGATCTTCGCCTTGCTAGGCAGCTCCGGCTGCGGCAAATCCACGCTGCTGCGCATGCTGGCCGGCATGGAAACGCCTACCTCCGGCCGCATCATCCTGGACGGCCAGGACATGCAGGGCCTGCGGCCGTACGAGCGGCCGGTCAACATGATGTTCCAGAACTATGCGCTGTTCCCGCACATGACCGTGGAGCAGAACGTCGCCTTCGGCCTGAAGCAGGACGGCGCGCCGCGCGACGAGATCGCCGAGCGGGTGGCCAAGATGCTGGACCTGGTGCAGATGCGCAAATACGCCGGCCGCAAGCCGCACCAGCTGTCCGGTGGCCAGCAGCAGCGGGTGGCGCTGGCGCGCAGCCTGGTGAAGCGGCCCAAGCTGCTGCTGCTGGACGAGCCGCTGGGCGCGCTGGACAAGAAACTCCGGCAACAGACCCAGCTGGAGCTGGTCAACACCATCGAGGCGGTGGGGGTCACCTGCATCATGGTCACCCACGACCAGGAAGAAGCGATGACCATGTCCAGCCGCATCGGCATCATGAGCGAGGGCAAGCTGCTGCAGGTGGGCACGCCGACCGAGATCTACGAATATCCGAGCTGCCGCTTCACCGCCGAATTCATCGGCGAGACCAATATGTTCGAAGGCGCGGTGGTGGTGGACGAGCCGGACCGGGTGGAAATCAATTCGCAGGAGCTGGGCGGCGTCATCCACATCGACCACGGCATCACCGGCCCCAAGGGCATGCACGTGTGGGCCAGCGTGCGGCCGGAGGACGTGCGGCTGGACAAGCAGCCGCTGCAGCCCGGCGCCAACCGCGCCGCCGGCACCGTGCGGGACATCGCCTACCTGGGTAGCTACTCCGTTTATCACGTGAAACTGGCAGGCGGCAAGATCGTCAAAGCCGTGGTGCCATCGTCGCGCTGGTGCGACGCCAACGAGACCGCGCCCACCTGGGACGAGACGGTCTATCTCAGCTGGCGCGCCGATTCGCCGGTGGTGCTGACCCAGTGACATCCGCGCCCCCGGCTTGCCGGGAGCTTCCCTTTCGATTCGCCCTGAGGACTTTATGCTGCGTTTCGCCCATCAGCCGCATCCGCCATCCTATTACGCCGCCACCGCCCACGCCTGGGACCCGCAGCCTCCGTTGCGCGGCGAGGCCGCTTGCGACGTGTGCGTGGTGGGCGGCGGGCTGGCCGGCTTGTCGGCGGCGCTGAACCTGCGGGAGAAGGGTTTTACTGTCATCCTGCTGGAGGGCTCGCACGTCGGTTTCGGCGCCTCCGGCCGCAACGGCGGCCAGGTGATCGCCGGTTACGCCGGCGACATCGACGGCATCCGCTCCCAAGTGGGCGAAGAGGCGGCCAAGGCATTGTGGGACATGTCGGTGGAAGCGGTGGAAATCATAGACGAGCGCGTGCGCCGCCATGACATCCGGTGCGACTGGCAGCGCGGCTACGTCAGCGCGGCGGTCAAGCCCCGCCATATGCGGGAGCTGGAAGACTGGCAGCGCGAGGCCGAGCAACGCTACGACTACGGCGGCATGCAGCTATGGGAACGCGAGACGCTGCGCGGCAAGCTGGCCAGCGAGCGCTACCAGGGCGGTTTGTTCGACCCCCGCTCAGGCCATCTGCACCCGCTCAACTACACGCTGGGCCTGGCCCGCGCGGCGCTGGATGCCGGCGTGGCCGTCCATGAGCAGACGCCGGCGCTGCGTATCGAACAGGGCGACGCGCCCAAGGTGCACACCGAGCACGGCGTCGTGCGCTGCCGCCATTTGGTGCTGGCCTGCAATTCCTACATCGGCGCGTTGGCGCCGCAATTGGAACGGCGCATCATGCCGGCCGGCACCTATGTGATCGCCACCGAGCCGCTGGGAGAGGAGAGGGCGCGCGCGCTGATCGCCGACAATATGGCGGTGTGCGACACCAACTTCGTGCTGGACTACTACCGGCTGTCCGCCGACCACCGCTTGCTGTTCGGCGGCAAGGTCAGCTATTCCGGCCACGAGCCGCGCGACCTGGCCGGCTCCATGCGCGCCGACATGCTGCGCGTATTCCCGCAGCTGGCCGATGTCGGCATCGACTACGCCTGGGGCGGGTTCTGCGACATCACCGTCAACCGCGCGCCGGATTTCGGCCGCCTGTCCGGCAATGTCTACTACCTGCAAGGCTTCTCCGGCCACGGCGTCAACATCACCGGCCTGGCCGGCAAGGTGGTGGCCGAAGCCATCGCCGGCACCTCGTCGCGGCTGGACCTGTTTTCCAAGATCCGCCACCGCGACTTTCCCGGCGGCAAGCTGCTGCGCACCCCGGCGCTGGTGTTGGGGATGGCGTACTACCGGATGAGGGACTACCTGTAGTCGTCATCGTGTCCATTGCAGGGGTGAAAATTCACTAAGCCAGCAAGTTGTTGATAGAAATGGTAATAATAATTACTGCTGATTGAGTTGGATGAATATTTTAGTTTTCAGCTAAACAACTGTGATTTTCCCGCGATAAGACTGTTAATTCGGTCATTAATAATATGCGGGAGTGAAGTATGGTTGCAGTGGTGACAGGCGCGGGGCTGGGTTTGCACAACGGTTCGCTGGCGGCGCTGGGCGCGCCAGGCCAG
>NZ_JAYFSJ010000012.1:0-175018 GCF_039708975.1 Chromobacterium indicum
ACGGCAAGGCCCAGCCGCGCGGCGACGGCTTCGAGCTGCGCACCGACAATCACGGCACCATCCGCGCCGCGCACGGCTTGCTGCTGTCCACCGAAGCGCAGAACGGCGCTTCTGGCAAACAACTGGCCCGCGAACACGCCCAGAGCCAGCTCGACGCCGCCCTCTCCCTCAGCCAGGCGCTGGCCGAAACCGCCACCGGCCAACTGGCCGACACCATGGAAACCGGGCCCGACGAAATCGGCCCGGACAACGCCAAGGCCGGCAAGAAAAGCGACGGCCACCTGCAGCACCACGCCGACGCGTTGAAAGCCTGGGAAGCCGGCAGCAACACCGACAAAGACGGCAAAACCGCCAAGGATCAAGCCGGCCAGCAGCCGCTGCTGGTGCTGTCCGGCCCAGCCGGCATCGCCAGCCTGACCGAGCAGAGCCAAACCGTCTCCGCCGGCCAGAACCTGAACCTGATCGCCCAGCGCGACGCCAACCACACCACCGGCCGGCGCTGGCTGCACAACGTCGGCCAGCACATCAGCCTGTTCGTGGCCGGCGTGAAGGACAAGGTGGCGCTGAAGTTGATTGCCGCCAAGGGCAAGGTGCAAGTGCAGGCGCAGAGCGACGCGATGGAGCTGACGGCGGATAAGGACCTGACCATCACCTCGGTCAAGCAGAAGATCCACCTCAACGGTAAACAGGAAATCCTGCTCACCAGCGGCGGCGCCTATGTGCGGATCAAGGACGGCAAGGTTGAGCTGCATGCACCGGGCACCGTCAGCTTCAAGGGGGCCAGCCATGATTGGAGCGGGCCCGCCAGTACTAACCTGCCCTTCCCAACTTTGCCTCAGGGTGATACGCCAAGTTGTCAGCTGGCGGCAATACAGCACAAATCAGGCATGACGAAAAAATGATGAGCGCGCTTAGATTACTGGTAGAGAACCGGCTTCAAACTCTACAGCATGGTAACCGTGCATACCTGTTGCTGGATGGTAGTGTATTAAATCGCAAGCAACGTAAGTTATTCTCTTTAGTGCCATTATTTGCAGATACTGGCTTATCCTCTGTGATTGAGGATGGGCCGCAATGGCTTGATGTGGATACGTTGAGCGATACCGGCTGGGCGGTATTGGAAGGTTTGCTTAGCAACTTTCCGCAGCCACTGCAATTGGTATTGAGCAAGCATGAATTGTCTGATTTGAATGCTCATTATCAACGCCAGTTGGATGGCTTTGATGTTGGCAATAAGCAGCTCATTTGGTTTCATTTTTACCAGGCTACTGTTCTGCCTATATTGCATCGGGAATTGCCCGATGAGTATCGTGCTGTCTTATTTGGTCCAGTTGCCGAATGGTGGGTGCTGGATCGAGGCAATGAGTGGCAAAAATTGACAGGTGATAATGCAGGTATGGTGATGAATCCATATCGCCATCCATTTCATGGAGAGGTATTTCCTCTCTCCGCAGAGTTGGCGCAGGCTTTGAATGATGAACGGCTGACTGAGGATGTTTATCAGTGGTTGAGGCATCATTTACCTGATACCTTACCGAAAATTCAATGGCATGCATTGGCGTGGATACAAGAAATGGTTGAGTATGCTAGAGCTGCCTACGTCTTAACAGATATCAATGCCATTTTATCATGGTGCATTTTAGCTATGCTGACGGTGAAGGATGTGGATCAAAAGATCCCTGAAATAGCTCAAAGAATGCATGAGGCTGGGTCTGGAGAGGGTGTTCCGGTTAACTGGTTGACTTATGGTTTGTCTGATCCGGCCAAAGTCAAATTGGAAGAATTTTTTCAAACCAGAAAGCAAGCGCTGATGTAAAAGATGTGATGCTGTTTATTTATCTGGACAGAAATGATTTATTTCTCGCGCTTGCCTCAGTTGTAAAGAGATGTAATCTCTAAACTTATATCGGTCATTATTCATAGAGATATGAATGCCAACTTGATGGGTTCTTTTATGTGGAAGTTAAAATTTTTCAGCGCTTTGTTGGGAGTTATCTCATTAATGGCTTGCTCATCAGGGTATATGTTTGATCCTGTTCGAGGTGTCAATTATAAGGCGGGGGAGCTTACTCGAGTTAGCTTCAGCCAGGCCAATCGATCCAATGATATGGGATTTTTCTACGAATTATACCGTTTGGATGGCGGCAAGTTGCATGAAGGCGATGCCGATATTTACTCCAGAGGTGGAAGTGGTTTTGGCAGCTCATACATTGGTGGTGTATTCCCGAAACCAGGCAGCAAGGTCAAGATTCGCTGGAAGGCGTATCCAATTCATTCAAGTTTGAGTGAGATAGATTTGTTGCCATGGAGTGAGCGAATTGTACATGTTGAAGGAAGCTTGGAAAATACAGAGCTTCCCGTGATTGGGACTGTAATGTGTTCTCCTTCCGATGTGCATGTCTATGCTTTTGGAAAAAAAGAGAATCTTGATGCTCCTTATGAAATTAACGGTAGAAGAAATCCATTTTATTGGGTGTGTAAAAAATAAAAGAGGCTATTATGCAAGACTGGTGCGATAGCTCATTCGAGATGCAAATGGAAGCTGCGCAAAAGAGGCAGGAGCTGCATCCATTGCTATCTGGTTGTCCTACATGTGAGCAAAATCCATGGGTGAGTGTTTTTTTTGATGGGACAGGAAATAATGGTGCGATAGATGCAGATAAAAAAAAGTGGTCAAACGTCTATCGATTATTTCAGGGCCATTCTGAAGAGATAGATCGCGGTATATTTAGAATTTATGTTGCAGGGCCAGGAACTCCACTTTCTGTCAGTAGTGCCGGTTGGTTTTCGAAACTAAGAGATAGTGGTGCATTAGGTGGTGGTTTTGGTTTGGGTATGGATGCTCGAATGGATGATGCATTCAAACAATTCAAAGAGAACTTAGCTTCTTGTCAGCGAGTTAAAAAAATAAATATTGCCGTTTTTGGTTTTTCGCGTGGTGCAACACTTGCAAGAGCATGGGTTAATTTATTATTGAAGGAGTGCGCTTGGGAAGGACGGGTACCTCATTGGCGGATGCCTAATGCGAAAGATGGAGTGTCGGCTGAGGTTTGTATCCGCTACGTTGGAATATTTGACACAGTAGAGTCAGTTGGTATGGTGGCAAAAAACTGGTCTCCATCACAATGTATGACATTGCCTAATGTCGTAGAGCGTTGTGTCCATTATGTTTCTGCGCACGAACTACGTGGGGCATTTCCATTAACAATGGTAGCTGATGTTGAAGGTGCACCTCCTGGTGAGGAAAGTGTATGGCCAGGTATGCACTCTGATGTTGGTGGTGGATATCGACCCAATGAACAGGGGCGGTTTGATACCTTGGCTCGTTTGCCATTGAATGCCATGCGTTTAGATGCTTATCTGTCGGGCGTTCCATTTTTGACACCTGCAGAACTTAAAAATGGAAATCTATCACATAAAAAGGCTTTTGATTTCTTTGAGTATAACCCTGAAGTGAAAGAATTGTATGATCATTATCGGACACAGGTGAAAAGTGGCGGGTCAAATTTAGATGATACAATTCTTTCGCATATGAAGCTTTATTATGGTTGGATGAAGCTGAGGCAGGATGGAGATATTGATTCGCTTTATGGGAAAGTTAGAGAAGAGCGCGCGGACTTGGCAAAAGAACTAGAAAATGAGTTAAGCGATCAGCGTAAATATTTACGGAAAATCCCATTTGAAAATCTTAGCAGAAAAGAGAACGTTGAATGGGCAAGGTTGAAGATTTCTGATTCTAGAAAGTATCGAGAAAAATTAGTGGAAGTTCGTGAAATGTACGGGAAAAATTTCCGACCATATGAGCTGAACTCCCGGCAGTTGGCTTATTGGGATACATGGGAGAAGTCAGTAGTGCCTGATGAGAAAATAACTAAGTTTTTTGATTTCTACGTGCATGACTCACGAGCTGGCTTTACTTTCAATAGCGGGGATTATTTGGAACCAAGGGAAGTGCTGGAACGTAAAGTTTGCAGTGTTGAACCTGCACGGCGAACTAGAAAATCAGCAGTTTCTGATGTGTTAGACTAGGATCAATGATTTCGCTGCAAGCTTGAATTTACAAAGGCGCTGAGTATGCCATTGCTTCTATTGTTTTATGCACTAAGTGGGTTGCTCGGTTGGGTAAGCGCTATTGGTCCAATTCAATACATAGCGGCGCAAAAATCAGGAGTTGAAATAAAATTCAAATTTTCCAGTGCTGACCCTGGATTATCCAGAAAGTTGAGTCGGTTAAACTGCCTGATAGGCAATGCCTCTGTAAATGATTTTATTGAGCTAAATAATGGAGTGAGCTGGACTGGAACGATTGAGAATGCTGGCCAGGAGAGGGGGTTATTTGTTTATAAAGCTAGCACCATTGCTCATATGGTAGATGACGGGCGGTGGTCTCTTCCATTCAGCTATAAAATCGTACGAGAGCTATCTGATAAAAAAGTCGTTCGGTGCCGAGTTGTACAAGGAAGCTATATTAATAGACCTACTGTTTCTCCTGAAATGGTAGTTTCAGCGGAAAATATTATCGAGCTATATCGGAATTGATTGAGGTTGCACAATAAGTGCGGCTAATACACAGATAGTGTTGAACTCAAAATAGCTTAAAAACAGCCCACCCCGCCATCCGGCCGGGTGGGCTTTTTGCTACACCTTGCCTACCAACTGGTAGCGGGCCAGCAGCATTTCCTGGTGTAGCGGGGTGAGCAGGCTGAACAGTTGGCGGGCGGGGAATGGGGTGCCGTCTGCCAGGCGCAGCAGGTCCAGCAGCGATTGCATGCCTTCGCTGGCGCGGGCCAGGGTTTGGTTGCTGGCGCTGAGGGTTTGTTCGATGTCCTGGTTGAGCTCGGCCAGCCTTTCCAGCAGCAGGCGCAGGGCGGTGGGGCTGTGGTGGGTGAGCGGGTTTTGCAGCTTGGCGATGAGCTGGTTCAGCTCCACCAGCGCCGCCACCGTGGCGGGGCGGTGGTTTGGCTTGCCGGCGTTGGGTTCGTTGCCGGGTGTGGGCGGGGTAAGCGGGGTGATGTTGGACATGCGTTTTCCTCCATGACTGGATAGCGGAAACCGCCGGGCCTGCGCGCGCCGGCCCGGCGGGCTGTGCGCTTACAGCGCGCGGGTGAGCAGGTGGAGCGGCTGGTCCATGCGCTTAAGCAACGGCGTCAGCAGCTCCTTCAGCCGGCTGGATGGCAGGCGCACGTCGTCGCCCAGGCATGAGAGCAGGTCCATCATGGATTCCAGGCCCAGCTGGGCGTGGGCCAGGTGGGGGATGGATTCCCTTACCGCGTCCTCCATCTCCCGGCACAGGTGGGCCAGCTGCGCCACGGGTTGGCGCAGGCTGGCTAGATCGGGGTCGGCCAACTGCTCCTGCAGCTGGGCAAAGATGTGGTGCAGCTTGGCCAGCGGCGCGGCCGGGTTGGATGGCCGCAGGTGGCGGTGTGGCCCGTGGCCGTGCGCCTGGGGGCGGATGTGCACGACAAACGGCGCAAATTCAGTGGGGTGGGACATGCGTATCCTCCAGCGAGAAAGTCCGCCCGCCCAGGCGTAAGCCTGCGCCTGTCCGGCCTGCGGCCGGGGAAAGGCCAATGCGTGTGGGCGAGCGGCAAGTCAGTGCGTCCCGTGCGAGGGCGGAGAAAGCGGCGAGGGCGGAGCGGTGCCTGATGCGCAGGCGGCGAGGGGCGCGATGGGTGAGTGCGCCCCCAAGGAGCCGCCACGCCGCTGTCCACCCCAACACGGGGTTCTCAGCGGCCGCCGTGCCCGGGTGGGCCGCGGCGGCAGCGGCTTACAGCACGCCGGTGAGCCGGCTGAGCGACGCTTCCATCCGCTTGTCCAGCGGCGCCAACAACTGCAGGAGGCGGCTGGAAGGCAGGCGCACATCGTCGCCCAGCGCGGACAGCAGGCCCAACAGCGCCTGCAAGCCCAGCTGGCCGTGGGCCAGGTGGCAGATGGTTTCCACCACCGCGTCCTCAATGTCGCGGCACAAATGCGCCAGCTGCGCCGCCGGCACGCGGGCGCAGGCCTGCGGCTTGCGGGCTAGCTGGTCCTGCAAGGCGGCAAAGGCATCATGCAGCCGATGCATGGCCAGCAGGCTGGGCTGAGACAAAGAGGCAGACGCCCCGGAACGGAGCAAAGGGCTGGGGGATACGACAGAGTGAGACGCACTGCGGGAAATGCTTGTCATGGCAAGATTCTCCGAGATTTAAGTGCTCGCCTGCGTCTCCGACGCCAATCGGTGGGTGGCAGGCACATGGCGGGATTGGCGTTACCGGAATCTCGGAACCGGCGTGTCTTGCGACACTCCCACCAAGGCCCGCCATAGATTGCACGTAGCAATGGTGTGAGGACTGGAGCTTTCGCTGCAGTCCGCCGAGATTCTTCGGGACGCCAATCCCGGTACTGCTATTGAACAGTACCCGATAATTATCTAGCGAGAAGCTCTAAGTGGCAAGAGGAGAAGTACCTACGCCAATATGTGGTGCAGTTATAAAAACATCGCCATTCTTGAATTATTACATTTACAAAGATCGTATTTCGAGCCGCTAATAAAACCTCGCAGAGAACCTGAGCCAAGGTGAGCCGACGCAGGCAGTACCAGTCGCACGACAAGGAGGTGCAACGCAGAATCAGGATTTTTTAGCGGGGTTTAGGCATTCCTGCATCACAGGGAAGAACATAGAATTTACCTGGCATAATAACTTCTCCGCTAAGTTTTGAGTCAACAAAGGATTCTAGGCTATCTGTCTGGGCAGATGTGACATCTACAAGTACTCGTGAGTGATCTGCCCCAAGAAAGACAACAGATAGTCCCTGCCTTAAATTTGTACATTCATATTTTGAGTTAAAATCTAAGGTGTGTGCCAGCCTGTAAATCTTGGCAGGCCAAGCTGTATCGGAAAAATCTTGATTTACCCATCTTGAAACAAAAAGAAGAACAGCAATCGATAGTATAAGAAAGGCGAATGATTGTACTGGTGGCAGCTCATACTTTCCTTTCCCGGTAAGTTTCATTTTCAGCCAAGTAACAGTGTTTATGGCATGAAAAAAAGCAAAGAGAGCTACTACTATAAGTAATGGGTATGTGTATTGAAAAGCGAGTAAGCCAGCGGTAATCGCTCTAGTGAATGGAAGCGCCGATGCATCTACTGGGAAAACTGAGTTTATTAAACTGCCTGCTTTTCCAGAGCTAAATACGAAAAGCACGGATACGGCTAATGAAGCTATAACTTTCGTGACCCCGAAAGACCATAAGTTTTTAAAAAATGAGCTTCTTTCTATAGATACCCCAATAAAAGAAGCAGAAATTGCAATTCCCCATAATTTAATTGCAAAGCGATGGTTGCTTAACCATTCCCAGTCATTCGCATCTGAAAACCCATTCGCTAGAAAAACTAGGCCTAGCATTGCAAGAGCTCCTAGAGCCCATGACGTTGCGTTTACTTCTCTTTCTAAGTCATAGGTCCTTCTCGACTCAGCTTCCTTCATTTTTTCAAGAATTGCAATGGTGTAGTCTTTTAGTGTTTCCGTTGGACGATCATAATAATTTTTCTTGGGGGTGGCAGTCAATTCCTCATATATTGCAATAATACATTCATTATGATTCTCAGGATTTTTGTATCGATATTTTCTGTCGGCCATCTGCAATAGTCTTTCATTTATTTTAAGAACGAGATTGTTTTATGATGGATTGCAAAGATTATTCTAGATAACTCGCCATGAAAGATGTCAAATCTCTATGGTGTATAGCCAAAGCCTTCTTAACCCAGTGCTAGTTTCTCTAGAGTAGCGGATGCATTCGGGTAGCAAAATGGAAGTAGTTTTTCTCTGTCTTCCTTCAAGGCACCAGTATAAAGCAAAGCCAAGGGCTTGTGCTTTTGTAGAGAGCGGAGATAAATATATATTGGATTCGGGGTGTTTTCTGTCAATTTTAGAGATTAATTCACTCAGAACTTGAGCAGTAGCGAAAGGGTCATTGGCGGGTGCAAATAACCTGTTACTAAGCCACTCATTCTGAAGAGCAACCTCGCCACTCTTTGCTGCTCGTATTGCACTTTGCTGATACATATCGGCACTTAGTGAGGGAAAGGCAAAAAGTGGATAGGTTTCTGCGTCATCCTTTTGATGCGATACAAGAGATATCAAATTAGAATCAAAGCCTACGCCTATTATTAAATGGTCTTTCCCACCCGTTATGTTACTACCTGCCATCCCACGAACAGGACGGACAACCCCAGATGTTTCTGTACTAAATAGTGTATCTTCTGCCTTTGAATAAGAAATTGGCTCTGAGTAAATGACGTCAAAGGTCCTTATATCTAAATAAGCAAGTTTTGCAATTAAGAAAGATAATACGTGGCGCATAAATCCGGTGATGTCAATACAAATTCTTTTTCCTGTTAGCATAGGCAACGCTGAAATTAATTGATCGACTTGGTTCATCTCATCAAGCTGAGAAGGTTTTATGCATACTTGCCCCACAGGTACATCCATGTAGTCGTAATCATATTCTGGATGTAGTAGCCAGAATTTTTCTGTTGCATTAATGTTGTCAAATACTGTTTGAACGCGGTCTGATGTGTTGAAAGCAGAAATGAAAATATCAAAATGAGGTATTTCTTGCTTGATTCTTTCAGTGCTTATTGTGCGTTTATAAAAAATTGAGTAGTCCATGGCTTAATCAAAAAGACTCACTTGGGTCATTAAGGCAGGGTTAGGATTGAAGGGGGAGTTCCATTTTTGATTTAATTGTTTCAGAGCGGTATTGAATTCATTTATATAGTCAGGCTCAAAAATGGAAGCTATTATCTCGGCTGGTAGGCTAATATCACCACGTTTGCCGATTGGTAAACCCCAGCGAGGAGAAAGAAGCGGATTTAATTGTACCTTTCTATTTAATCGCTGACTGTTTCTATCAGGCCTGCCCCGAGATGTTTCAAATAATAGGGAGTAGTTTAGAGCCGCATCTAAAACTTCCCGCGATTTGGGTGATAATTGATCATCAGAAAAGCTAATTGTTAATGGTGAAACTTCTGGAATGTTCAATGAATATCGCGCTGTCCTTAGGAGTGTTGCTAGTCGTTCTACGGCTATTTTTGCTTGGTCTGCTAGACTGCCATAATTCGTATCACGCTCAAATATAAAACGTGCTGCTTCAGTTGCAGCTAAGGTTTGAATTGATATCGAAAGTGGTTCTTCTTTAAGAAAATCTACTTCTCGGAATGCAGCTATTTCATAAGCTCGGCTCAATATTATCAATAGATTTCGTGCATTTCCTGATGACATTTGAACAAAGGTATCAAATCCAGCATAGGGAATATTTTCAACTTTCTTAGACTCCCTGCAAATTTGGGAGAAAAGATCTGCTTTGTAATGGCTATATGCATTTGCGTAATATTTTCCTGTGCTATCTTTGTTAATAAAGTTAGTGCACATTTCTCTGATTGCTATTGATAATTCTATTGGGTCTTTCTTTTCCGAATATTTTTTGCAAAAAATGAGCAAGTTTAGTTTTTGTAGAATTAGAGGAAATTCAAGTGATAAATTGGTAATAATTTTTCCAATACTCTCCTTGTTGAGATTTGTACTTTTTGAAGCATGTATAGCATCAGTAAATGGTTTAAGAAAAATCGAGTCTTTTTCTTCAATGCAAAGTTTGTTAATGAAATCAATATAAAAATTATCAGATTTTATCTCATCAAAGTAGCACGCAGGATCAATTATGCTGTCTTGGGATTCGATTCCAATTCGTTTCAAAACAAATTTTCTAGCAAAAGTGCCGTATTTTTGATAATTTTTTAATAAATCATCCAGGTCTGTTTTTTTAAACTCTGCACCTTCTCGATTTTCCTCACCATCTCCAATGGTTGAATACGTTTTCACCCCATATAGTCGCCCTGTTACGCGGAATGTCGCCATTCCTTCACCATAGCGGATAAGCGTATTTACTACTTGTTGTTGTTTAATCGAGAAGTTTTCAATTTCATCTATAAGATAGAGTAAGGGGATATCTCGCATGTCCTCACTCCACTTATCAATCGCCTTTCTAATTGGCAGGCAAAGCGAGCCAATTGAAAAGGGGACACGTATTTCTAATCCACCTGAGAATGCAGCATTATTGATGGCATCATCTATTTTTCTTTTTTCTACAACTAACCATTTCTTAAACTCCTCTAAAGCGCTAATTTCAAATAATTTATTATCTAGAATTGTGGTGGTTAGCTCATTTATCAGGGAGCTATCATCGAAAATGATGTCGGGAGTCGTTCGTTTTATGTCACAAAGTGCGTCAATAAGGCCTTCAGCAAGCTTTAATTCAAGATAGACGCCAAATAACTGTTGCCATTTCCCATGATCATCTACTGCAACTTCAAATCGTGCAGCATCTAGAGCGGTTGCTCGCTGAAAAACAGCAAGATATCCTTGTCTTTTTATAACTTCAATACCAGTCATATTAGGGTTGCGTAATTTTACAGCTGGATATGAGTGATATCTGAGAAGGTGAGTTTTTCCTGAGCCCCTTCCTCCAAGAATATATTTTGAAATTGTAGAGGTTGGTTCAATGACACTGCTAATTACTGCTTCACCTAGCTCAACCCACAAGGCATTAATTTGGGAGTCGGAGTAATCGGCGGCGCGAACAAGAGCAAAAGGGTTGTTTCTGGTAGACATATTTACTCCTTAGCCATACTGCTTGTCATATCGTAAAAATGCAGGATTCCAAGGTTCTTCTCTTCCACTGTACCAAAATAGAGGTAAAGTATTATCAGGTGTGTTGTGAGAAAAACCTAGCATTAACTGGCAACCGCCATATCCATATGCTTCATGCTCCGGCATTTTTTCCGCGTATTTGTCGATGATATCTTTAAACTTGTTTATGTCAAACCAAGCAGGTGCGCCTAAGAAATATCTAGAATTAGGCGCTAAGCACTTATATGTATCATCAAGTTCAAATAGGCAGGTAGCATTTCCATCAAAGAGATGTGGTTGATTTAATTTTTTTAGTCCTGCAGCCGTTGAAAACAAGCACATATATTTTATATCAATAGCGGGATTGCTTTTTTTTATATTGCCTAGATATGAGCCAAGGTATCTTGAGGCTTGTTCACCTGATCCAACCATGTCGTCAAAGAAAACATATCTTGTTACACTGCTATCGCGAGGAACAAAAGTAAAACCTTTAGATCCTGGCGTTCTATCTACTTGTGGAGCAAACGCAGCGGCAATGTCAGAGAATAAATTCTTTGGGAGATAATTTACTTGTCTAAAATAGTAAAGTAGGTGGGCGCCACTTTCTGAAGGGTTTCCAACACCTAAAAATCTTGTTGAGTTTAATTCCAAATCAAAGACTTTGTTAAGGAAAGATATATCTTTTGTGTCTTTGTGATTTCTTCGAATGCGTTGTATTACGGTCGGTCGAAAGTGATCTCGATATAGGGATTTAAGCATCTCTCGTACAAGTCGCTTACTAAAATACATAAATCTAGACAATGCAAGTAGAGCATACTGCTTTTCCATTTCAGCAGAAAATATGCAACCAGAAAAATTTTCAGCCCATGCACGCATCTCTGACCAGCGAACCTCCTCATCCCAGACATGAGAGGCAAGAGTACGAAGTTCATTTTCATATGGAAGAGGCGGCATAGTATTTTACTTTCTGAATATAAGTACGGATTCTCTTGAGATTAATGAAGCTGTTTTGTTTCGTTTGGTCATTAACCCTCTAGACTTAATATCATCTAGTAAATGTAACTCAAGAGTCACTCCGCGATGTAAGAATCGTTCAATGAGAAAGTCATCAGTATGCAGAGGATGGCCACAAACCATATTATTACCAATGACAATAATAGCAAGGCCATCAGGTTCTAAGACACGGACCATTTCATTAACTACATCGTCCATTTCTTCAAGGTATTTCTGGGTAATTCTTGCTCTATCTACATTTACTTTGGATATTGAGGTGATAAGGGTTTTATATTTCTCTGATAAAAAATCCTCTCTGCCAAAGCACTCTCTACTCTTTGGGAGATGTTCTCTTCCAATAGATTTTCCTTCTAATTCTGAAAGTTTTTTGGGCGAGGCTAGCCCGAGCCAATTTAGCGAGAAGGTTGATGCTCTAATATATTTTTGAGCACTACAATAAGGGGGCGATGTTATTATCAATGGAACTGACGAGCTATCCATTCGTAAAGCATTATCAGTGGGGTTTTTTAAGTTCCTTGCGTCAGTTCCAACAACTACTGATTCATTTCGATCAGGGAAGAGCTCGTTAGTATTGGCAAATCTATCCATATTTGCACTGCATATTTTTCTGAACTCATCAATTGCACTAGCAGAATTAATCCAGTAAATTTTTTCGCGAATTTTTGTATTGATATCTGGAGTAAATTTTTCTTTTTCTTTTAAGCGTACTGGTACACTTATGTTTGGGTCCGCATAGCTTAATTTTTTTGCTAGATGTGAAAAGCAGATTAGAAAAAAGCCTTTCTCTTTTTCAGAGCATGTCGAATTTATTGCTCTTAGTATTATTTCTAAGCTAGCTTTATTTTTCGAAGAATACCAAATGGATGAATTTACTATATCAACGGCGGGAGCTTTTTTATATGATTTTGCTTTTTTAATTATATGCTGCAAGCTTGTGTTCAAGCTCTCCCCCTCTAATCTACTTGTTTTAGTAGATGCTAACAGTAGAGCGAAAGGATTTGCATCAGCAATATATGGTGTGAAGCCTGCGAGTGATGCTTCAAGAGCAACAGTGCCAGAACCACAGAAAGGATCAAGTATGATTTTAGATGAAGGTGTTAAGCACTTAGCTCGTATGAAAAAATGAATAATATGAGGGAGTAATTTGGCTGGGTAAGGGTGGATTTGATGAGTTAATTGGTCACCCTTCCTTATCCAGCTTACCAATGCTCTGAAATCAACTTCGACGGGGCTACGTGATGCTTTATACCTTTGGCAAAAATTGTTGTATTTATCAGATGTGTCATAGTCGTGACACATTTCATCTCCTGTATGAGATTGATTGTTTGCAGTAAGAAAATTTTCGCTCATTTGTCTTGTATGCAGTATTTTTGATGCATTTTATTTAATTAATTTAATGAGGGTGTGAGCACTTAATTTTTTATATAGATAAAATACAGGTGACTAGTTTTAAAATTTTGATGAAACAAACCCCCTTAATGGGGGTTTGTTTTATGTGGGGAATAGAATCACTATTCCATGTTGAAGGAGGCGATAAGATCAAACATCGATATTCCGCGCAATCAACGCATTCCCCTCGATGAACTGACGTCTCGGTTCCACCTCGTCGCCCATCAGGGTGGTGAACACGTCGTCCGCGCCCATCACGTCTTCGATGCGCACCTTGAGCAGGCGGCGCACGGTCGGGTCCATGGTGGTTTCCCACAGCTGTTCCGGGTTCATCTCGCCCAGGCCTTTGTAGCGCTGGATGTTCATGCCCTTCTTCACCTCGGCTAGCAGCCAGTCCAGCGCTTCGCCAAACTCGCTCACTGGACGCACGGTTTCGCCGCGCTTCACGTGGGCGCCCTGGCGCAGCAGGCCGCCCAGCAGGTGGCCGGTCTTTTTCAGCTCGGCGTAGTCGCCGCTGTCCAGGAAGTTCTGGTCCAGCACGGTGACCAGCACGTTGCCGTGCAGCTTGCGGATGATCTTCACCAGGTGGCCGTCGTTCTTTTCATCGCGCAGCAGTTGCAGCTCAATGGTGTCGGCGGACAGGTGCTTGTTCAGCTCGGCCACGGTGGAGTCGGCTTGCTGTTGGCTTTCCAGCGACAGCGGGCCGGTTTTGAGCATGGCTTCCAGTACCAGCGGGTCGATCACGCGGCTTTCGCGTTCCATCACCGCGCGGGCCAACAGGAACTGGCGGGCGATTTCGCCCAGGGTTTCGCCGGACAGCGGGGCTTCGCCTTCGGCCGGGATCAGCTCGGCTTTTTCCAGCGCCAGTTGCAGCAGGTACTGGTTCAGTTCGCCGTCGTCTTTCAGATAGCGTTCCTGTTTGCCGTGCTTGGCCTTGTACAGCGGCGGCTGGGCGATGTAGATGTGGCCGCGTTCTACCAGCTCGGTCATCTGGCGGTAGAAGAAGGTGAGCAGCAGGGTGCGGATGTGCGCGCCGTCCACGTCGGCGTCAGTCATGATGATGATGCGGTGGTAGCGCAGCTTGTCCGGGTTGTATTCGTCCTTGCCGATGCCGCAGCCCATGGCGGTGATCAGGGTGGCCACTTCCTGGCTTTGCAGCATCTTGTCGAAGCGGGCGCGTTCCACGTTGAGGATCTTGCCCTTCAGCGGCAGGATGGCCTGGAATTTGCGGTCGCGGCCTTGCTTGGCGGAGCCGCCGGCGGAGTCACCCTCCACCAGGTACAGTTCGCACAGCGACGGGTCTTTTTCCTGACAGTCGGCCAGCTTGCCGGGCAGGCCCAGGCCGTCCATCACGCCCTTGCGGCGGGTGATTTCGCGGGCCTTGCGCGCGGCTTCGCGGGCGCGGGCGGCTTCCACGATCTTGCCGCAGATGATCTTGGCGTCGTTGGGGTTTTCCAGCAGATAAGTCTTCAGCGCTTCGCTGACCACTTCGTTGACCACCGGGCCGATTTCGCTGGAAACCAGCTTGTCCTTGGTCTGGCTGGAGAATTTGGGGTCCGGCAGCTTGACGGACAGCACGCAGGTCAGGCCTTCGCGCATGTCGTCGCCGGTGGTGTCCACCTTGGCCTTTTTGGCGGCTTCGCTCTCTTCGATGAACTGATTCAGCGTGCGGGTCATCACCTGGCGCAGCGCGGTCATGTGGGCGCCGCCGTCGCGCTGGGGGATGTTGTTGGTGAAGCACTGGACGCTCTCTTGGTAAGAGTCGTTCCATTGCATCGCCACTTCCACGCTCATGCCGTCTTTTTCACCGATGCCGTAAAACACCTTGGGGTGCAGCACGGTCTTGTTGCGGTTCATGTATTCCACGAAGCCGGCCACGCCGCCGGAGAAGGCGAAGTTTTCTTCCTTGCCGCTGCGCTTGTCGATCAGCTGGATGCCCACGCCCTGGTTCAGGAACGAGAGTTCGCGGATGCGCTTGGCCAGGATGTCGAAGTGGAATTCGATGTGGCCGAAGGTTTCCACGCTGGCGAAGAAGGTGACTTCGGTGCCGCGGTGGCTGGTATGGCCGGTGACGGTGAGCGGGGCCACGGCGTCGCCGCGGCGGAATTCCATTTCATGCACCTTGCCGTCGCGCCAGATTTTCAGCTTCAGCCAGTCGGACAGCGCGTTGACCACCGATACGCCCACGCCGTGCAGGCCGCCGGAGATCTTGTAGCTGTTGCTGTCGAATTTGCCGCCGGCGTGGAGGATGGTCATGATCACTTCCGCCGCCGATCGCCCTTCTTCCGGGTGGATGTCGGTGGGGATGCCGCGGCCGTTGTCTTCAACGGAAACGGAGTTGTCCGGATTGATGGTGACCTTGATGGTGTCGGCATGGCCGGCCAGCGCCTCGTCAATGGCGTTGTCCAGCACTTCAAACACCATGTGGTGCAAGCCGGTGCCGTCCTGGGTGTCGCCAATGTACATGCCGGGGCGCTTGCGCACCGCATCCAGGCCTTTAAGCACCTTGATACTGTCCGCGCCGTATTCTTGTTCGCTCATACTCAAACCTTCCAAATGGCGGCGGCTGCGCTGTGAGGCGGGCCGCGCCGGTCATTCTTGAGAGCCGCCCGCCCGGGGGAGGGGGCTCTTTAACCCGGTGGGCGGCTGGGCCGCCCGCTCCGTCGCTACATCAGATGCGCATCGGCATCACGATGTATTTGAAGTTGCTGACATCCGGAATGGTGAACAGCGCGCTGCGGTTGGAGTCGCCAAACGCCAGCTGCAGGGTTTCGGCCGGCAGGTTGGTCAGCACGTCCAACAGGTAATTGATGTTGAAGCCGATTTCCAGGGTGCCGCCCTGGAAGGCGATTTCCAGTTCTTCCTCGGCTTCTTCCTGCTCGCTGTTGGTGCACAGGATGGACATCTTGCCCGGTGCCAGCACCAGGCGCACGCCGCGGAATTTCTCGTTGGCCAGAATGGCGGCGCGCTGCAGCGCGTGCAGGAATTCCAGGCGTTCGATCAGGAAGATCTTTTCATTGTCCAGCGGGATCACGCGGTTGTAGTCGGGGAACTTGCCGTCCACCACCTTGCTGATGATCACGGTGGCGCCGAAGCTGAAGCGCACCTGGTTGGCCAGCACTTCGATCTTGATCTCGTCGTCGCTGTCCTGCAGCAGCTTGTACAGCTCGATGATGGTCTTGCGCGGCAGGATCACCTCGGCCTTGGGCAGGGTGGCGACCACGTCGGCGCTGGCGAAGGCCAGGCGGTGGCCGTCGGTGGCCACCAGGCGCACCTGGTTGCCGTCGGTCTGCATCAACAGGCCGTTGAGGTAATAACGGATGTCCTGCACCGCCATCGCGTACTGCACCTGGGAGATCAGGCGCTTCAGCTCGCGCTGGGACAGGGTGAAGCTGGACTCGCCGGCGCTGCCCACGGACAGCAGCGGGAAGTCTTCCGCCGGCAGGGTTTGCAGGTTGAAGCGGCTCTTGCCGGCCTTCAGCACCAGGCGGCCGCCGTCCAGCTGTTCCAGCGTGACGGTGGCGTTGCCGGGGATGGCGCGCAGGATGTCCTGCAGCTTCTTGGCCGAGGTGGTGAGGCGGAAATCCTCGCCCGGCAGCTCATCGCTGCTGGCGGTGGTGATCTGGATTTCCAGGTCGGTGGCCAAAAAGCCTACCTGTCCGCCCTTTTTCTCGATCAGGACGTTGGACAGGATGGGCAGCGTGTGGCGACGCTCGACAATGCCGGTGACTGCCAGCAAGGGCTTGAGCAGGGCATCGCGTTCGGCTTGCAGGATCAGCATGTGGCGGGCTCCCGTTGGATAGTGAAGAGTCGGATCATGGTTTTAATTGCGCAGCATGGACAGCAGCGCTTCGTAATCGTGTGCGATGTCGGCGTCGTTGGCGCGCATCTCGGTGATGGTCTTGCAGGCGTGCAGCACCGTGGTGTGGTCGCGGCCGCCGAAGGCGTCGCCGATATTGGGCAAGGACAGCTGGGTCAGCTCCTTGGCCAAGGCCATCGCCACCTGGCGCGGGCGGGCGATGTCGCGCGAACGCTTTTTGCTGTGCATGTCGGACAGCTTGATCTTGTAGTACTCGGCCACCGTTTTCTGGATGGCGTCCACCGTCACCTGGCGGTTGCCGGCGGCCAGGATGTCCTTCAGCGCTTCCTTCACCAGCTCCAGCGTGATGTTCTGGTTGGTGAAGCGGGCGTAGGCCACCACGCGCTTGAGCGCGCCTTCCAGCTCGCGCACGTTGGAGCGCACGTTCTGGGCGATGAAGAACGCCACGTTGTGCTCCAGCTTGATGCTGTCGGCCTCGGCCTTCTTCATCAGAATGGCCACGCGCATCTCCAGCTCCGGCGGCTGGATTTCCACGGTCAGGCCCCAGGAGAAGCGCGAGATCAGCCGCTCTTCCATGCCTTCTATCTGCTTGGGGTAGCTGTCGCAGGTCATGATCACCTGCTTGCCGCCCTCGATCAGCGCGTTGAAGGCGTAGAAGAACTCTTCCTGGGTGCGGTTCTTGCCGGCGAAGAACTGGATGTCGTCAATCAGCAACAGATCCAGCGAGTGGTAGTAACGCTTGAATTCATCAAAGGCCTTGTGCTGGTAGGCGCGCATGATGTCGGCCACATAGCGTTCGGCGTGGATGTAGCGGATCTTGGCCTGCGGGTTCTTCTGGAACACGTGGTTGCCGATCGCCTGGATCAAGTGAGTCTTACCCAGGCCCACGCCGCCGTAGACGAACAGCGGGTTGTAGGCCTGGTCGCCCGGATTCTCGGCGATCTGCATCGCCGCGGCGCGCGCCAGCTGGTTGCCCTTGCCGGTCACCAGCGTATCGAAGGTGAAGGACGGGTTCAGGCGCGTGCTTTCATGGCTGCCGCCAATGGCCTTCACCGCCGCCTGCTTGGCGGGCGACGGCGCGGCCGGGGCGCTGGCGGCGGCTTTGGCCGGCTCCTTGGCCCTGGGCTGGCTGCTGCTGGCTACCGGGGCGGCCGGGCGCGAGCTGGGCGCGCCCAGGCGCAGTTCCACCGGCAGCTCCCCCACCAGTTCAACGGCCAGTTCCTCGATGCGCGGCAGGAAGCGGTCTTTGATGAACTGCATGATGAAGCGGTTCGGCGCGAACAGCGCAATGCCTTCGTCGCCGGCTTCGGCGGTCAGCGGCTTGATCCAGGTGTTGAACTGTTGCGAAGACAGTTCGGCCTCCAGGCGGGCGAGGCACGCAGGCCAGAATTGATCCAGTTCAGTCATTACATACCAAGTGAAAGCGAAAAACCCGCTGCCGGCGCGTGGCTTGCAACAGCGGGAAATGCCGCACGCGATGCGCGTTTCGCGCGCGCGAGCGACGGAATGTTCGGCATGGAAGCGGCCGGCGGGCTGCGGTGTTTCGAACGCGGCGGGCCTGTGGGCCCTTGGGTGCGTTCATTTGTTGTGCAGCCGGACGGCAACGGTAAACCTAGACATTCTAACGGTTTTTTGCAAAGTTATCCACAGGGGTGGAGAAAATTCCTCGTTGACAAAGCGGCGAATATCTAGTCAAATCACGCGTTTATTTCCGTTTCGAAACAGGAAACCCATATCATGAAACGTACTTACCAGCCTTCCAATACCCGTCGCAAACGCACTCACGGCTTCCTGGTCCGCATGAAGACCCGTGGCGGCCGCGCCGTCATCGCCGCTCGCCGCGCCAAGGGCCGCAAGAAGCTGGCCGTCTAAGCCCTTGTCGGCTTACCGCTTTCGCCGTGCGCACCGGCTGTTAAAAACGGATGAGTTCTCATCCGTTTTTAGTTTGCGGCAACAGCGCAGCAATGCGTTCTTCCAGGTGTTCGCCCGTCCCAACGGCCTGGACCACGCCCGTGTGGGCTTGGTGGTCGGCAAGAAGGTCGCCAAGCGGGCGGTACGCCGCAACTACATCAAGCGCTGCGTGCGCGAGTGGTTCCGCCTCAACCAGCAAGGCCTGGACGGCGTGGACTACGTGGTGCGCGCCAAGACGGCGTTCACCCGCGAACAGCGTGCCGAAGCTGTAACGGCTTTGCAGGCCTTGTTTGCTAAACTGGCACGATGTCGCGCATCCTCATCCTCCTGATCCGTTTCTACCAGCTGGCTATCAGCCCGTGGTTGGCGCCGCGTTGTCGCTTCCAGCCCACCTGTTCCGGCTATGCGATCGAGGCGGTGAGGAAACACGGCGCGCTCAAGGGTGGCTGTCTGGCCGCCAGGCGCATCTGCCGTTGCCACCCCTGGGGCGGCAGCGGCTATGACCCGGTTCCCTGAACTTTCCGGTATCGAGAAGATGGACTCCAAGCGACTGATAATCTTTGTTCTACTGTCCGTGGGCATCTTGTTTGGGTGGAATGAATATTTCATGCCCAAGCACACCCCGCAGCAGCAAGCGGCCAAGACCCAGGCCACGACCGGCGCCGCCAATAATGTGGCGCAGCCGGCCGATGCCAACAAGCTGACCCGTGGTCAGCGCATCCACGTCAAGACCGATCTGGTCGAGGCAGAGATCGATACCGTGGGCGGCGACCTGCGCTCGCTGAAGCTTCTGAAGCACGGCGCGGCCGAAGACCACAACCAGCCGTTCCAGCTGTTCGAGGACGACGCCAAGCGCACCTACGTGGCGCAGACCGGCCTGGTGGCGGCAAGCAACCCGGCTCTGCCGACCCATAAAACCGTATTCACCGCCGACAAGCCCAGCTACGAGCTGACCGGCGACAAGCTGGAAGTGAAGCTGACCGCTCCGGACGCCAACGGCGTCAAGGTGAGCAAGGTTTACACCTTCAGCAAGAACAGCTACGAAATCGGCGTCCGTTACGACATCGTGAACGGCGGCGCGGCGCCGCTGGCCCCCACCGCCTACTATCGCCTGCTGCGCGACAGCCAGGCGCCGGAAGGCGAAGGCCGCATGGCCCACACCTACACCGGCCCGGCCGTGTACACCTCGGAGCACAAGTTCCAGAAGGTGAGCTTCGACGATCTGGCCAAGGGCAAGGGCGACTACGCCAAGACCACCACCGATGGTTGGGTGGCGATGGTGCAGCACTACTTCATGTCCGCCTGGATCCTGAAGCCGCTGGACGGCGCCTCGGTGTGCAAGGACGAGCGCTCCTGCCGCTTCGAGCTGAAGGAAACCGCCGGCCTGAACTCCGCCGCCGCGCTGGTGGACTACGCCACCGTCGCGCCGGGCAAGAGCCTGAGCGTGTCCGTGCCGCTGTTCGCCGGCCCGGAAGAGTACAGCATCATCTCCAAGCTGGCCGACGGCATGGAATACGCCAAGGACTTCGGCATCTTCTACATCTTCGCCTCGCCGCTGTTCTGGCTGCTGGTGAAGCTGCACGCGCTGGTGAGCAACTGGGGCTGGGCGATCGTGCTGCTGACGCTGACCGTGAAGGCGGTGTTCTACCCGCTGACCGCCGCGTCCTACCGCTCGATGGCCAAGATGAAGGCCCTGGCGCCGCGCCTGGAGCGCCTGAAGGCGCAGCACGGCGACGACCGCATGAAGTTTCAGCAGGCGGTGATGGAGATGTATAAGACCGAGAAGGTCAATCCGCTGGGCGGCTGCCTGCCCATGCTGATCCAGATCCCGGTGTTCATCGGCCTGTATTGGGCGCTGCTGGCCTCCGTGGAACTGCGCGGCGCGCCGTGGATCCTGTGGTACACCGATCTGGCCCGTCCGGACCCGTACTACATCCTGCCGGTGATCATGGCCGCGACCATGTTCCTGCAGACCTTCCTGAACCCGCCGCCGGCCGATCCGATGCAGGCGAAGATGATGAAGATCATGCCGCTGGCCTTCTCCGCGCTGTTCTTCTTCTTCCCGGCCGGCCTGGTGCTGTACTACGTGGTCAACAACGTGCTGTCGATGACCCAGCAGTGGTTCATCAACAAGCAGATCGAAAAGAGCAACAAGGCCGCGCTGCAATCCTGAGCGCCCCGTCCGAATTGCTGATCGAACCCGGCCACTGGCCGGGTTTTTTGCTGGATAATCTGGGAAAGATCTCAAAACAATTTGCCACGAACCCCACGAAAGAACACGAACGCGCGCCGCCGCTGAGGCGGCGCGGGGACAGCTTCCCGCCTGCGATCATTCTTTCGTGTCCTTTCGTGGATTTCGTGGCTAAAAAATCCAAGGAATGCCGATGAACCTCAGCTACACCCCTGCCACTATCTGCGCCGTCGCCACCGCTCCGGGACGCGGCGGCGTCGGCGTGATCCGCGTGTCCGGCAAGGACCTGCTGCCCTTCGCGCAGGCCATCTCCGGCGGCAAGACGCCCAAGCCGCGCTACGCGACCTACACCGACTTCTTCGACGGCCACGGCCAGGCGCTGGACAACGGCCTGCTGCTGTTCTTCCCCGGTCCCAACAGTTTCACCGGCGAGGACGTGATCGAGCTGCAGGGCCACGGCGGGCCGGTGGTGCTGAAGATGTTGCTGTCGCGCTGCGTGGAACTGGGCGCGCGGCTGGCCGAGCCGGGCGAGTTCACCAAGCGAGCCTTCCTCAACGACAAGCTGGACCTGGCCCAGGCCGAAAGCGTGGCCGACCTGATCGACGCCAGCAGCGAAACGGCGGCCAAGAGCGCGCTCAAATCGCTGAAAGGCGCGTTCTCGCGCGAAGTGCACGGCCTGGTGGACGAGCTGATCAACCTGCGCATGCTGGTGGAGGCGACGCTGGACTTCCCGGAAGAAGAAATCGATTTCCTGAAGCAGGCCGACGCCATCGGCCGCCTGCGCAGGCTGCGCGCGCACCTGGTGGGCGTGCAGGCCACCGCCAAGCAGGGCGCAATCCTGCGCGAGGGCATGCACGTGGTGCTGGTGGGCCAGCCCAATGTCGGCAAGTCCAGCCTGATGAACGCGCTGGCCGGCGACGACATCGCCATCGTCACCGATATCGCCGGCACCACCCGCGACACGGTGCGCGAGGAAATCGTTATCGACGGCGTGCCGGTGCACATCATCGACACCGCCGGCCTGCGCGATACCGACGACGTGGTGGAGAAAATAGGCATCGAGCGCACCTGGCAGGCGGTGGAGCGCGCCGACCTCGCCTTGCTGCTGGTGGACAGCCGCGAAGGCCTGACCGCCGAAGTGCAGACAATTTTGGAGCGGCTGCCGCCGGCGCTGCCCAGAGTGCAGGTCTTCAACAAGGTGGACCTGTCCGGCGAGGCCGCCGGCCTGACCGTGCAGGATGGCCACCCGCTGGTGCGCCTGTCCGCCCGCACGCTGGACGGCGTGGACGTCCTCAAGGCCAAGTTGCTGGAAATGATAGGCTACAGCGGCGCCGACGAAGGCGTGTTCCTGGCCCGCCAGCGCCACCTGGATGCCATCGCCCGCGCCGCCGACCACCTGGAACTGGCCGAAGCCGACTGGGAGCAGGTGGAAATCTTCGCCGAGGAGCTGCGGATGGCGCAGAACGCGCTGTCCGAGATCACAGGCGAATTCAGCGCTGACGATCTGTTGGGCGTGATCTTCTCGCGCTTCTGCATCGGAAAATAGGGTTATGTCCGAAGTGGTTCAGAGATGACCTGCCGTAGCTTTATTTTTCTTTTGTTTGTTGGATGTTAAGTGCGTGTGTGTCCGATGTGTTCCATGGACATCCAGCTTTTTTGGGTACACAATACGGTACACATATTTCTGATCTGATTTTTTTGTGTACCTATATGCCTTCTGTTATGGCTATTGATGCTCAAAAAGAGTCTTGGTCGAGATGTGTACGGTTGCGAAACTGTCTGCGACACCCAATCGAGCGAGAACTATGCCACGCCAAGCCACACCATTGACCGATACCAAAATTAAGGCACTCAAGCCTAAGACCAATCGTTATCGCATCAGTGATACGGGAGGCCTGCTGCTGGAGGTGATGATCAGTGGGGCCAAGATATGGCGTTATCGATACCAATTGCACGGTGTGCGTCAGCCGACTTTGACGATAGGTAGTTACCCTGAGATCAGCTTGGCGCAGGCGCGTAAGCAGCGCGATGAGTGGGCTTCTCTGGTGGCTATGGGGGAGTCACCCAAGCGCGCGGTGCAGGCAGCCAGGACTGAAAAGTTGAATACAGTGAGGGCGTTTGCTGAGGCGTGGCAGGCTGATCAGCTGCCGGGAAAGTCTGAGAGCTATACCCGGACCATCAAGCGCATTATGAGCAAGGATGTATACCCCGTCCTTGGAGGAACACCTCTGGGTGAGGTAAAGCCAGCCGATGTATTGGAGCTATGCGAGCGCATCAAATCGCGCGGCTCCCCAAAGATGGCCTTGTTGACTCGAAATGTACTTAAGCGGATGTATGATTTTGCAGTTGCCAAACAGATGGCCGAAAACAATCCAGCTGCTGCACTAGTTGCACGTTTCATTGCAACCGAGGAGAGCCGCACTAGGGTGCTGACTCCAAAGGAAATTGGTGAAGTACTTCGTGGTATCTATGGTTCGGATATTCGTCAAGCCTTGAAGTTGGCCCTGCATCTGCTGGTTATCACTATGGTGCGTAAATCAGAGTTAACTGAGGCCCGATGGGATGAGTTCGATCTGGATGCAGGAATTTGGGATATTCCCGCCGAACGAATGAAGAAGGACCAGCCGCACCGAGTGTACCTATCTCGACAAGCAGTGGAAATGTTAAATGAGCTACGTGCTTACGCGGGACATTCAGCCTATCTGTTCCCAAGCCCGCGAGGCATTGAAGACAAGCCAATATCCAAAAGCACACTTAACCAGGCTGTACGCGCACTGTCGCTGGATGTTCAGCATTTTGTGCTGCATGATTTCCGACGGACGGCATCTACCCACTTGCATGAGATGGGACACCCCTCTGACGCCATTGAGAAAGCCTTGGCACACAAGATCAATGGCATCAAGGGAGTGTACAACCGCGCGCAGTATGCCGACCAGCGCAAGATGATCTTGCAAGCTTGGGCTGACTTTGTTCAAGTACAGGTTGATGGGGGGCGGGTTACACCACTTTTTCGCTCAGCTTGATGTCTGGTGGCGTGTGGCAATCATGCCTATGAAGCGATGATCCTACGAAAAATCTCGCAACACGAAATTTTTTGTAGTAAAATTCACGCTACTGGAAAATAGTGGAGTTGCGAATGGCTGAGCTGTCCACCGTAGGCAAAAAAGAACTTGAGAAACTTGTTGTTCAACACATCCCCCGAGATGCACTCATGGCTTGCGAAGATGCTTACTTCAGCGGAGACCTGAAGGGGCGCTTGCATTCAGCTCGCTTTGTCATGGGGCACAGACCATCTGCAGCTGGGCAGAACAAACATTTTTTTATCAACGAATCTTTTTATGAGGCACTTCAGGCCCAAGGTGCCAATCCAATGCCACTTCGAGGTACTCAGTTGGTCATCGGACGGCTTGGTATTTTTAATATTACACGCCTAAATGTTCCAGACCATAAGTGGGTTAATTTGCGACGTAGTACCAAACGGAAGAGCTTAGCCGAACTAAACATCAATATTGAGATGGGTTACGTTCAAAGTGATTTATTCGCGACTCCACGTACAGTGGCTGAAGGTACCATTTTTATTCTAGGTGTAATGGATGGCATTGATGAGAGTGGAATATCTCAATTGACGCAAGTTATGATTGCATTGCCAGCACCTGATATGAAGTCATGGCTTTACATCAGTAAGCTTGAGGAATTTCTTAAGCTTTATGATCAAGCTGATCCAATAATTCAACCGGATAAAGCTGTGCCAAAACTTAAGGCTCAGCCGAAGAAGCAAGCTGACGATGACCAAGGGTATTAAAGACCTCCAACCTGCAAGGCTGGAGCAAGCACTTTCAGCTCGCGGCCTTACTAAAGGACAACTTGCAAGTTTGGTGGGGGTTGCTGCATCTACTGTTACAAAGTGGTGCAAAGGAGACCAGTTTCCTGAAGCAGAAGCTTTTGATCGGTTGGCATTAGTACTTAATGTGCAAGCAGAGTGGCTTGCTCGTCCCATGTTACCGCCTGTGACGCCGCCATTGTACAGAAGTAATGCCAATGCTTTGAAATCGGCCCGAGCTAAGCTGGAGGCTCATACAGAGTGGGCTCAAGAAATCGCTCTTCTACTGAGTAATTATGTAGACTACCCTAAATTAAATATTCCCAAGCGTAGCTTCATAGATCCTGAGCAGATCAGTTCTGCAGATATTGAAGCTGCTGCTGAGGAATGTAGGGCTTTATGGCAACTAGGGAAGGGTCCGATTCAAAATCTTGTTTTGGCGGCAGAGGGAGCTGGGGTTCTTGTTATTCGTCAAGAAACTGAAATCTCTGTTATAGAAGGATTGTCTGCATGGAGTCAGCCTTTAGGCTGTCCAATTATTCTACTTGCGGCTGATAAAGCCAATGGATTTCGCAGCCGCTTTGATCTCGCCCATGAGATTGGCCATCTTGTTCTGCACAAGCACATACCCAAAACAGATGACAAGGAACGTTACAATCTAATGGAGAAACAAGCGCATCGATTTGCAGGTGCGCTACTGCTTCCAGCAGAAACTTTTGCAAACGAAGTCCGCATTCCTTCTAATCTAGATAATTTACTAATTTTGAAGCAACGCTGGGGGGTATCGGTGGCTGCCATGATGATGCGTTTGCATGCTCTTGGCCTGCTAAGCGATGATGAGAGGCTTTTGCTATTCAAACGTCGCTCTGCTCGTTGGGGTTCTAAAGCTGAGCCTGGCGATGATCAATGGGAACCCGAATTACCGCGTTTGTTACGTCGTACAATAGAGCTACTTATTAATGAAGGTGTTCTATCTGTTGATAATATACCTCGTTATCTAGGCATCTCTCCTAGAGATGTAGAGAAATTGTGCCATCTGCGTGAAAATTATTTCGACTCGCCGGTAGCGGTTATTGAGCTAGCGGCCTTGCGAGCGGAAAAATATCAGAGTCAACTTTCTCGCCTATCTGGGGATAAAGCTCCAGTTGTACCGCTTCAAAGATTAAAAAAATAATTTTCAACATTCATTTCTTAGTTTTCCTTTCTATTTTGCATAGATGCCCTCCTCGATTTGTCAAGGAGGGCATTTTCTTCTGCAGCTTAGTTAGTACTCTTCCATCAGCATCAGCATAATTATCCGCCGGGTCGCCTCGGCATCCCACGGCGTGTCACTGCCCTGTTCGGAGTCCGGCGCGTAGTAGTCGATCTTCCAGAACACGGCGACGCCGTCGATCTCGACCTGGCCGAAGTCATGCTCCAGATAAGGATCGTTGTCTGCGCTGAAGTCTTTCATCTGGCGGATTGCCTCAATGAATCGTTCAGCCTGTTCCAGGCTGGCGAAGCCTTGGGTGCAGCAGACCTGGCCCAGGCGGGATGAGGGGAATGGCAAGCTGTGCCGCAGTTGGTCATTCAGCTCGGCGGTCTTGAGCTGGTTCAGCAGCCAGGCGCCGGTTTGCGGCAACCGGTTGACCTGCAGCAGGATGGCATCCGGCGCCGGCAGGTGTTGATTGTGCAGTAGCGACTGCAGCCAGTTGCGGATACCCGCCGCGTCCTGAAACGGGCAGACCAGGCCATCCAGGGTGTGAATGCGGTGATTCATCATCGTGTCCTCGTAAAAAAGCCCCTGTCCGGCAAGGCCAGACCAGGGGCAAGGGGTAGATAAGGCGTAAGCGTTCAGCTGATTCGGTAGCGGTCCATCAAGGCCGGCATTGCTGAAGGCCGGCGAGCATGGTTTCCCTGAAGCCGGCGGGGATGGCACCCGTCAGCCTCATCTCGGTTTCCAGTGCGACGTATTGGTCCTGCGTATGGCGGCTTTCGTAGACCTTGAGCATGCAGCTGCAGTAGGACTTGGTCGCGCCCCGTCCCATGCAGCCGTTGACGAAGCGTTCTTGCACATCGCTGTCGTAGCCGGATGAGCAGCCGGCCAGCAGCGTGAGCAGCACAAAGATCAGGTAAGGAGTTTTCATCGGTTGTCGGGGATCGGATGAGTAAGGCAGGCGAAGGCAAAAGGCCCGCGCCAGCCGTGGCGTTACCAGGTGACGCAGCTATAGGTTTTGCTCTTGCTGGACGGCAATGTCTTGGCCGCCCCGGTCAAAGGCAACGGTATGACTTTTCCATCTACTGTCTTGGCCACCAGGGTCTTGGCTTTGCGGATCCCGTCCCACGCCAGGCGGAAGTTGTCGCCGCCGGCATTCGAGCCGGCATCGCTTGGCGCCAGCGGCGCCTTGCCGTCTATGATCAGCACGAAGTCCTGATTGCTGCCGTAGCCGTATTCCTTGCCGCCCACCGTCAACGTCATGATGGCCGGCGTCTGGCCATCATTGTTGCAGGCGATGTAGAGCTGATTGCCCTTGGCGTCCCTGACCATGTATTCCGATACGCCTTGTCCCCAGCCACGGCTCCAGCGGCCGGTTTCGCCAAAGGCTAGCGCCTGCTGGCTGATCAATGCCGCCAAGGCGGCAAGTAATAGCGGTTTCATTCTGACTCCTGATATTGAAGATTGATCGCCCCGTTTTCGGGGCGATGTATGCCGTCAGCTCCAGCCGAGTACGGCCTTCAGCGCGGTGAAGAACTGGTCGAAGGTGGACGACGAGAAGGCGATGCCGCCGCGGTCGATGCTGGCCGGCTCCACCAGCGCCAGCTGCAGATGGCCGGCGCGCAGCGCGATGGCGATCTGATTACCCGCCTGGATGTCATCCAGTTGATTCAGCTGGGCCGCCTTGGCATCGTTCAGCGCGATGCTCAGCACCAGCACATTGGCGTTGCGCGCCAACCGGCTCCAGCGGACCTGGCTGGTCAACACCTGACCATTGCCATCGCGGATGGCGGCGGTGCCGTCGGCGTTCAGCCGCAGCAGATTGCCGTTAGCGCTGATCGGAATGTCGAGGCCGAACACCTGATCGACGGCGCGGTATGACTGGGTCGGATCGCCAATCACATTGCAGGGCTGATTGTTGTGGGTGGAGGGATTGCAGTCGGAGATGCTGACCTGATCCAGATTGCGACGAATGAAGGTGGCGTAGCCGGTGCTGCCGACGGCAAAGTTGCCATGGATCTGGCCCTGCAGCGTGCTATCCAGCAGTCCCTTCATCACCGCGGCAATCGGTTTGCCATCCAGCTTGGCCGCGCGAAGCTCCAAGCGAGCGCTGATGCCCGTCAGCGGATGGGTGGCCGTGATGGCATTACCGTCCACCTGCTGCAACGTCCAGGCGGGTTCCGGGTTCTGGTTGCTGAGGAAGTCGGTCCAACTGCCATCGGCCTTCAGGTCGTACTCGCCGGCGTTGGGCGAGAACTCCCCCCAGACCATGGCCTGCCATTGCGGACTGACGTACTTCTGCTGTTGGTTCTGGTAACCGGCATTGCTCAAAGTGTCGAGCTCGCGAACTGCCACCGGCTGGGCGCTGCTGCCATTCAGCAGACCGTACCAGCTGTAGGTGCCGGCCTTGAGGATGGCAGCCGCATCGACGTTGCGGCTGTATACCGGCTGGCTGGCTTGCGCCGTCACGTCGGCTGGCGTGACCTGATCGACGTTGCCCTTCTCCGTGATGGCGTTCAATACCGCCCGCACGGTGTCCGGATCGGTTTTGCCATTGGCGGCGAAAGTGGTGATCTTGTCCACCACCTTGCTGGCCAGCGCCGAGGTCGCGCGGTCCTGACCAGCGATGTAATCGGCGTTCAAATTGACTGAGCCACCCACCAGTGTCGCCACGTTCTGCTGCGCCGCCGCGCGGCTGAGACCGGCCTCCATCTGTGCCGCAACCAGCGACGTCAGCGGCGTGACGTGCTGATTGGCGGTATCGCTGAGAATGGTGCTGAGGGTGAAACTGGCCGGGAAGGTGTAACCAGGACGGGACAGATCCTTGGTCGAAGGCGTGACCACCACCAACAGCTTCTTGCCGGTAACGGTGCCGCTGACCGGCAGGCTGTAGCTGCCATCCGCCTGGGTCGTGGTGCTGGGCTCGCCTGGATCACAGACACCGTTGTCGTTCAGATCCAGGCAGACCGTCGCGCCGACCAGATAGCCGTCGATGGCCTTGCCGGAGACCTGCTGCGTCGGCGTGGGCGTCGTGCTCAACGAGTTGCCGTCGCCACCGCCTCCTCCGCAGGCGGTCAGCAGCAGCGCGCTGCCGGTAACGGCCAGCAGGCTGGGTAAAACTGATTGGTTTTTCATCTGCCATTACTCCTTATTCATCATCCGAGTTGGGAAGGGAGGCTGAGGCAGCTGACCTACCAGGCTCATCACCATGACCAGGGCCAGGCAAATCCGCCCGAACCGGCCGAATCGTCCTGAATAGAGGGCGTGGTAGAGCAGGTAAGCCGCTGCGATCAGCAAGGGATGGATGGAGCTGACGGGATGTTTGGGCATGTACTTCTGCATGAAGAACTCCTGTTGGTCGTAAAACGAATACGCAATCGCCCCTCTGATTTCGTCCTGTGCTCCATGACATCGCCGTCTTTTCATGCGTGCAAACACACATCCAGGCTCTTTCCTTAAGAAAACTACGAAAATCGTAGTATGCCTGAAGAAATTTGACAACGATTCTCGTAGTCCTCTTGCATCAATGAGGACTAGAAGATGGCTGGCCACAACGAAATCTGGGGAATGCGCCTGAAGGAAGCGCGGTTGAAGGCGGGGTTGTCTCAGAAGCAGTTAGGGATTCAGGCCGGGCTGGATCCTTCTGTCGCCAGCACTCGCATCAATCGTTACGAGTTGGGCATCCATAAAGCCGATTATCAGATCGCCCAGCATCTGGCGGCAGTTCTGGGCGTACCGACTGCCTACTTTTATGCCGAGGATGATGAACTCGCGAAGTGGATTCTGGCGTTTACCCAACTGCACGAAGAACAGCGGGCAAACGTGCATGCATGGCTAGCGGACTAGCTCTGTTCCATTAACTTTGCCCAGTTGCCGCGTCAGTCGCGCCGGTCGGATCGGCGTAGCGGGCGCCTGTAACTCCCCTTCCGGGGTCGTCTCCGGATAGAACTCTTCCAGTAACTGCGGCACGTCTTCTTCCGTCTCTTCGAACTGGCCGTTCTGCAGCAGCCGCTTGGCCATCGCTTCCATCTGCGCGGTATCGACGCCTGCCGACTCGGCCTGTTCCGCTTCGGCGTGCGCCTGGGTCACGGCCTCAATCAGGCTTTGGCCTTCGCGCAGCGTCAGATCGACGTAGTAGACCGGGGTGCGGTAAGACTGGGCGGTGCTCTTGGCGCGCAGCCGCAGCGTCAGCGGCAAGTAACGGGTGAGGCCGCCGCTGACGGCTTCGAAGTAATGCAGTCGCGCCGCCAGCGTGCGCACCGAGTTGTAGCCGGTGGTGCGGAAGATGAAGGTGCCCAGCTCATCTTGCTGGCCGTCTACTTGCACATTGAGCCGGCCATACAGCTTGCAGCCGGCGTCGCGGGCGAACGGGCAGCGATCCGGGCCGGCGCAGGTGGCTTCCTCCAGACCATCCGGGGTCACGCGACGCGCGGTTTCGCCGTTACCGACGCACAGCGGGCGCCCACTGGCGCGGTCGAAGGCGCTGTATTCGGCACGCAGATTCAACTCGCTGTTGTTGAATGGCAGCCGTACCGGAATGGCGCGGATCTTGCCGTTGTTGGCCTGCTCGGCCAGTGGTTGATGCAACGGGTGCAGTAGCCAGCCGTCTCGGTTCTGCACTTGGGTGGTGAGGGTGAAGCTGTCGTCCTTCTCCGGCAGCAACTTGTCGTGGCGTTGCACCAGCTTGCCGATGCTGATCCGTCCGATAACGGGCGGAGTGATGGCGAGTCCCTTGATCATGATGCGTTCCTTTCGGTTTGCAGCAGGAAACGGCGGCTGCCGGCCACCGTCTTACTGTATTGCTTCAACACCTCCGGCTGCTCCAGACCCAATCGTTCCAGGTCGGTCAGCGTGCGATCCTTGGTCCGCTTCCAGCTCACCCTGCCGCCGGCAAACACGGCAGTGCTGGCGCTGCCCATCACGTTCTGCAACTGCTGCTTGGCATAGGCCTCTTGCGCTTCGATGTCCTCACGGCGCAGTTTCAGCGCCAACAGGGTGTCGAACAGTGCGGTGCCTTCGCTCGATTCGGACAGATCCACCGTGGTGCCGCTGTCGCGCGGAAACAGCCATTGCAGCGCATCGCCGGCATCGTCCGAGCCATCCGGTTCCGGCTGCTCATCCCGCTCCACGCTTTGCCAAAAACGCGCTTCGCGTTCGATCAGGTCGGCGATCTTGTCTTCGTCGCGTTCGATCCGATAAATGCGGAAGTCCTGACCGCCGATCAGCACCGCCACATCGGCCCAGGCATGGCCGGTAACGGCCAGCTGATGCAGCACCTGGCATTGGTAGGCGATGGGTACACCTTCTTCCCACTGCGGGGCACTGTGGTAGCTGGCCGTCTTGATCTCGAGCGTGCCGACGCCGGCATCAACGCCGACGACTTCGCGGTCCAGGTTGGCCAGCATGAAGGGATGCTCGGCATGCTGCAGCACCGCGTTGACGCGACGCACTCTCCGTCCGGTGCGCTGGGCATAGACGCCGGCCAGCACCGGCTCCAGTATCGTCCCCCATAGCACGGGCTCCTTCTGCGCCAGGTCTTCTGGCGCCTTGCGGCCGGTCTTCTCCAGCCACAGCGACAGCGCGCACTTGTACGGCGACAGGCCGATGGCCGCCGCCGCGTCGGACGAGCCGATGCCCTGGCGGCGAATCGCCAGCCAGGCCTCGCGCGACAGCTTCAAGGTGGATGCCAGGCGCAGCGCCTGGCCGTAACGTTCACGCATGATGATCTCCAAAAACATAAGGCCCGATCTGGCGCAGGCCAGACCGGGCGGGAAGGAAAGGGAAACCGGTAAAACGGAAGAGAGGCGTTCAGCCCACCGGAATCAACTGCCGCAGATGGACTTCGCACGCCGCGCGGCTGGCAAAGCCCTTCAGCGGGAAATAGTCAGCCTCGTCGTCCGCGGCATCGTCCCAGTCCACGACCGTAACGGTGCATGCGGCATCCGAGGCGTAGACGGTGCTGACCATGCCGCCGGAGACGGTAATGATGATTTCCAGCGGCACGCCGGATGGGGCGGCATTCAGCGGTTTGTCTGTCATGGGGTTCTCCTCACCAGTCATAGGCCGGCAGCTCCGGCACCACATCGCCATCGGCATCCAGTCGCAGCCAGGTGGCGGCCGGGTAATGCGTTTGTACCCAGCGCATCAGTTGCTGAAGATCGGGATGCTGCGGAAACTGCTCGACGGGATCGCTATCGCTTTCGCCCAAGGCGATGAAATAGCCGTTGCCGTATTCGGCGAAGGTCATCTGCCCCCAGTCGCCGGCATGGTTCTGCAGCCAGACGTTGGTCTGCTCACGGATATGGGTGGTGGAAAGCACGGGAAGGGTCATGATCCAGTTCATGGTCCCCTCTCAAGCGACCAGCGCCCGTGCTTGCTCCAGCGCGCGCTGTTTCAGCTGTGCGCCCTGGCCGAACCAAGCGGAGTCCAGCCGATAGTCCTGATTGCGGGCGCGGCGGTGATGATCGACATACTCCGTCACCGCGTTGAGCAGCCCCCAGGCAGTGCCGCGGGCGCCGGTCAGCATCGATCCCATGCCCGCGCCGCTGTAGAGCGCGATCAACTGCTGGGTGGGCTTGGAGACCGGCAGACTGTCGTCTACCACTGTCTCTCCCATCACGTCCTGGAAGAACTGCTGCGCCTCTTGCGGCGACACTGTGCGCCGGCTCAATTGCTTCAGATTGCCGATGAAACAATCCCAAGACGACAGGCCGATGCCCAGCGCTTCCTTGACCGCCTTGGGATCGAACACGGTGGAGTGTGGCACCTTCACCGCACCACTGTTGTTGCCCACCGCCAGTTGCAGCGTGTTGTTGCACACCACCCGCACCGAGGTGAACTGTGCAGTGGTGGCCAGCGTGCCGTCGCAACTGGTGGCCAGCAGCAGATAAGCCTTCACCTGATCCCCACTGCGAATCTGGGTCTCCTGGCCGGTACGCGCCAGCGCCCACAGCTTGCGCCCGCCCTTCAATACGCCCGCGGTTTCCAGCTCGAAACCGCCGGCATGCACCAGATCGTTGTAGAAGCTCAGCACCTCATGCGGCTGCACCACCTTGTAGCGGTTGGACACCACCGACAACGGCGCAAAGGTGTCCGAGCGATACAGTACCTTGGCGTCGGCATGCGGCCGGATGTGCATGCCGCCCGGTGCCACATTGAACAGCACGTTGCTCTGCTCGATGGTCCAGTCCATCCCCGCCTCGCGCTGCCAGATGTCTACCGGCAGCCCCTCAGACAAACGATTGCCCAGCCCATGCCACGGTGTGGCGCCGACATAGGCCATGGTTTCCACTAGATGCGCCATTTCACTCTCCCCAAAATAGAAACCCCGACGCGTGGCCGGGGCGATGAATGGATGCGGGCAGTAGCCCGGTGGTAGCTCAGGGAGGTGATATGTGGGTGAAAATTTTTTTAATTATGAAAGTTTTAAAATCGGAAAAGCTCTGCCGCCATGCGCGAGGTGCGTAGGATCAATAGTCTTCCATCGACAAAGCGCCGCTGCGGATTTTGTTGCTAGCACAACATGGTTCGACAATGTAACGCACTTCTTTCAATTCAGGGATCAGCTGGATATCCTCAACAAAAACTAACTCATTCTCCAAGCTGATTTGAAGACCAAATGAACCGTATGTGTTCTGCTTCCACATGCCCTCAGATCGTAACTTCTTCATCTGCGAAGAATGTAGCCAGAAAGACTGAACTTCGACATGGTTAAAATCATGAATGGAAAGGACTCCTTCTCGCCGGAGGCTCCGACCATTCTCCGCTGCCTGATCTTCAAGATAGTTAACTATATCTCGGTCGACAGCCTTATTGGCGTCTGCGTCTTCGCGTTCAAAGCTCCTAGGATCGGCTCCTCCTTTCAACCCGTAAAGGATTACAAACACACAGTATCGGTCTTCGCCCGTACTCAGGTATTCAAGTTCCTCAAGGGACAAACAAGCATATGCTCCATTTGCATCAAGTAACACGCTCTTGACCTGTACTTCGGCATGAAGAGGAGCTTCCCCTCGAAAGCGAACTCGCGCGAGGTTCGTCACCATAAAATCTATGCCTACATCTGGTGAGACCTTTTGAGCCTCGTATCCATAGAGGTAGAACAAGCTGCAGATATGATGCTCCGCAAAGGAGCCTTGATAAAAACTTTCACAGTTATGGGAATTGATAGGCATTGGAGTCTCATCGGTTTGGCTAGTCTAAACATAGCGTGTAGAGAAGCAACGTTGCTTGGTCTGAAACAGACCCGCCGCTTACTCTACGGTCCAGCGCAATCGATAGCAAGAAATCAATTGGCATGATATCGCCGCAGATGTACCAGACCCCTGTAGGCATTCCTATCAATTCTACGATTGCCCAAGTTTGGCCAAACTTGTCATTTCATGACAAAATTGGTCATAGAATTCCCCTGTTGCAGAAGCAGAAAGGCGAGTCCATGAGCGAAAAACCGGACGAAATCCTTACAATTGATGAGGTTGCTGCTTACCTGAAGGCTAGCAAACGCACGGTTTATCGACTGGCCGCCAGCGGAAAAATCCCCGCGTTCAAACTAGGTGGTTCATGGCGCTTCCGTCGTGGTGAGTTGGGTCAATGGATCGCTAGCCGCATAGGTAAAGCGACGATGGATGACGATGAGGGGGCAGAATGACACCTAACCCTATCAGCTTCCAGTCTAAGGCCAACCCCCAACAGCAGGAAGCCATCCTAGCTACCGATGGGCCGGTTCTTATTATTGCGGGTCCAGGCTCTGGAAAGACTTTCACGTTGGTTGAGCGCATCGTCTATCTCATTACCGAGAAGGGAATAGCCCCCGAGTCACTGTTGGTCGTTACCTTCACAGACAAGGCCGCACGCGAGCTCACTACGCGTATTTCGAATCGTCTGACAGAAGTGGGCATCCAGTTCAATCTGAACGAGATGTACCTTGGCACCTTCCACTCCATCTGCCTGCGACTACTGGAGGATTACCAAGAGTTCACCCGGCTCAAGCGCAGCTTTACGTTGTTCGACCAGTTTGACCAGCAGTATTTCCTCTACCAGCGCATCAAGGCCTTTCGCGAGCTACCTGACGCTGAGCTGGTTATGGGCGATGATCAGACGGGCCGCTGGGCTCAGTCAGAGAACCTGCTCAAGTGGCTCAATAAGGTCAGTGAGGAGGCGCTTGATGCGTCCACATTGGCAGCGGCTCCTGAACCAGAAGTCCGCGCGTTGGCCGCCTGCTTCGCCAAGTACCAGGAGCTGCTGCACGAGCACAACTCTCTGGACTTCTCAGGCATCCAGTACGAGGCTTTGCAACTGCTGGAAAGGCGCCCAGAGGTGTTGGCACAACTACGCGAAAAGCTCACCCACCTGATGGTGGACGAGTACCAGGACACCAACACGATTCAGGAGCGAATCCTTTTGCTACTGGCTGGCGAGCGCCGCAATCTGTGCGTGGTCGGCGACGACGACCAGGGCTTGTACCGCTTTCGCGGGGCCACTATCCGCAACATTCTGGAGTTCCCGGCGCTTTTCGACGATGGTCAATGCAAACAGGTCAAACTCACCGTCAATTACCGTTCACACCCTGACATCATCCGCTTTTACAACGAGTGGATGAAAGAACAGGAATGGGACGACGGCACGCGCGTCTTTCGCTTCGCCAAGCAAATCGTCCCGCGTGAGGATGAGTTCCCCGACATGCCGACGGTTGTGCGGCTGGCCGCCAGTGACGACAAGGACGAAACCACCAACTGGCACGCGGAGGTGCTGGCTTTCCTCAATGGTTTGAAATCTTCGGGCCAGCTTGTGGACTGGAATCAGGTCGCCTTTCTGTTCCGCTCTGTCAAAAATGAAAAGGTCGTGGCACTGGCGCGCTTTCTGGAAGCACAGGGAGTGCCAGTGTTCTCTCCTCGCTCGAACATGTTCTTCGAGCGTGAGGAGATCCGCCTGATGATCGGCGCGCTGATTTTCCTATTCCCTCAGTTTCCCAAGATTCGGGCATGGGCCGAAGGCGTCACGCTGCCCATCTGGGACTACTACGATCACCTGTGCTTCAAGCCTTTCATCGATGAGCTCCGCAAGCCAGAAAACAAGCCACTGCTGGACTGGGCTCGTCCGTTGGCCAAGCGCCACGCAGTCCTGACTCAGAATACCGACTACTCCTTCTCCGGCCTGTTCTACGAACTGCTGCAATTCCCGCTGTTCTCGCGCTTCCTCACAGAGGAGGCCGTGCAAGGCGTGGACAAGGGGCGCGCCGCGCGCAACCTCGGCACGTTCTCCAAGCTGCTCACCAAGTTCGAATACCTGCACTTTGTTAGCGTGCTCAACCCCGAGTGGCTGGAAAAGAACCTGCGTGATCTGTTCAACCAGTTCATACGCTTCCTGGTTGATGGTGGCATTGGTGAGTACGAGGACGAGGCTGAGTATGCCCCCAAAGGTTGCATCTCCTTCCTGACCATCCACCAATCTAAGGGGCTAGAATTCCCCGTGGTGGTCTGTGGTTCTCTGGAGGCTGTGCCGCGCAAGCAATACGGTAAAATAGACGTGATGCTGGAAGATGGCGGCTACCTTTCCAAGGAGAGATTTGAACCGCTCGACCACATCAAGAACTTTGACTTCTGGCGGCTGTTCTACACCGCCTTTTCGCGGGCACAGAACCTGCTGGTGCTGGCTGCGCAGGAGAAGCAAGGCCGTGGCAGGTCGCCATCGAAGTATTTCGACCATCTGTTCTACCAGTTACCGAGCTGGCGTGATATTGATCTGTCAGCGCTGACCTACGAGGCTGTTAAGCAGATCAACCTCAAGCGCGAGTATTCGTTCACATCGCACATTACGGTATTTGAGAACTGCGCCGAGCAGTACCGCTTCTTCAAAGAGCTGGAGTTCGCGCCCATCCGTGAGAGCCCGATGCTCTTCGGTACCTTGGTACACCAGACCATAGAGGACATCCACAAGACCGTGTTGCGCGGCGAGGAAGCCTCGATTTCCTTCGATGCTATCAAAGGCTGGTTCTCGACCAACTATGCGATGCTCTCCAAGAAGGAACGTGTCTACCTGGCACCCTCCTCACAGCAGGCTGCGCTGCGGCACGTGCTGCGCTACTACGAGAGGGAGAATGGGAACTGGGATCGCATCAAGGAGGCCGAGGTCGAGATCTCGCTCATCAAGGAGCAGTTCATCCTCAAGGGCAGCGTCGACCTGATCAGGGGGGAGTATGACACGGTTGAGATCATCGACTTCAAGTCGGAGAAGAAGCCCGACATGGAGAAGGATCGGGATCGCCTGCGTCAGTACCAACACCAGTTGGAGGTGTATGCCCACCTCGTCGAGGAGCGCACCGGCCAGAAGGTCAGCCGGATGCACCTCTACTACACCGGTGAAGACGGCGGAAACCCCTACGTGTCGTTCACCAAAGACGACCGCGCCATCGGCAAGACCATTGCGCGCTTCGATGACATCGTGGCGCGCATCGAGCGGCAGGACTACGAGATCACAGCACGCCCGGCCAAGCTGTGCCAGAGCTGTGACATGCGCGCCTACTGCGACAACAAGAATTGGAAATTCAGGAAGAACGACTAATGAGCAAAAAAACCTCCGCGCAGGAAAGCCTGCAACTGGCCACGCCCAATGGCGGCACCACCAACGTCGAGAAATACGAGTTCGAGCCGATCAAGGGCTACCCGATGCTCAACTGGCGCGGCAAGCGCCCGTTCACCTCGACACAGTATTACCCGGCGCAATTGAAGGAAGTCCACGGCGAGGAGGTGGATGGCTGGCGCAACAAGATTTTCTGGGGCGATAACCTTCAGGTGATGAGCCACCTGCTGAAGGAGTTCAGGGGGAAGGTTGATCTGATCTATATCGATCCACCTTTTGACTCGAAAGCGGATTACAAGAAGACGATTCAATTACGAGGGCAGAAAGCAGAGGGTGGCATGTCCGCTTTCGAAGAGAAGCAATATTCCGATATTTGGACTAACGATGAGTACCTGCAATTCATGTACGAACGGTTAGTACTTCTTCGTGAACTGATTTCCGAGACTGGCGCCCTCTATCTGCATTGTGATTGGCACAATGGCCATTATCTGAAGCTGCTTTGCGATGAAGTGTTCGGAAGAGAGGGGTTTAAGTCTGAGCTTATATGGAAGCGGACGACGGGCCATGCTGATGCACAGCACTATGGCTCCGTGCATGACACCATTTTCTTCTATACCAAGAGCGATAAGCACATCCTTAGCACGGTCTATCAGTCCTATGACCCAGAGTACGTTGAACAGTATTACAGGTACAAAGATGAGAACGGCCGTGTTTTTATGTCGGCCGATCTGACAGGGGCTGGTAGCGGTCCGGCTCGACTGTTTGGTGATAAGGGGCTTATTGAGCCTCCAGCGGGGCGCCACTGGATGTACGACCAGGCAGGAATTGATAAAGCACTCGCGGAAGATCGAATCTATTGGACACGAAATGGAGTCCCTCGGCTGAAGAAATTCCTTGATGACTCTCCTGGAATGCCGGCGGCAGATATTTGGGATGACATTCAGCCCATTCGTTCGTGGCATGTAGAGCGTAGTGACTACCCAACTCAAAAACCTGAAGGACTCTTGGAACGGATCATTTCCGCCTCCTCGCCAAAAGGTGGGCTTGTATTTGATTGCTTTATGGGCTCTGGAACAACGCAAGCTGCTGCTATGAAACTCGGCCGCCGCTTCATTGGTGCAGATATTAACCTTGGTGCAATTCAGACGACCACCAAGCGCCTGATTGGCGTTGCGGATGGCCTGAGCCAGAAAGCCCTTGATGGCGAGACCAGATACTTCACCGGCTTCGAACTACACAACGTCAACAACTACGACATCTTCCGAAATCCGATTCAAGCAAAAGAACTACTGGTCGAGGCGCTGGAAGTGCAGAAGTTGGAATTCAGCACCGTGTTCGACGGCGAGAAGGACGGGCGCATGGTCAAGATCATGCCTGTCAATCGCATTGCCACGCGCGCCGACCTGAACGAGCTGATCGCAGGCTTCGACTACAAGGCCTGGGAGCGCAAGCAGAACGAAAGCCCGAACCGCCCTGTCGAGAAGATCACTCTCGTCTGCATGGGGCACGAGCCGGACTTGGCCGCGCAACTGGAACTGGCCGCCAAGCCATTCAAGATCGACGTCGAGGTGGTGGACATCCTGCGCGACAAGGCCGATCTGGAGTTCAAGCGCGACTCGCAGGCCAAGGTCGGCGTCAAGAACGGCGAGTTGATCATCGAGAAGTTCTACCCGATGAACCTGCTGCAAAAGCTCTCGCTGCAGAAGGAGTCAGTTGAGGACTGGAAGGAGCTGGTCGAGTCGGTGTTAATCGACTGGAACTACGACGGCGCGGTGCTGCAACCGGCGGTGTTGGACATCCCGGGCAAGAACGAGCAGGTCAAGGGCGGGTACAAAGTGCCCCAGGATGCGGGCACGATCCGCGTGAAGATCACCGACCTGCTGTCCGAGTCTTGGGAAGGGAGCGTGAGCAATGGCGACTAAACGCGCAGCCAAGGCGGTGAGCGCGTCGCTCGACTTTGCCTTCTTCCAGTTTCTCTGGCAGTTCTATCTGGCCAACCGGGGCACGATCCGCACACACTACAAGGAACTGACGCGCAAGTTCCTCGACTTCAACAACCCGGACAAGAACCCTAAGGCCTTCCTGCGCCAGCCGCAATTCGAGGCGCTGGAAACCTATGTCTTTCTCAAGGAGTTTCTCGGCAACGCCAAGGTAGAGGAAATCTTTAAGCAGTGGTTCGAAAAGCAGGGCCGCTTCGCTGGCCGTACTGAGGGTGGAGTTGTGTCAGGCAAAGCAGGCCAAGTGGGCTTGTTCGACGCAGTTACGCAGGATCAGTACAAGGCGGTTTTTGCGGCGATGCGCAAGAACTCGCGAGCCTACCCGAACTACATTTTCGCGCTGACGATGGGCACAGGCAAAACCATCCTGATGGCGACTTGCATCTTCTACGAGTTCTTACTGGGCAACAAATTCGAGAAGGATGAACGGTACTGCCACAATGCTCTCGTATTCGCTCCTGACAAGACGGTGCTGCAGTCACTGAAGGAAATCGAGTCCTTCGATCTTACCCGTGTCGTGCCACCAGAATACGTCAACTTCTTGACCACGCATCTTCGTTTCCACTACCTCGAAGACGCAGGAACATCACTAGATACACTGGATCGCTCACGCTTCAACATCATCGTCTCGAACACGCAGAAGATCATCCTCAAGCGCCAGCACAAGGAAAAAACATCGGTCGATAGGCTGTTCGGCGCGACTGGAGAGACCGTTGCAGCTTCGGGTGTCTATGCCGATGCAGCCGATCTCTACGGCTTCGACCAGCCGGAAGATGAAGGCCAGCTGACCACCAATCAGCGGTTTGAGAAGCTGCGCCGCCTGGAACAGTTGGGCATCTACGTGGATGAGGCCCATCACGCCTTTGGCAAGGCGCTGGCGAAGGACATGGGTGTTGGTGCCAAGGAAACCGACACCAGTTTGCGTACCACCATCGACATTTTAGCAGCCAGTTTGAATGCCGCAGGCACGCGAGTAGTGGCATGCTACAACTACACCGGTACGCCCTATGTCGGGCGCGAAGTATTGCCGGAAGTGGTTTACGCATACGGCTTGAAGGAAGCCATCGACAGGGGCTTCCTCAAGAAAGTGACGCTGCACGGATATTCAAACACGCGTACCGACGAGTTTGTGGATATCGCCATTGAGAACTTCCTGAAGGAGTCAGGTAATCTGCGCCCAGAGGGACTCCTACCCAAGTTAGCATTCTTTGCAGCTACCATTGAAGAGTTGACTGGCGAGCTGCGACCTGCAGTAGAGCGTGCCCTGCTCAAGCATGGGATACCCACCTCGCGTATCCTGGTCAACGTGGGTGACAGCAAGCTCACGACCAATGACGACATCCGTGAGTTCAATCGTCTCGACACAGAAGGGTCGGATAAACAGTTCATCCTGCTAGTTAACAAAGGCCGGGAAGGCTGGAACTGTCGTTCGCTATTCGGTGTTGGCCTGTTTCGCGAACCCAAATCCAAGGTGTTCGTTCTGCAAGCCACCATGCGCTGTCTGCGCGCCATCGGGCAGGCTCAGCACACTGGCCACGTATTTCTTTCGGATGGCAACCTCAACACGCTGAACGATGAGCTACAGCAGAACTTCCGCATCAGCGCGGATGAGCTGCAAAAAACCGCCAAGGACAAGGAGCGCGTAGAAGTGCGTGTGGTGGAGCCACCGGTCAAAATCAAGCTGGTTCGGGTACGTAAGCAGTATCAGATGCGCGAAAAACAGTTTGTGACCGGACAAGAGCTGATACCTGAACGGACAGATACGCAGAAGTGGGGCGAACTGGTCGAAAAATACCGCCTGATTGAAACGCAGCAGGATGGTCTCACCGCCGCCGATGCGGCGCGTGCTTCAGGCAGTCGCACCTTCGACCTGACCTCGCGCCGGGAAAAGCGAACATTCTCACAGCTATCTCTGGTGGCCGAGGTATCCCGCTATCTCAACCGAAGCCCGTTGGAGATTGAAGAGCTATTGGACGCAACGAAGGAAGGCTCCGACAAGCTAGTGGCTATCACCAACGAGTTCAACGAGCTTTTGTACGACGAGATCATCCCTCGCCTGTTCGGCCAGCTCTACGACCTCGACGAGTCGCAGCATACCGAGGAGCACGAAGTCGATCTGATAAAGTTGCCCCCGAACGGCTACTACGAAGTGTCTGCGGCGAAGGACAAAATCGTCCGCATGAATGATGCGCAAATCGAGGACGAGGAGCGCGCCAAAAGCTTCCACCTCGACACCTACTGCTTCGACTCCGGCTCGGAGAACTGGCTTTTCTGGGATTTGCTGCGTGAGCAACGAGTGAAGAAGATATATTTCACCGGAATGCTGACCCACGGCCAGTCCGATTTCTTTATCCAGTACATCGACCCGGACTCACGCACCGTGCGCAGCTACTACCCTGACTTCATCTTCCAACGCGAAGAGCAGGACGGTAGCCTGAAGTATGTGATCGTCGAGGTAAAGGCTGACAACCAGATCGAAGACGCTGTGGTGCAAGCTAAAAAAGATTTTGCTCAGCAAATTGCGGTGGCTAGCGGGATGGAATACCGAATCCTCAAATCATCAGACGCTGATAAGAGGCATTTCCGAATGCTACTGTAACAAAGGGCGGGGCCGGAAACGGCCCTAGTTTGGTGCATGGTGCGGCCCCAAGGTCATTGCAGAACCTGTACCTTAGTGTAAGTCCGTCAACTTTCTGATCAGACTAGCTTGTTGTTAAGCTCACTGCTTCATAAAATTCTAATTTTCACCTTTGTTTAATGGCATACCCTCGGCAGAGGGTATTTTTGTTTGGATTCCTGATGGACCTAAACGTACTGCTCGCCAGCTTCGCCTCCGCCTTCAATCAAGAACAACGGCTGCTCACGCTGGCGCTGGGCAGCCGCCAGATCGCCTCCGAACAGCTGCTGCCGTTGAGCCTAGATGGCGAAGAAGGCGTATCCAAGCCTTACCGCTACACGCTGACCTGCCTGTCGCCGGATGGCAATATCGAGCTCAAGACTCTGCTGGGCCAGCCCGCTCGCATCGGTATCCAGGACGCCGATGGCGACGAAACCATCCGTTGCGGCGTCGTAAGCCAGGCTAGGCTGGCGGGATCGGATGGGGGCTTTGCCAAGTATGAGCTGACCATCGAGCCGCCGTTTGCCCTGCTGCGCCACCGTAAGACCTCCCGCGTATTCCAGGACCTGTCGGTCCCAGACATCGTCAAGCAGATCCTCTCAGAGCATCAAGCCGCCAATCCAGCCTTCGCCCGTGTGCAGACGCTGGACATCCAGGTCAAACCCACCCAACCCCGCAGCTACGCACTGCAATATCGCGAGAGCGATTTCGATTTCATCGTCAGGCTGCTCCACGAGGAGGGCTACGCGTGGCGTTTCCTTCACCTGGATGACGATGGACCACAAGTGGAACTGGCCATCTTTGATGATGCCCACAGCCTGCCGGGTTCCAAGCTGGGACGGGTGCGCTTCCACCGCAGTGATGCCACCGAAGAGGAGGATGGTCTTACCGGCTGGGAAGCCGCACGCCAGATCGTGCCTGGAGCCGTGGCGTTGGCCAGCTACGATTACAAGCCGGTCTACACTCAGCAGAGCGGCGACCAAAGCCGTATCGACCAAGGACAAGCCGGCCAGTCTTTGCAAAGCAGCCTGACGCACTACGACGCGCCAGGGCTGTATTACGCTAGTGACGAGGAACAACTGGGCCAATACGCCGCGCTACGGCAGCAGGCCAATGACTTTCAAGCGAAGTCTTTCAGCGGCACGGGCTCGGTGCGCGGCCTATTGCCGGGCGAATGGTTCCGTCTGGACGAACACCCTGCTCACGATAGCGATGCACCAGCAAGCCGCGAATTTGTCGTCACCGGACAAACCTTCCAAGCCCGCAACAACCTGCCAACCGACTTGGCGCAACATATCGGCGCGGAACAGAATGCCGCTCCTTTCACTACCTCAATCCAGACCCAGCGCCGCGGCATCCCGCTAACGCCAGTCTATGCTGGCACCGCGCACGCCAAACCGACCAGCCAGGGCACTCAAACCGCAACCGTGGTGGGTCCTGCCGGCGAAGAAGTGCATACCGACGAGCAAGGCCGCGTCAAAGTGCAATTCCACTGGCAGCGGCAGGAAGAACACCCCTCCATCGGCGCAGGCATGGACGACAAGTCTTCCTGCTGGCTGCGCGTGGCGATGCCGTCGGCCGGCGCGGCATGGGGCCACCAGTTCATCCCGCGCATCGGCCAGGAAGTGCTGGTCAATTTCATTGAGGGTGATATCGACCGGCCCTTGATTACCGGCGTGCTGTACAACGGCAGCCATCCACCGCCGGACTTCAGCGGCGCCGGCAGCCTGCCGGCCAACAAGACGCTATCCGGGATCAAATCGAAAGAACACCAGGGCGGCAGCTACAACGAGTTGCTGTTCGACGACACGCCGGGCGAGGTGCGCGCCAAGCTTTCCAGCGAACCGGGCAAGACACAGCTGAATCAGGGCTTCCTGACTCAACCCAGAAGCAACGGCAAGGCCCAGCCGCGCGGCGAAGGCTTTGAACTGCGCACCGATAACCACGGCGCTATTCGCGCCGCGCACGGTCTGTTGCTGTCCACCGAGGCGCAGAATGGCGCAGGCGGCAAGCAACTGGCGCGCGAGCATGCGCAGAATCAGCTGCAATCCGCAGTGGCCTTGAGCCAGGCGCTGGCCGAAACCGCCACAGGCCAACTGGCCGATACCATGGAAACCGGCCCAGATGGGATCGGCGAGGACAACGCCAAAGCTGGCAAGAAAGCCAAGGGCCACATGCAGCATCAATTGGATGCCCTGGCCGCTTGGGAAGCTGGCAGCAATACCGACAAAGACGGCAAGACAGCGAAAGATCAGGCTGGCCAGCAACCGCAATTGGTTTTGTCCGGCCCCGCCGGCATCGCCAGCCTGACCGAGCAGAGCCAAACGCTGGCTGCAGGCGCCAACCTCAACCTCGTCGCCCAACGCGATGCCAACCACACTACCGGCCGGCGCTGGATTCACAACGTGGGCAAGCACATCAGCCTGTTCGTCGCCGGGGTGAAAGACAAAGCGGCGATGAAGCTGATTGCCGCCAAGGGCAAAGTGCAGATTCTGGCGCAAAGCGATGCGATGGAGTGGACGGCGGACAAGGATGTCACCATCACTTCCTGCAAGGACAGCATCACCATCGCGGCCAAGGAGGAAATCCTGCTCAATGTGGGCGGCGGTGCCTACATCCGTCTCGCGGGCGGCAACATCGAGCTGCATTGCCCCGGCACGGTCAGCGTCAAGGGCGCTGAGCATAATCTGAGCGGACCCGACAAGATGACCGTGGCGCATCCGGCCTTCCCGAAAAGCATCCCGAAGCAGAACATCGGCTTGAAAGTGAATCATAGCTTTGTCGAGGGTGACCATGCCGTCCCCGGTATGCCCTTCAAGCTGTATGCCGATGGTGCGATGATCAAGCAAGGGGTGTTGGACGAGAGCGGGCACATCCCGGTGGAACATAGCGTGCTGACTCAGAAATACACGATGGAGCTGGCCAACGGGCTGAAGCGCCATTTCAACATGGTACCGTCGTATGCCAAGCCGACGCATGACGAGCTAGCCAATGGCGGCATCAATCATGGCGAACAATCCGGCAAGCTGGATCAGTACCAAGACTTTTTCGGGCCGAACCGCGGCGATGGAGAACAGGCATGAGTCAGCCTTTGGCCAAGCATAAACCGCGTCAACACAATGTCGACCCCTCCCAGCATCAGACCACCCGAACCTCCACCCCCTGGTTCCTGGCCGATAACAATCCTCCCGGCTACAAGCCGGAATTTCACGAAGTGAACGCCACCTTCGAGCCGCTGATCAACGGGGAACGAGCGTTCGGCGCCATATACGACGCCATTCTGGCCGCCAAATACAGTGTGGACATCGTCTGCTGGGGCTTTCAGCCCTCGATGTATTTCAAGCGCGGCGCAGGCGCACCACCGATCCAGTACTATTTGCAGCAACCCCAGTTGCCGCCGCTGACCGCAGATAACATCGACAAAATCGCCGATGACATGGCCGGCAAGCTGCCATTCACCCGGCGCAAGCTGCATCCCAAAGACAAGATCATGCCCATAGGCGAGCTGCTGGAAATGAAGTCGCTGGAGGGTGTCAAGGTCCGGATTCTGACCTGGAATGACCCGATTTCTCAGATCCCCGAGGTGATGAACCCCGGTTATAACGTGAAGCGCGGCGATAACGAGAACTTCCTGCAGGAGTGTTACGATATCGGCTGGCATCAGGACATTCGCGCGAATAAAAACATCCAGTTCCGCACGCGGCATTTCGACGATATCGACAAGAATGCCTACATTTTGCCGAATCTGGTACGCAATGGCGCATCAACAATGCATGCGGCCGCCACGTCCAAATTCCCCAGCCATCACCAAAAAACCGTGCTGATCGATTATGAGCATCCGGAGAGCGCCTTGGGCTTTGTCATGGGGCACAACATGCTGGATGCCTACTGGGACCGGGACGACCACCACTACGTGCAACAGGAGCCGCATCTGGGCCGCAACGGCGCGACCGCCCGGCATGACATTTCCAGTCGGCTGACCGGCCCGGTGCTGGTGCACATCAACCATAATTTCGTGGCGGGCTGGGACAAGGCGACCGGCGAGAATCTGACTGGCAAGCGCGCGCACCTGGAGTTGAAGCATTTCACGCCTAGGCCAAGCCTGGGCTCACGGGCCATGGCGCAGATTGCCCGCACGCAAAGCCAGACCCGGCCCAAGGGCAAGGTGAAGGACGAGCTCACGGTGCAGGATATCAAGCACCTGTACCTGAATGCCGTCAATCATGCCTGCCAGTACATCTATATCGAAAACCAGTATTTCCGCTGGGTGAACTTTGCCGAAGCCACCAAGCAGGCGGTCAAGAACCAGTTGGCCTTTGGCCGCGATCCCGGCCAGCATGGTCCCGTGTACTTGATGGTCGTGACCAACGACAATGCGGAAGGCATGGGCCTGGGGGTCAAGAACACCTACAAGATGCTGGATGCCCTAGGCAAGCGCAGTCAGATGCCGACACTGGCGCGCAGCAGCATCAACGAGCAGGTCAAGCAGGCGGAGCGGGAGGTGCAGATCGGTGAAAACCAGAATGCCAAACGCACCAGCCAGCCCCTGAGCGATCTGCCGGAACGGCGCAAGAAACTGGCCGCGTTGAAGCAGGAGCAGGCCGAGGCCAACCAGGGCAAGTTCGTCGAGGGCGAGATTCCCGGCCTGAAGACCCATGTTTGTTCCTTGGTTTCCATGACCGGCTACCAGCCTGGCCAGCCCTGGCAGTACGTTTATATCCACGCCAAGTTGATGATGATCGACGACACCTTCATGACCCTGGGCTCAGCCAACATCAATCTGCGCAGCATGGTGTGCGACAGCGAGATCAATGTCTGCCATTGCCAGCCGGAAATCACCCGTGCAGCACGGCAGCACCTGTGGAATATGCATACCGTGGGCCAGGGCAATACAGCGGATGCCACCAAGCCGAAGCAGCTTGCGGCTGTATATCAGCAATGGGATAAAATTATGAATAAGAATGCTGACCGCCGAAAAGTCAAACAGCCACCCATAGCCCCGCTGGTCAAATTCAGCAACGACACCAGTAGCACCAAGGACCTGGACTAAACAATGCGTCTCGCCTGGCTCGTCTTACCTTTGCTGTTGGCCGCCTGCGGCCACAAGGATACACCGATGGAACACCAACCCGATCTCAAGGCGGTGCAGGCCAAGCTGGCCTTCAGCTGCGTGCATGAAGCGGATCACTTGCCCAAGCTGAACCCGGATGCGGACCAGCTATTCCAGTATGCCCGCTGGCTGCAACTGCAGTACCAGCCGAAACTACTGCCCGAAGCCGGTCGGCTGTACCGCATCGCCGCCGCCCATGGCCACTACAAGGCCAACAACAACCTGCAACGGATGGTGGGCAAGGGCGAAGTGGCCTCTCCCGATGCCGTCAATGAAGTGCTGGACCTGAATGAGCAACTGGTGGCGGACAATATTTCCAATGGTTATTACCTGACCGGTCACTACCTGCAAATCGGCTATGGCTACGATCAGGACAATGAGAAGGCGCTGATGTATTTCCGCAAGGCGGCGGACCTGGGCAGTGCCGATGCCCAAGCCTATGTCGGCGACCTGCTGAACACGCCCGAATTAGCGCGCGAGATCGGGAGGCAGATGCTGCGTTGCGCCATGGAGCAAGGTCATGCCAAAGCAGCGTATCAATTGGGGATATCTTTGGATGTTGACAAGCATTATCCCGAATCGCTGTACGCTTATCAGCAGGCGGTGAAAGCGGGGCATTCTGGTAGTGCATTAGGGTTGCGGGATGCATTTGACCCAGAAAAAAGCAAGAGCGAGAGCGATCTAAATTATCTAAACGTTCAACCAGACCCCGAGCGCGTGAGGCGCTACGACGCTATCTGGACCTTGTTGAACCACTACGACGGCCGCAACCCTAAGGTGCCCGACATCGACAAGATCGTGCCCTTGCCACCGGCCAAATTGCCGCCATGGGATGGCACGTTCGAGTGGGAAAAAGAATGGAAGGCGAATACGCCGCCGGCCAAACCCGACGAAAAACTGGTGGTGAAACTGGCCAAGGCCAAGAACCTGGACCCGGCCACCGGCCTGCCCAAGACCGAGTTGCCCAAGCCGCAGACTCCGCCGAAGATCAAGCTGGGCTACGCGGCGCCAAGTCAGGCGACTTGCCCGCAAAGTGGAGTATGGTGCGCCGAGCTGTCGGCTCACGCCATGGCCAGCGTGAGCCGGCATTTCATCGCGGGAGAGCGCTTCCCGGCCATCCCGGTGCCGCAACGGTTGAGCTGGCTGGATCGCCTGCGCGGCAAACCGGATCAACTGGAGGCAGCGGTAACGTGGACGCTGCAAAGCTACGAGAAAGAAGCGCAGGGTTGATCGTCATCGCGCCGATCACAGCCCGTGAAGAATGAATAGCCAAGCAGGGTCAGCCAGACAGGGATGCCCCGCTTCCAGAGGATGAATGATTGTCACCGTCGCGTGTTCTTCTGACATGCCAGCCTGCCTGCGGGTAGGCTGGCATTTTATTTCCCGTATGAAACAAGAGAAGCTACCATCCCCGTCTAATGACTGGCCCATAACAGTTAACGATGCAATTGGCGCCTGGTTTCACGTTGCATCCTCAACCGCCGAAGACAAGCTGGCGGTGGTGCGTAACGTGGCTTTGGCTTGGGGTGGTGAGTGCTTGTCAGACATCTATCGCCATAGTCGCATCCCACTTCGGTTTCGTTGCGCTGATGGCCATATCTTCACCCGTACCGCCAGCAAGCTGGTCAAAGGCTACTTTTGCTCGGTCTGCAACGGACCAAGGGCAAAAAAATTACAGCAGTGGCAAGTCTGGGCGAGCCGGCAGGGCTGGACTTGCCTGTCTGAACATTACGTCAGCAGTTGTACGCCTCTTCACTGGCGCTGTGAGCATGGCCATGAATGGATGGCTACGCCCAATGCGCTTCGGATAACGCCTGGCTGCCCTCGTTGCCATGGGCGCCGACGACGTCACTCCATCACTGCTATGCAAACGCTAGCCAAGGCCCGTGGTGGAGCCTGCTTGTCTTCTGAATATATCAATACTCATCACAAGCTGGCTTGGGTCTGCCATCGTGGCCATCATTGGATGGCGACCCCTAACAGCGCTATACGGGGACACTGGTGCAAGCAGTGCGACATCATCGAGCGGATTGGTAAGCGCTATAAAAAAAGGCTCAAATATGAGCCTGGTTAATCCTGCCTGGCATCATTCCTTCGCAACAGAATGAGTCTTGCGATGTTGCGATTAAATAGCCAGCTCTTCCAGCGTCTTGCCTTGATCCAGCAGTTCTTGCACCCACAGCGGCTTGCGACCGCGTCCAGACCATGTTTGCGACGCATCGGTAGGATGGCGATACTTCGCCTCTACAGGCTTCTTAGCCTTGCTTTCAGCCTGCTTAAACAAGTCATCCAAAGACAAACCATGAGCTTTAGCCAGCTCAAGGATCTTGCTCTTCGCTTCAGCCTTTTCAGCCTTCTCGCGTTGACCAATTTCCGCTTGAACCTGTGCAAGAAGATCTTTCAATTCAACAAAACTCAGTGCTTGCAAATCCATGCCATACTCCTAGTGATGAAGTGCACCATTTAATCGAATCATTTCATACGGGTCAAGAGAGTATTGTGTATTTAATTTGTTTTTATCGAAATCATAGGTTGCTGTTACAATTGGGGAGGCTCTACTGTACTTGAAAGGGGAATGAAAGTGCTGTTTTCTGATGTCACACCACGGGAAGAGTTGACGGTTAATGAAGTTGCTGCTGATATTTTATCACGATGCCTTGATTTTCATCATCAAGTCTGGCCAGAGAGGCTTGAAGAGTGCGCTAAGTTTGAAAAAGTATATATTGATCACCTGATGGAGGTTGAAGTATCAGGGGATCGTGCATTGCAAGATATTCAAGAGCAAGCCAGAAGTGGCGTTATTGAAGAAATTAGCACTCAAGGCGCGTTATTTGTCATCACACAAAGTTATGCGATAGAGGCTATTCAGGCCTATGCCGAGGGGAATGAGTTGTTAGCTAAGGGGCTTCTTCTTGATGCTTGCTTTTGGTGCGGTAACATGTGGGGGTCATTGGGGGCGGGTAAGGCAATTACGCAGTCAGCTAAGAGTGCACGCAGTAAGGTTGCTTCTAATGCAGCAATAAAAAAGGCTGCAAAATTTGAACCGTTACGCAATGAGGTTTATCAGTACGTTAGAGGGAATGGCCCCTGGAAATCTATGCTCAAAGCGGCAGAGACAATTTCAGAGAAGTCTAGTGATAAAAATGCGGGACTTCCTCTGCTATTTAAAGTAACTGCCGAAAAGCGTAAAAAGTATCCTGATTATGAATATCCGGTTTCAAGTATTTATAAGTGGATCAGGGAAATGCCGGGTACGGATGCTTTATTTAATGAGCAGGTTCGATAGTTTACCTGCAAGCAGCGCACTGTAGAAGATTGAAAATGCCAGGGCATTGTGAATTGATGCTCCTGGCACTGCTATGGTCTGTACTTGAGAGTTGCTTGCATCTTTCCAAGGTGTCAAACGCATGAACTCCCTCCATCTGCTTAGGCAGTCCTTTGTTGGATGCTAGTGCTGAATTAAAAAATCAATTAAATCAATGAAGTAGGATTCTCTGCAAAAATAAAATATTTATTTGCTAGCAGAAATCAGCAGGCTTGGTTGGAGGTGGCTATCGTTCGGTCATCGATTCCAACAGTGACCCAGGAGGTCCAAATGACTGCTGTTACCCCTTCCCTGAACACGATCATCTTGCGCTGCAAGGAGGTTGTGTCCCGTCTCAAATTGTCCCGTTCCACGGTATACGACAAGCTGGACCCGAACTCCCCCCGATATGACCCGCGCTTCCCGAAGCCTATCCGTCTTGGTCCTAAGGCCATCGGTTGGTTGGAGCACGAGCTAGAGGCTTATCTGCAAGAGTGCCAGCGGGCATGCCGTTGATCTAGCCATGACGCATCTTATCGCGACCGTCCCGCTTCCCATATCAGTTGTGATCAGTTGTATTTTTTTACCACCGAATGGTATTGGCTAGGTGGGTAAGTAGACGCGCAGGTGAACGGTGAGCCCCTCTGAAGGGCAAACTCGGATAATTTTTAAACCTTTGATTTTATAAGTGAAGAACTAGTTTTCCGATGCCGAAGAATCAATTTAAATGGCATGACGGCCTGGATTGCAGCTACTGCGAGTGGGTCTGTGCATAGCTTTTCCTGGCTTTGACATTGGAACTAATTCTTTCATCCATCAGCAAGGAAAAAGCATCGGTATGGCTGGCTTTTGGCCTAGAAAGTGCCCGGCTAGCCCGCTTTGCGGGTGTGTGACGACGGTGTAGTGAATGTTATCTATTTGTTATCAGTATTATGTTTAATAAACAAGATCAAGAGATAGGTATGGATAATCTTAAGAAAAAGAACGATGTAAGTATCAATCACCACAATGACATTATGCACATGGTCGGTTACATATGTGATGAGGATGGGGATGCTTTGAACTATATCTCGCCACAAATAGTGGATAGTGTCGATAAGATCAGGCTTCTTATAAGTGCAGCGCTTGCTGCCATTAAATCAAAAAATAATCAATTCAAGGCAGAAAAAAGAAAATACAAATTTTCTAAGCTTGTTTGCAAAGAAAAAATGGAATATAGGGAGAATAAAAGTTTTGCTCCACCTAGGCCGGAGGATTATTTTCTAAGAGAGTCTCCTCTTGGGAATACGATTCGTATCGTGCTTAATTTGCTATCCAGTCCAGAGTACCGAAAATTTTTAGATGGTCTTGCCTTGGAGGCTGAAATTTCTACGTTTATCCGAGTTGCGTATGATTCTGGGATTGTTGATCAATTGCAGGCTCATCGTGAAGGGAATGCCATGTGTGCACAGAAGCTTGTCAAGAAATTAAATGATTTTGTCGATCAGGTAAGAGCAGCAGCAAAGACAAAAGAGTTCAAGCTAGCGGAAAGCTCAAATAATCGTCGAGTTAATAAAAACACCAAAAGTGTAGAGAAATTTCTGGCTTGGTCTTTTGAATGCCACTCTCGCTTATTGGTGATACGTCTTGATCTCGGCTATCGCAAGCCAGATGGGATGGCGCAAGGTGAGTTTGCTCGTCATATTCCAGAAGAGCGTGCCAAGAAAGACTTGGAAGTGTTCCTGAAGAAGAATGCACCTCATGGTCTCTTCACGCACATGGTTGGCTACGTGGTGAAGATGGAAATGGCGCCATATAAGGGCCTGCACTTCCATGTGCTGATGTTGTTCGATGGCCGTCACCATCGCGAAGACATCACGATTGCGGCGACGCTGGGCCAGTACTGGGTCGAGATTACTGGTCGGGATGGGTTGTTCTTTAATTGCAACCAGAAGTGGCACGGTAAGCCACAGTGCGCCGTAGGAATGATCCATCGTGATGATCAAGAGAAGCGCACGGCGCTGAAGGAGCGGGTGGTGCCATACCTGACCAAGATGGACCGCTATTTCCAGTTCTTGCCGAGGCTGACTGATCGGACTTTGCGGCGCAGTCCGATCAGGCGGGCATCCCTGCCAAAGGGGAATCACGGTTCTGCAGAGGTTACAGGGGTGGTGTAATCAATTGGGGGGGCAGGGCAATGGAAGGATCCTGCTCCCGAACGTTGGAGAGGGTGTGATGGCAAAGACTAACGCAGAACGGCAAGCCGCATTTCGGGAACGGAATGCTGGGGATGGCAAGCGACTGAGCATGATGGTAACGGGAGAGGCAAAGCAGGTGTTGGAACAGTTGGCGAGACGTTGGGATGTGTCGCAGCGGGTGGCATTCGAACGATTGATGGATGAGGCCAAGAAGAAGGAGCTTGTGCCTTCTGGGGCAATCGTTGTGTCGACACAGTTACCGCCTACAGCTGTAGCGGAGACTGGCGGAGGGGGGCAAAAAAAAGATGCCGCAATGGTCAGTAGCCCTCGAAAGGATTCGTTGTGTAGCTTGGCGGAGATACTCGCTCGGTATTGGAATACTAGTCATACACAAAGTTGTTAAGCAGACCGGTGAGTCGTGACCCTGGCCACTAGGCTAGGAGGTTTAAAATTACCGCTGCAGAATAGCCTATAGGGATGGACACTCCGTCTTTGAGCATGTTCGAGCGATATGTCTAAGGTACACACTTAGGTACACATTAAAGTTTTATATCTAAAAAAATTGAATGAATTCAATTGTGTAATGGTTGTTATCAACATTCTGCATCGAAGTAGACCCCGAATCCCGCCGCGTCCCTGCGACGCCCGTACGCAAAGCCCCGCCAGCCGGGGCTTTTTTCATTCCAGTTGTCCTTGTGATTTATATATCTAAAAATATCATATTGCTAATTTTGATATTCACAGTTGACATAAAAAGGCCGGCTAAATACTATGGGTTTCAATAAATGACGTGAGTATAAAAATGCAGATAGAAATCAATTTAAATAATTAATTAATTGATATATATCGATATTTTTCCCTCCGTTTCAGAGCGATATCAATTCCGGGAAATATTTTTATCTGAACGCGATGGAGCCAGACGACATTTTTCCGGCCGGCGCGCGCGGCTTGTTCCGGCGCGAGGTTTTCGAGCGAAAGACGGCCGCGGAACCGGAGCCGGAGCCTTTCGAGCCAAAGTGGCGAGTATGCCTGGCGGCCTCGCTGGTGACGGCGCTGCTGGTAGCGGGCCTGGCGATGCTGGACCAAGCGCGGCAGTACCGCTTGTGCGGGCAGCGCGACGGCGATAACGGGGCGAGCGAGCCATTTTTTGTCACATTTTATGCCAATGGCAAATCTGCGGCGGGGGTGGCGCCGGGTCGGGCGATGCGCATGCGTTACCACCAGGGCATGTCCCCGCCTTCGCCGCCGCTTGTCGGCGTGGTCGTCGACGTCAGACAAGGCCGGCCCGATCCGCGGCAGGCAGGGGTCTGCTTGCGGCGCTGGCAGGACGGCGGGGCAGACTACCGGATACGGGTGCGCCTGCCGCCGGGCGGCTTCGGCGCCGGGGCCGGCGGCTGGGTCAGCGGCGTGCCGGAGGCCGGCCCCGCCTTCCCGGGCTGAGCCTGATCGGTCGCAGCAGGATTTCGGCCATTCGGCCGGGCGGTAACGGCCTTCCGCAGACAAGGCTGATTCAACTGAAGGAAGTAGAGCATGGCAATCCGTGAAGTTTCGATACAGCAACTGGAAGACATCTCCGGCGCCGGCGCCGGCTGCCAAGACCTGGTCAGCGGTTTCTACGGCGGCCTGGGCGGCGTGCTGGGCGCGGCCGGCGGCCCCGCCGGCGCAGTGCTGGGCGCCACGGCCGGCGCCGGCGTCGGCGGCTGGGTGGGCCGTCGCTTGTGCAGCTATCTGGACTGATGCGCGCCGGCTAGCGCGGCTCGCTCCGGCTGGCGCCGGAGCGGCCGCGCGGCCGTATCGGAAATGCCAACGGAGGATGTCCATGTACTGGTCTGTACAACAATTGCTGGCCGCCAAGGTCGAGTCCGAACAGGAGCGGGACAGCCTCGCCCGCGCGCTGCGCCGCCGCGACGGCCTGGGCATGGCGTTGAGGGTGGTCGGCGCGATGGCCGGCGTCGTCCTGCTGGGACTGTTGCTGGACCGCTTGCAGTGGTCGCCGGGCGAGGCCGAGAGATGGCTGTTGCAGGTGCCGGCGGTGCTGCTGTGGCTGAAGCTGGCCGACCTGGCCTATCTGAACCTACTGCTGCCGCGCAGGTTGTGGCGCTTTCGCAAGCGGGACGCGGCGTGAAGGTCATGCTGCAGGCGGAGGCCGGAGAGTGCGGCCTGGCCTGCCTGGCCATGGTCAGCGCGCGGCTGGGGCGCCACCTGAGCCTGGCCGAACTGAGGCAACGCTTCCGGGTCAGCGTCAAGGGCGCCACTCTGGCCCAGCTGGCGCGGCATGCGGCCGAGCTGAGGCTGCGCGCGCGGCCGGTCAGGCTGGAGCTGGAGGATCTGCCGGATCTGGCGCTGCCGGCCATCCTGCATTGGGATCTGAACCACTTCGTGGTCTTGCATGCGGTCCGGCGCGACTGGCGCGGCCGTGTGACGCTGACGGTGCTGGACCCGGCGCTGGGACAGCGCCGCCTGAGCCTGGAGGCGGCGTCGCCGCATTTCACCGGCATCGCGCTGGAGCTGGCGGCGGCCGCCGATTTCGAGGCCGGTGGCCGTCCGCCGCGGGCGTCCTGGCGCGAGCTCTTGGGACAGGCTCCGGTCTTCCGCCGCGCCATCGTCCAGCTCGGCATCCTGGCGATCGCGCTGGAGATCTTCGCGCTGGTGGCACCGCTGTTCAACCAATACCTTGTAGACGAGTTGCAGGACGGCGTCGATCCCGGCGTGCTGACGCTGCTGGCCTGCGGTTTCGCCGGCGTCATCGCGACGCAGGCGCTGATCCACTGGGCCCGCAGCGGCCTGCTGATCCGTTGGAGCGCCGAGCTCGGTTATCGCTGGACGCACAAGCTGCACGCCCATCTGATCCGCCTGCGCGCGTCCTTCTTCGAGACCCGGCCGTTGGGGGACCTGGCTTCGCGTTTCGGCAGCGCCACCGCGCTGGAGGCGGCGCTGGCCTCGCTGCTGGTGGAGAGCGTGATAGACGGCATGATGGCGCTGCTGGCGATGGCGATGCTGGCCTGGTACAGCCCGGCCTTCTGCGCGGTCGCGGCCGCGTCGGCCGCGCTGTATGCCGGCCTGAGACTGTTGTCCTACCTGCGGCTGCAGGACGCGGCGCTGCACCGGCTGTATGCCGGCGCCAAGGAACACGGCCATTTTCTGGAGACCGTCCGCGCGATTTCGGCGGTGAAGCTGTTCGGCCGGGAGGCGGCGCGGCTGGCCGACTGGAGCCGGCTGAAGCGGGCGCAGATAGGTAGCGAGCAGCGCGCCCAGCGCCTGAGCGCGCTGTGCAAGCTGGCCAACGTCACGCTGCTGCGCGCGCAGGCGCTGGCGCTGCTCTACGTCGGCGCGCTGCAGGTGCTGGAGCGCCGGCTCAGCATCGGCATGCTGATGGCGGCCAGCCTGTACGCCGGCACCTTTTCCGGCCGGGTGTTCCAGTTGCTGGACAGCTGGGTGGACATCCGGCTGCTGGGCCTGCACGCCGGCCGCTTGGCCGATCTGTTGGGCGAGCCGCCGGAGGCGGACGATGCCGAGGCGGCCGAGACGGCGCCGGCGCAGGGGCGCTTGTCGCTGCGCGGGGTCAGCTTCCGTTACGGCGAGGGCGAGCCCTGGGTGCTGCGCGATGTCAGCCTGGACATCCCGCCGGGCCAGAGCGTTGCGCTGACCGGACCCAGCGGCGGAGGCAAGACCACGCTGGCCAAGATCCTGCTGGGCCTGCTGCAGCCGCAGAGCGGCGAGGTGCTGGTGGACGGCGTGCCGATCGCGCGGCTGGGACCGGGGCGGCACCGCGCCCTGATCGGCACGGTGCTGCAGGAGGACGCGCTGCTGTCGGGCAGCCTGCTGGGCAATATCAGCTTCTTCGACGAGACGGTCGATTACGCCCGCGTCGCCGCCTGCGCCCGGCAGGTGGGCATGCACGAGGACATCCTGGCGATGCCGATGGGCTACCACACTCTGGTCGGCGAGCAGGGCGCCGGCCTGTCCGGCGGACAGCGCCAGCGCCTGCTGCTGGCTCGGGCATTGTACAAGCGGCCCAGCATCCTGCTGCTGGACGAGGCGACCAGCCATCTGGACATCGGCAACGAGCGGGCGATAGGCGAGGTGCTGGCGCGGCTCAGGCTGACGCGGGTGATGGTGGCGCACAGGCCGGAGACCATCACCACGGCGGAGCGCGTGCTGGTGCTGGCCGACGGCCGGGTAGACGAGGCCCCGGGCGGCCGCGCGCCGGCCGCGGCGGAACTTTTCACTGAATGTTTTTGATACGGACGCTCATCATGAATCAGACTTCTGTTCTCGCAGACCCGGCGGCGGCTCCGGGGCAATGGCGGCTATTGGCCGGCATCGTGCAAAACCCGGCCCAGGCCTTCAGGCAGATCGCGGCGCGGCCGCGCAGCCTGCTGCCGTTGTCGCTGATCGTCGCCGGCACCGCCCTGCTGTATCTGTGGTACTACGGCTGGGTCGACTTTGCCTGGCTGCGCGAGCGCCTGCTGGACCAGCTGGCCACGCCGGGCAACCGCGAGGCGGCGCTGAAGGCGGTGACCCGCCCGCTGATGCTGGGCTCCAGCATCGCCGGCGCGATGATCACGCTGCCGCTGAGCTATCTGCTGTTGGCGCTGTATTTCCACGGCGTGGGCAAGCTGCGCGGACTGGGCATCGGGCTGCGGCAATGGTATGCGCTGGTGGTGTGGTCGTCGACGCCGGCCTTGCTGGTGCTGCTGTCCGGCGCCGTGCAAATCCTGGCCGCCAGCGCCGGTCGGCTGGAGCCGTCCCAGCTCGATCCGCTGTCCTTGAACCAGCTGTTGTTCCACCTGGATGTTGGCCATGCCTGGGTCGGCGTGCTGGACAGCGTGGACCTGGGCTCGTTCTGGAAGCTGGCCCTGCTGGCGATAGGCTACAAGACGTGGAGCGGCGACCGCTGGCCCGTCAGCGCCGCGGTGGCCTGGGCGCCGGCCGCGCTGTTTTACGGCGTCTGGATCGCCGTCAAGGCCTGGTGAACGGATATGAAGTGGAAGTGGTTGGGCCCCGCGCTGCTGGTCGCGGTGGCGGCGCTGCCTTTCGTGGCGCGCGCGTTCAGGCAGGAGACGGTGTACCAGGTGACGGCGGCTGTCGCCGCGACGCGGGAAATCCGCTCGTCGGTGCTGGCTTCCGGCAGCCTGGTCTATCAGGAGCAGGCCCAGCTGTCGTCCGAGGTGACCGGCAAGGTCAGCGCGGTGCTGGTGCGGGAGGGCGACCATGTGCGGGCCGGACAGCCGGTGCTGAGGCTGGACGACGAGGGCTATGCTGCCGAAGTGACGCAGCAGGCGGCCGCGGTCAGGCAGCAGGCGCTGCAGCAGCGGCAGCAGGCGCTGACGTTGGCGAACCAGCAGTCCGCCTATCGGCGCAAGGAGGTCCTGCACCGGGCCGGCATGGTGGCGGACGCGATGCTGGAGGATGCCCGCTACGCGGTGGACGAGGCCAGGGTAGGCCTGAAGAACGGCGGCGAGCAGCTGCGGCAGAGCGAGGCGGTGCTGGCCCAGGCCAGGCAGCGCGCCGCCAAGACAGTGATCCGCGCGCCGATGAGCGGTGTGGTCACCTCGATCGACATCAAGCCCGGCGAGACGGCTATCGCCAGCCAGGTGGGCATGGTCACGCCCAGCCTGATGACGATAGCCAATACCGGCACCATGCTGATCGAGGCCAACATCGACGAGGCGGATATCGGCGGCGTCGGCAGCGGCCAGCCGGCCAAGGTGCAGCTGGTGGCCTATCCGGGCGCGCCGCTGTCGGCGACGGTGCTGCAGATACCGCTGTCGCCGAAGCGCATGGCCGGCGCGCCCGCCGGCGTGCCGGGCGGGCAGGCGCGCAGTTATCCGGTGCGGCTGGCGCTGTCCGGAAGCGGCCGCGGGCTGCTGCGGTCGGGCATGAGCTGCCGGGTGGAAATCTTCACCACCCGGGCCGGCAAGGCGCTGACGGTGCCGCTGCAGGCGGTGTTGTCCGAGGCGGAAACCTTGGCCCGCCGCGACGCCGGCGACAGCGACAGCGACAGCGAGGCGAGGGTGCTGGTGGTGAAGGATGGCCGGCTGGAATCGCGGAGGGTCCGGACTGGCGAGTCGGACGACACCCAGCAGCAGATACTGTCCGGATTGCGCGCCGGCGAACGGGTGGTGACCGGGCCGGCCAAGCTCTTGTACAGCCTGAAGCCGGGCGACGCGGTCTCGGTCCAGGCCGGGAGGCCGTCATGACGCCGCTGATCGAGCTGCGCGGCATCTGCAAGCGCTACCAGCAGGATGAGGCGGCGCCGCTGGCGCTGTCGACGCTGAATCTCAGCGTCAGCGCCAACGAATACATCGCCTGCGTCGGCGCCTCCGGCTCGGGCAAGTCGACGCTGATGAACATCATAGGCTGCCTGGACCGCCCGAGCGCCGGCGAGTACCGGCTGAACGGCGTCGATGTGGCCGGCATGACGGACGACCAGCTGGCCCGGGTGCGCAACCGCGACATCGGCTTCGTGTTCCAGAGCTTCCACCTGCTGCCGCGGCTGAGCGCGCTGGAGAACGTGATGCTGCCGCTGGTCTACGCCGGCGCGCCGGGCGCCGAGCGCGAACGGCGCGCCGCCGAGGCGCTGCGCAGCGTCGGACTGGGCGCGCGGCTGCAGGCCAGGCCCAACCAGCTGTCCGGCGGCCAGCGCCAGCGGGTCGCCATCGCGCGCGCGCTGTGCGCCCGTCCGGTGCTGCTGTTGGCGGACGAGCCGACCGGCAATCTCGATTCCGCCACCGGGGAGGAGATCATGGCCTTGTTCGACCGCCTGCACCAGGAGGGGCACACGCTGATCCTGGTGACGCATTCGGACGAGATCGCCGCCCGCTGCCGGCGGCGGATACGGATGGCCGATGGCCGTCTGGTCGCCGACAGCGGGGAGGCGGCATGACGATGCTGCTCGAATGCTGGCGCAACGGCTGGCGCAGCCTGCGCGGCCATCCGATGCGCAGCCTGCTCAGCGCGCTGGGCATCGTCATCGGCGTCGCCGCGGTGATCGCCGTGATCGCGATCGTGCAGGGACTGTCGCGCTCGGTCAGCGAGAATTTCGACCGCTTGGGCGCCAACAGCCTGAGCGTGGAGGCCAAGACCGAGCTGGAGGAGGCGCTGCAGGGGCGGCGCAATCGCCTGGGCTGGGCCGATTACCGGCAGATCTTGCGGCAGGAGGGCGGCACGGCGGCGCTGGCGGCGTCGTTCGCGCCGTTCGGCGACTACGGCGCGACCGTCCGCTACGGCCGCCGCACCGCCTTCGCGGCGGTCAACGCGGTCACCGCTTCCTACCAGACGGTGCAGCAGGCCTTCGTGCGGGAGGGGCGCTTCATCCGCAACAGCGACGACCGCTCCCGGCGCAAGGTGTGCGTGATAGGCAGCGATCTGGCTACCAAGCTTAAGCTGCCGGAGAGGCCAGAGGGCGAGTTCGTCGAGGTGTCGGGCGAGTGGTACAAGATCATAGGCGTAATGGAGTCGCGCGGCGCGGTCTTCGGCGTCAGCCGCGACAACTATCTGCTGATACCGTTTTCCGCCGGCCAGGCCGCGCTGGCCGCCGGCAATCCGCCCGATTTGTCGATCGCGCTGAACGTCGCTGATCCGGCTGCACTGGAGCCGGTGCGGCAACGCCTGCGCGCGCTGCTGCGCCGGCTGCACCGGCTGGGGTCGGGCCAGGCCGACGACTTCCGCATTCAGAGCGCCCGCCAGTTGAGCGAGGCCTTCCATGCCATCGTCGACGGCATGAGCCTGGGCCTGGCCGGCATCGTCGGCATCTCTCTGCTGGTGGGCGGGATAGGCATCATGAACGTCATGCTGGTGTCGGTGACCGAGCGGACGCGCGAGATCGGCCTGCTGAAGGCGCTGGGCGCCCGGCGCGCGCACATCTTGCTGCAATTCCTGTCCGAGTCGGTCTGCCTGTCGCTGGCCGGCGGGGCGGCCGGCGTGTTGGGCGGCTATCTGCTGGCCGGCGCGTTCTCACTGCTGGTGCCGGCGCTGCCGGCGCCGGCGGTGCCGTGGTGGGCGGTCGCGCTGGCACTGGGTTTCACCGTCACCGTCGGCTTGGTTTTCGGCCTGGCGCCGGCAGTCAAGGCGGCCAATCTGGAACCGGTGGAGGCGCTGCGCTATGAATAGCGCGGCGGCGCACTTGTCCACAGCGCGTCCCGCCGGCGATTTTTATCCACAGGCCGCTCAGCCGCGTTGCGACGGACTCAGCCAGTCTCCGAGCCATTGAAAGGCTTGATCGACGACGATTGCCAGCAGCGCCACCGGCAGCGCGCCCTGGATCACGTAGGCGGTGTTGAAGCCGGACAGGCCGACGATGATGGGCAGGCCCAGCGTGCGCGCGCCGACGGTGGAGGCCAGCGCGGCGGTGCCGATATTGATCACCATCGCGGCGCGCACGCCGGCCACGATCACCGGCGCGGCCAGCGGCAGCTCCACCCGCCACAGCATTTGCAGCGGACTCATGCCGATGCCGCGGGCGGTTTCGCGCGCGTCCTCCGGCACCGAGGCCAGGCCGGCCAGCGCGGCGTGGGTGATGGGCAGCAGGCTGTACAGCGCCAGCGCCGCCAAGGCCGGTGCGGCGCCGAAGCCGATCAGCGGCACCGTCAGCGCCAGCACCGCCACCGGCGGAAACGATTGGGCGATGGACAGCAGCGTCTCCAGCGGCGGGCGGAAGTCGTGCCCGGAGGGCCGGCTGGTCCACAGCGCGGCGCCGATGCCCAGTAGGGCGGCCGCGCCGCCGGACAGCGCGACGATGGCCAGATGGGACAGCAGCAGCTCGCCGAAGCCGTCCTGCAGATAGAGCGGGCGGTCCAGTTCGGGAAACCAGTAGTGGAACAGCGGCGCGCTGCGCGGCAGGCCCAGCAGCAGCGCGGCCAGCGCCAGCGCGCTGAGGATCAGCCCCGCGCGCCGCCTCATTCTGACGCGCCCAGCAGGTCTGCGAAGCGCAACGCGCCGATTTCTTCTCCGGCTGTGTCGATCACCGGCAGCGCCGCCGCGCCTTGCACGATGAAGGCGGACAGCGCCTCGCGCAGCGTGGCGTCGGAGCGCAGCGCGGCGCCGCTGGCGCGCTCGCCCGGCCGCAGCCGCTCCGCCACGCGCAGCAGCCCCAGCAGCCGCACGCCGGCCTCGTCCGGCTGGAAGAAATCGCGGACAAAGCCGTTGGCCGGATGCAGCAGGATGTCGCGCGGGCTGCCTTGCTGCTGGATGCGGCCCTGGTCCATCACCGCGATGCGCTGGCCCAGCAGCAAGGCCTCGTCGATGTCGTGGGTGACCAGGATGATGGTCTTGCCGGACAGGCGGTGGATGCGGGCCAGCTCCTGCTGCAGATTGGCGCGGGTCACAGGATCCAGCGCGCCGAAGGGCTCATCCATCAACAGCACGTCGGGATCGGCTGCCAGCGCACGCGCCACGCCGACGCGCTGCTGCTGGCCGCCGGACAACTGGTGCGGGTAGCGGCGGCGGAAGTCGGCGGGCAGCCTGAGCAGCGCCAGCAGTTCGTCCACCCGTGCTTGTATCCGTGGACGCGGCCATTTCAGCAGTTGCGGCACCGCGGCGATGTTCTGCTCGACGGTCCAATGCGGGAACAGGCCGACGGACTGGATTGCGTAGCCGATATGGCGGCGCAGCAGTTCCGGCGGCTGGGCGCGGATGTCGCGGCCGGCGATGCGGATCTCGCCGCTGTCCGGCTCGAGTAGCCGGTTCAGCATTTTCAGCATGGTGGACTTGCCGGAGCCGGAGGTGCCCACCAGCACCGCGAATTCGCCTTCGGCGACGGTCAACGACAGGTCGGTCACCGCGGGCGCGCCGTGGAAGGCTTTGTTGACGTTGGCGATTTCAATCATCGGCGGACGGGCTCCAGTCGAGAGGCCAGCAGTTTGAAGACGGCGTCGCAGCACAGGGTGAGCAGCACGATGGGCAGCACGCCCAGCAGCACCTGGTCCGGCGCGCTGGCCGACAGGCCCTGGAACAGGATGGCGCCGAAGCCGCCGGCGCCGATCAGCGCCGCCACCGCGGCCAGACCCACCGCCTGCACCGTGGTGACGCGCAGGCCGGCGATGAACACCGGCAGCGCCAGCGGCAGCTCCACCCGGCGGAAGATCTGCCACGGCGACATGCCGATGCCGCGCGCGCCGTCGCGGGCGGCGGCCGGCACCTGGCGCAGGGCGGCCAGCGCGCCGTGGGTCATCGGCAGCAGCGAATACAGCGTCAGCGCGGTGACGGCCGGCGAGAGGCCGACGCCGGCGATGCCCGATTGCGGCCATGCCCGGCCCAGCCAGGCCAGCGGCGCGATCAGCAGCGCGAACAGCGCCAAGGAGGGAATGGTCTGCAGCGTGTTCAGCGCCGGAAACAGCCAGGCCTCGATCCGCGGCCGGCGAAACGCGGCCACACCCAGCGCCGAGCCCAGCAGCGCGGCCGGCAGCACCGATAGCCCCACCAGTTGCAGGTGCCGCAGCAGCGCCTGCCGGAACACGTCCGGATCGTTATGGTATTCGCGCAGCAGCGCCAGCGCGTCCAGCTGTCCGGCGGCCAGCAGAAGCAGTCCTGGCAGACCGGCGGCGCAAACCGCCAATGCGCGGATGGGCGGCGTCAGGGCCAGGCCGCGCAGCGATTCGGCCAGTTGCAGGCCGGCCGCGAGCAGCAGCAGCCAGAAGCCGGCGCCGAAAGCGGTGCGGGCTAGCGAGTCGGGATCGCCGCCGCCCAGCCTGGCGGCTTCATGGCCGCAGAGCAGCAACAAGCCGTTGGCCAGCAGGACGGCGCACAGCGCCAGCAGGGCATGCAGCCGGCGCGACGGGCGCAGCCATGGCGACAGCAGCAAAGGGAGCGCCGGCACGATCAGCCAGAAGGCGTCGGGCAGCTCGGACAGGCGCAGGCCCTGGCCGCTGAGCAGGCGGTTGGGCGCGTGGCTGAGCAGCGGGCTGAAAAAACCGGCCAGCGCTAGCAGCGCCAGGGCCAGCTGCACCCGGTTGCGCAGCCGCATCAGGCCGGCGTTTCCGGCATCACTGGATGAAGCCCTTGCGCTTCAGATAGCCGGCGGCCACCTGGCGCGCGTTGCGGCCTTCCAGCGCGATGCTGGCGTTGAGCTTCTGCAACGTCGCCTCGTCCAGCGACTGGAACACCGGCTTGAGCCAGGCGGCGATCTCCGGGCGGCGGGCCAGCGCGTCGGCGCGGATGATGGGCGTCGGCGCGTACACCGGCTGCACGCTCTTGGGGTCGCCCAGCGCCACCAGGCCCAGCGCGGCCACCGGGCCATCGGTGCCGTAGGCCATCGCGGCGTTGACGCCGGAGGTCTGTTCGGCCGCGGCCTTGATGGTGGCCGAGGTGTCGCCGCCGGCCAGCGCCAGCAGCTGGTCCTGGCGCAGCTTGAAGCCATAGGCGGTTTGGAAGGCGGGCAGCGCGTCCGGCCTTTCGATGAATTCGGCCGAGGCGGCCAGCTTGAAGCGGCCGCCCCGGTTCAGCCAGGCGCCCAGGTCGGCCAGCGTGCGGATGCGGTTGGCGGCGGCCACGTCGCGGCGCACGGCGATGGTCCAGGTGTTGTTGGCCGGCGCGGGGGCCAGCCAGACAATGCGGTTCTTGTCGTAGTCCAGCTGCTTGACCCGCTGGTAGCCGGCGGCGGCGGATTTCCAGGCCGGGTTCTTTTCGTCGGCGAAGAAGAAGGCGCCGTTGCCGGTGTATTCGGGGTAGATGTCGATTTCGCCGGCGGCGATGGCGGCGCGCACCACCTTGGTGTTGCCCAGCGACAGCTTGCTCTCGGTTTTCACGCCGTGGGCTTCCAGCACTTGCTGGATCATATTGCCCAGCAACGCGCCTTCGGTGTCTATCTTGGAGCCGACGCGGACGGCGTCGGCGGCGCTGGCCGATGCGGCGAGCAGGATGCCGGCCAGCAACGCGGCGATGCGGGACATGCGGTTTGACATGGATCTCCCCCGTGGCGGACCGGCCGCGCTCGCAGCCGCGCATGATGACGATGGCGTTCACTATACCGTCCATCGCGCGGCGGCGGCCAGCGCCGGGAAGGGAAAAGACGCGTCAGCCCGCGGGGGCGGGATCGGCGTGGTCGCGGAGGAAGTTCCGCTTGGCCGCGGCGGTGAGCCGCTTGAACGCGTGTTCGGCCTGCAGCGCGGCGGAGCGGCCGGAGTATTCGATCACCAGTTCGACGGCGACGGGCGGATTGAGGCGAGTGTAGCGCGCGCCCTTGCCGGCCAGATGCTGGCGGTAGCGGCGCGCGACGTCGGTGCTGACGCCGGTGTACAGCGCGCCGTCGGCGCAGCGCAGAACATAGAGAAACCAGGGCCGGGACGGCCCCGGTTCATGCTCAGATGGCGGCATCGAAGCCGTTGGCCAGTGGGCTGATCAGCACCCGCTCGGTGCGGTTGCCCTTTTGCGCGGTGACGCGCAGCTTCCATTCGCCGACGGTCACTTCGTCGCCCTCGCGCGGGATGCGCTCCAGGCAGTCCATCAGCAGGCCGGCCACGGTGTGGAAGTCTTCGTCCTCGAAGTCGCCCAGCGTCAGGTATTGCTCCAGCGTGACGAGCTCCAGGCTGCCTTCCACGTCGTAGCTGCCGTCGTCGTTCACCGCGATGGCCGGGCGCTCGTGGCGCTCATGCTCTTCCGGGAATTCGCCGGCGATCGCTTCCATCAGGTCCTTCTGGGTGACGATGCCTTCCAGGCTGCCGAACTCGTTGACCACGAAGGCCATGTCGGCGGCGTTCTGGCGGAAGCTTTCCAGCGCCTTCAGCACGGTGACGGTTTCCGGCAGCACCAGCGGCTGGCGCAGCGCGGCGTCGATGTCGAGCGCGCGGCCGTCCAGCAGCTGGGCCAGCAGGTCCTTGCGGGCGACGATGCCCAGCGGCTCGTCTATGCTGCCGTCGCGGATCACCACCAGGCGGGAGTAGGGGCTGTCGCGCAGCGCCTGGCGCTGGGCCGCCTCCGGCTGGCTCAGGTCCAGGCGGTGGATGTCGGCGCGCGGGGTGGCGATCACGCGGATCGGCCGCTCGGCCAGGGTCAGCACGCTGTGTATCATCGCGCGCTCGTTGTGGGCGAAGGCGGTGTCCTCCACCGGCAGCGGGCCGGCCTCGGGCTTGGCCTCGTCGGCGCCGGCGGCGGACAGGCGGCTGCCCATCAGGCTCAGCACCGCGTTGGCGGTGCGCTCGCGGAAGCTCTGCGAGCGGTTCAGGTAGCGGATGCGGTTGGCCTGCGACACCTGGTTGAAGGCCTCGATCAAGACCGAGAAGCCGATCGCCGCGTACAGATAGCCCTTGGGAATATGGAAGCCGAAGCCGTCGGCGATCAGGCTGAAGCCGATCATCAGCAGGAAGCCCAGGCACAGCATCACCACGGTCGGATGGGCGTTGACGAAGGCGGTCAGCGGCTTGCTGGCGGCGATCATCAGGATCATGGCGATGATCACGGCCAGCATCATCACCGGCAGGTGTTCGGACATGCCGATGGCGGTGATCACCGAGTCGATCGAGAACACCGCGTCCAGCACCAGGATCTGCGCCACCACGGTGGCGAAGGCGGCGTAGGCGCGCTGGCCGCCGCTCTTGACGTGGTCGACGCCCTCCAGCCGCTCATGCAGTTCGGTGGTGGCCTTGAACAGCAGGAACACGCCGCCGCCCAGCATGATCAGGTCGCGGCCGGCGAAGCCGACCCCCATGACCGAGAACAGCGGCGTGGTCAGGGTGACCAGCCAGGAGATGCTGGCCAGCAGGATCAGGCGCATGACCAGTGCCAGCGACAGGCCGACGATGCGGGCGCGGTCGCGTTGTTCCGGGGGGAGTTTGTCGGCCAGGATGGCCACGAAGATCAGGTTGTCTATGCCGAGTACGATCTCGAGGACGATCAGCGTAAAAAGGCCCAGCCAGGCGGCGGGGTCGGACAGCCATGAAAAGTCCATGATGGTGTAACGCGTTCCTTGTGCGATAAAAAAGCGATAAAAACGCTACAAGGATACCAAATGCCAGCGTTCCAGACAGGGAAAATGCGAAAAGCCCGGCAGACGCCGGGCTTTGGAGAGACAGCGGGGTTTACAGGCCGCCGTAGGAATGCAGGCCGGACAGGAACATGTTGACGCCGAGGAAGGCGAAGCTGGTGACGGCCAGGCCGATCACCGCCCACCAGGCCAGCGGCGCGCCGCGCCAGCCTTTCACCAGCCGGATGTGCAGCCAGGCGGCATAGTTCAGCCACACGATCAGTGCCCAGGTTTCCTTCGGGTCCCAGCTCCAGTAGCCGCCCCAGGCGTCGGCCGCCCACATCGCGCCCAGGATGGTGGCGATGGTGAAGAACAGGAAGCCGACGGAGATGGCCTGGTACATCATTTCGTCCAGCACCTCGGCCGCCGGCAGGCGGTCTTTCAGCCAGCCCTTCTGCGCCAGCAGCTGGCCGATGCCCAGCATCGCGGCCAGCGAGAAGGCGCCGTAGCCGACGAAGTTGGCCGGCACGTGGATTTTCATCCACCACGATTGCAGCGCCGGGATCAGCGGCTGGATGCCGTGCGCCTGGCGGTCGAAGCTGTACCACAGGATGAAGCCGACCGCGGCGCTGATCACCGGCAGCACCAGCGCGCCGGATTGCGCGGCGGCGAACTTGGCCTGGTAGTACAGATACATCAGCGCGGTGATCAGCGTGAACAGCACGAACACTTCATACAGATTGGACACCGGAATGTGGCCGACGTCCGGCGCGATCAGATAGCTCTCGTACCAACGCACGAACAGGCCGGCCAGCCCCATCACCGAGGCGGCCCAGGTCAGGCCGGCGCCCATCCGCGCAAGCTGCGCCGAGCGGCGGGCCAGGCCTATCCAGTACACGGCGGTGGCCAGGAAGAACAGCGAGCACATCCACATGATCGCCGATTGGCTGGACAGCGCGTACTTGAGCCAGAACGCGCTCTGGCCGCGGGCCAGGTCATGCTGGTACAGCTGGATGCCCAGCAGCGCCACGCCGCCCGCCAGCGGGAAGAACCAGCGCCAGGCCGGCCAGAACCAGCCCAGCGCGATCAGGCCCAGCGCGGAGCCGGCCAGGATGGCCTGCTCGTAGCCGTCCATCGCGTGATGGTAGAGGGAGAAGGCGTAGCCGGCGGCGACGGCGATCAGCAGCGCGTACGCCCAGTCCCAGCGGTCCAGCCGGCGCCACAGCGGCAGGCGGTCGAATCTCGTTGTTGCCAGTTCCATCATATTCCCCGTGTCAGCTGTTTGATCGCGTCGAGATGACGCTGGAAGGCGGTGTCCAGATCGCGGTTGTGGCGGTTGGAGGTCATCGCCACCCGCAGTTTGCGGCCATCTATGCGTATCCACAGGCGCAGCTCCCGCACATAGAACATTAGCACGATGCCCAGCACCAGCAAGACCGATCCCAAATAGACCAGCGTCTTGCCCGGCGAGCGGGTCAGCTGCAGGCCGGACGACTGGACTTGATCAAAGCCCTCTAGCTGCAGGAACACCGGCGAGCCGTAGTCCTGCAGCGCGCTGGCGGCCACCAGGCCATCCAGCAGGAAACGGTAATGGACGGCGTCGGAGGCCAGCGGCTTGGCACCGGCCTTGTCGTCGGCCACCGCCATCACGTCCACCACCGCGCCCTGCAGGATCTTGATATAGGTCTGCGCCACCGCCTGGCGTTTGTCGGCCGGCACCCGCTCGTCGAGGAACTGCTCCAGCGCGGAGAAGCCGCCCGAGGCGAAGCGCTCCAGCACGCCCTTGACGCTGTCGCCGAACTGCTTGGCCAGCTTGTCGTCGATCACGCCGCCCTGCTGCGCCTTGCGGGTGGCGCGCGCGGCGATCTCGTCATACAGCGCCGGATTGCGCAGCGCGCCGTACAGGCGCATGAAGCGGTCGACCTGCATGTCGTCGTCCAGCGGCAGGCGCAGGTACTGGAAGGGATCGGCCGGCGTCTTGCGCATGCCGGCCATCAGGTAACTGGCGCCGTCCTGCGCGATCGGCGCCATGTAGTGGACGTATTCCACCGCCTGGCCCTGGGTGTCGCGCAGCTTGAAGGTGATGGACGGGCCGTAGTTCTTCAGATCCTTGTGCAGCTTCACCTCGCGCGCGTCGTGCATGCGCTGGGTGAGGGTGGGATCGCCTTCGCCCGGCTTGGCGACGTTCTCGATGTTGAATACCCTGAGCTCGCCGAATTCCAGCGCGTAGTCCTTGCCGTTGGCGCGCAGCGGCTGGCTGTTCATCGACACGCCCTTGAGCTCAGTTGGCGCGCTGCCGGGGCTCGCCAGGTTCCAGGCCTTCAACTGCAGCGGCGAGCCGCCGTCGCCGAAGCTGGACTGGTAGATGGCGACGCCGTCGACGATCAGCGGGTGGTTGACCTGGACCGTGGCCTCGGTGGTCTTGCCGCTTTTCTTGTCGGTGACCACGATGTCGCTGGCGAACAGCTTGGGCATGCCGTTGCTGTAGTAGGCGACGTGGAATTTCTTCAGCGAGACGATGAAGGGCAGCTCCTGCACCAGGTAGCCGTTGCCGGAGTTGAGGAAGGTGACGTCGGCGCTCTTGCCCTCGGCGATGGTGACATTGCCGCGGAAGGACAGGTTGGACGGCCCCAGCCGGCTTTGCTCCGGAATCTGGCTTTGCGGGAGGTCGCGGGTTTCCGGCACGATGCGGCCGGCCACTTCCGCCAGCTTCAGCGGCAGGTTGCCGTCCAGCAGGCCGCCGACGCAGATCACGATCAGCGCGATGTGGGCGAGGAAATAGCCGAGCTTGCCGGCGGCGCCCTTTTTCGCGGCGATCAGTTTCACGCCGCCGTCTCGCTCGGCTTCGCGCCAGCGGAAGCCCTGGCCGCGCAGATAGCCCAGCAGGCGCGGCAGCTCCACCTCGTCGGCCTCCAGCGCCTGGCTGTGCGGCATCGCCGCCAGCGAGTTGTCGCCGGCCTTCTCGCGGTAGCCGCGCATCTGCTTGATGAAGCCCGGGCCGTTGCGCACGATGCACAGCGTGGTGGACAGCACCAGGAAGGCCAGGATGATCAGGAACCAGGCCGAGTGGTAGACGTCATACAAGCCGAGCAGCTCGAAAGCCTGGAACCAGAATTGGCCGAATTCGAAGGCGTAGTTGGGATAGGGCTCGTTTTGCTTGAGCACGGTGCCTATGATGGAGGCGATGCCGAGCACGGTGAGCAGCCCGATGGCGAAGCGCATCGAGCTGAACAGCTCGTACAGCGCGCGGGACAGGGTTTGGCGACGGTGTGTGGTTTTCATTGTTATGGACGTGAAAAAGGAAGCCCGTTCGGGGCTTCCCTTTTGAACGGGCCGGAGCGGCAAAGTTGCGCCCGCCCGCGCGGTTGTCGCCGCGCGGCGTGTCGGGCTCCGGCGGGGGAGGGCACGGCTTAGCGCAGGCCGGAAATGTACTCGGCCACCGCCTTCATTTCAGCGTCGGTCATCCGGCTGGCGATATCGGTCATCATCAGGTTCTTGCGGTCGGCGCCGGCCTTGAAGTCGGCCAGTTGCTTGGCGATGTAGCCGGCGTGCTGGCTGCCCACGCGCGGGAACTGCTCGGGCAGGCCCTTGCCGGCCGGGCCGTGGCAGGCCATACAGGCGGGCACGTGGCTGGCGGGGTTGCCGACGCGGTAGATCTTGGCGCCCAGCGGCAGCAGCGCCTTGTCGGCCGCTTCGCGGTCCTTGGGCTTTTGCTGGCTGAAGTAGGCGGCAAGGTTGTGCATGTCGTCGTCGGACAGGCCGGCGGTCATGCCCAGCATGGTCGGGTTTTTGCGTTCGCCGGTCTTGAAGGCCTTGAGCTGGCTATACAGATATTGCTGGCTCTGGCCCGCGATGGTCGGATTGGCCGCTGCGACGCTGTTGCCGTCGACGCCATGGCAGGCGGCGCACACGGTGTCCACAATCTGCTTGCCTTTCGCCGGGTCACCCTTGGCCGCCGGGGAGGCTGCCAGCACGTTGCCGGCCAGGGTGAGGGATGCCATCGCCAACAGCATTTTACGTCTCATGGTCGCTCCTTTAGGGTGAGCCCCTAAAATATCTGTAAAAGTAGCAATTCCAAACCTGTTATTCTATACCAATTGATTTCAACCTTACTACCATGTCGATTTTTCAGAACGCCCGGTTTTATACCACCGTCAACCACATGAAGGACCTGCCGGCCACCCGCGCCGAGGTCGCCTTCGTCGGCCGATCCAATGCCGGCAAGTCCAGCGCCATCAACACGCTGGCCAACCGCACCCGGCTGGCCTACGTGTCCAAGACGCCGGGACGCACCCAGCACATCAACTTCTTCGAGCTGGGCGACGAGTGTTTCCTGGTGGACCTGCCGGGCTACGGCTACGCCGAAGTGCCGGAAGCGGTGCGCGCCCACTGGGTGGAGCTGCTGGGCCGCTACCTGCAGACCCGGCAGAGCCTGATCGGCCTTCTGTTGATTATGGACGCCCGCCATCCATTGAAAGACCTGGATCGCAGAATGCTGGAATTTTTCCGCGTCGCCGGCCGTCCGGTGCACATCCTGCTGTCCAAGGCCGACAAGATGTCGCGCCAGGAGCAGAACAAGGTGCTGGCCGAGGTGAAGCGCGAACTGGCCGACTATCCGTCGGTCAGCGTGCAGATGTTCTCCAGCCTGAAGAAGACCGGCGTCGACGAGGTGGAACAGGTGGTCAAAGGATGGTTCGACGCGCTGCCGCCGCAGGACGACGGCATGGCGGAACTTTGAGCGACAGGCTCCGCCTAAGCTTGCAGGTGCTCCGCACCTCCCGCTTGGCTCCCTGAGCGGGGCCTGAATCGTTGCTATCCAGGCTTTGCCCCGGCTTCTCGGCCGGGGCTTTTTATTGGGTTGGGCGGCAGACGGGCATGAAAAAAGGCGAAGGATGCATCCTTCGCCTTTTGCCCTGTTGCCATACGATTCAAGCACGGACCATCACAAGCTGGTGATGACGGTCTCCACGTGCAGGTTTTCCGCTGCGTTGCGCACCGCCTCGTCTGTCGAGAACGGTCCCAGGCGCACCTTGTATGCGCCCTGCTGGTTGACGATTCCGAGCTTGGAGTCGTACTTGTCGTCCAGCCCGTCCAGCGTCTTCTGCAGCAGCGCCTCGGCGTTGGCCAGCGTGTTGAACGAGCCAAGCTGCAGATACTTCGGATTGTCGCCCGCCCTGAGCTCCCGGCCCACAGGCTGGGTCACCGGCTGCGCGGAGGCGGAGTAGGTGCTGTCTTCGGCCGGCCAGACGCGATCGATCGCGATCTTGGCGCTGCCCTGCTGGATGAAGCCCAGCTTGTAGGCGGCGGCGTAGGACAGATCCATCAGGCGCTTCTTGTGAAACGGACCGCGGTCGTTCACGCGAACGACTACCGACTTGCCATTGGTCAGATTGGTCACCCGGGCATAGCTCGGGATCGGCAGGGTCGGATGGGCCGCAGTCATCGCGAACATGTCGTAGCGTTCGCCAGAGGACGTCTTGCGGCCGTGGAACTGCTTGCCGTACCAGGAGGCACGGCCGACGGCGTGATACGGCTTTTCACGCACATCGGGACGGAAGCTCATGCCCAGCGCCGAGTAAGGCAGGTTGGCCGACTTGATAAGCGGCTCGTCCTGCGGAACGGCGTCGGGAACCAGGCTCAGGTTGACCGGGATATGATCGGCCGGACCGTCGTTCTGGAAATAAGCTCCGTTTTTGGCAACGGACTTCTTGTTAGTCGGCGAAGCCGACTGGTTTGTGGCACTGGCCGTCTTCACAGTGGAACAGGCCACAAGCACTAGACTGACAAATAGAAGCCACAGCCATCGGAGAACAGGTTGCATAAACCTCCCTATGCTGTTGGGCCAACTTTGCGAACCGCTATACCCCCCCTTCGAAACCGAGCTGGCGCCAAGCCTCGAACACCGTCACAGCGACGGCATTGGAGAGATTGAGGCTTCTCGACTCGGGACGCATCGGCAATCGAATCCTTTGCTGCGCCGGCAGGGCAGCCAGCACATCTTGCGGCAAGCCGCGGGATTCGGGACCGAACAGAAAAACGTCCCCGGGTTGGTAGGAAATCCGGTCATGGCGCGTAGCGCCTTTGGTCGTCGCAGCGAAGATCCGCCGTCCCTGAAGCGCACGCAAACAAGCGTCCCAATCTTCATGAACGACGACGCGGGCATACTCGTGGTAATCGAGCCCTGCGCGCCGCAACTTGGCATCCTCAAGCGGGAAGCCCATGGGTTTGACCAGATGCAGTTCACAGCCGGTGTTGGCACATAAACGAATCACATTGCCCGTGTTGGGCGGAATTTCCGGCTGAAATAGAACAACAGTGAACATCGTTGGCAGGCTGGATTGTTCCAAAGAATCAAAATCTTGGTCAAGTTTTTAGGGAAAATGCTCGGGCAAGCACCCATGCGTCGACCCGTTTCGCGCCTTGTTTTTTGATCATTTTAGACAAGGCGGAGAGGGTTGCGCCGCTGGTCGCGACGTCGTCGACGATCGCAATGGAAAGCCCGTCGCACCGGCGTTTTACGTCGAATGCATGGCGAACGTTTCGCAGTCTTTCGGCGCGGCCGAGCGAGGCTTGCGGCAAAGTGTTGCATTTTCGCCAACACAGACTGTCCGAAAAACGGCTGTTTATTGTATCAGCGAACGCTTTGGCAAGCTCGGAACTCTGATTGAAGCCCCTTTCGGCCAGTCGTTCGCTCGCCAGCGGAACAGGAATGACTAAATCGTATTTATGGTCTTGACAGCTGGCGAATTCGGTGAGTAATCCAGAAAGCGCGCCAGCCAGTTGCAGCCGCCGGCCGTACTTGTAGGCATGGATCAGGCCGTTCAGAGGGTAAGCGAACAGATAGGGAACATGCAGCGCGTCGAATGCCGGCGGCTGGCGCTGGCAGTGTCCGCACAGCGCGCCGCCGACTGTCGGTTCCGCGCAACGTGGGCAGCGCTCCGCCGGCATCCGCGGCAGCATCGCCCGGCAGCCGTCGCACAGACCCTCTCGGGCGTGCGGCTGCCCGCATAGCACGCATTTCTGATTAATTATTGAGCAGTTGTCAATTATTAACTTTCTAATATTTGACAGCATGTCGACCACCCTCCAAGATTTTGTCGCCTGCCCATCGGGGCAGGGTGACGAGCCGCACGGCTCGCAGTGAGAATGACAAACAGCTATTGGAGCATACGATGCATTCTGCCACGATGGTACTCAAGCGCCCGGCCACCCCGCATCCGGAAAACACTAATTGGAGCGTAGACGATGTGGAGGCGCTGTTGGGCCTGCCTTTCATGGAGCTGGTGTTCCGCGCCGCCGAAATCCATCGCCAGTTCTTCGATCCAACCAAGATCCAGTTGTCGACGCTGGTGTCGATCAAGACCGGCGGCTGTCCGGAGGATTGCGGCTATTGCCCGCAGTCGGTGCACCACGACACGCCGGTGGCCGACCAGCCGATGATGACGGTGGACGAGGTGGTGGACGCGGCGCGCCAGGCCAAGGCCAACGGCGCGGGGCGTTTCTGCATGGGGGCAGCCTGGCGCGGCCCCAAGGACGCCGATCTGCAGAAAACGCTGGAGATGGTGCGAGAAGTGAAGGCGCTGGGCCTGGAGACCTGCGCCACCTTCGGCCTGCTGCGCGACGGCCAGGCCGAGCAGTTGAAGGACGCCGGCCTGGATTATTACAACCACAATCTGGATACCGCGCCGGACAAGTACGCCGACATCATCCAGACCCGGGAGTACGAGGACAGGCTGGACACCTTGGGCAAGGTGCGCAAGGCGGGGCTGTCGGTGTGCTGCGGCGGCATCGTCGGCATGAACGAAACCCGCGCCGACCGCGCCGGGCTGATCGCCCAACTGGCCAATCTGGATCCGCAGCCGGAGTCGGTGCCGGTCAATAATCTGGTGCAGGTGGTGGGCACGCCGCTGCAGAACGCCGAGCGGCTGGACTGGACCGAGTTCGTGCGCACCATCGCGGTGGCGCGGATCACGATGCCGGCCAGTTACGTCAGGCTGTCGGCCGGCCGCCGCGAAATGGATGAAGCCACCCAGGCGCTATGCTTCCTGGCCGGCGCCAATTCCATTTTCTACGGCGACAAATTGCTGACCACCGGCAATCCGGACGTGGTGGCCGACCAGGCATTGATGTCCAAGCTGGATTTGCAGGCACTGTAAAAAATATTAGCAATTCTGTACTGTAGCCTTAAATGGAAACATATATATAGTGTGTCGCACCGGGGCAGGCAGCTGCCGCGGTTTGGTCAACAACGTAAAAGAGTGCAACGCCATGCGCCTTCAAGACCTGTCCGCAGCCCTGCTGGAACTGGACGCCAGCCATCGTCGCCGTTACCGGGCGACGCTCGAGTCGCCGCAAGGCGTCGATGTTGTCATCGATGGCGAGGAATACCTGTCTTTCGCCAGCAACGATTATCTCGGCCTGGCCGATCATCCCTCCCTGGTGCGCGCGCTGCAGCAAGGCGCCGACCGCTGGGGCGCCGGCAGCGGCGCCTCCCATCTGTTGACCGGCCACACTCTGGCCCACCAGCAGGCGGAAGAAGAGTTGGCCCGCTTCGTCGGCCGCGAGGCGGCGCTGCTGTTCGGCTCCGGCTACGCGGCCAATCTGGCGGTGCTGACCAGCCTGGTGGGGCGCGGCGACGCGGTGTTCGCCGACAAGCTCAACCACGCTTCGCTGAATGACGGCTGTCTGTTGTCGAGGGCCGATTTCCAGCGGTTCCGCCACAACGACCTTGATCATCTGGAACAACTGCTGGCCGCCAGCGACGCGCCGACCAAGCTGATCGCGGTGGACGCCGTGTACAGCATGGACGGCGACCAGGCGCCGCTGCCGGCCTTGCTGGCGCTGGCCGAGCGTTACGACGCCTGGCTGTATGTCGACGACGCCCACGGTTTCGGCGTACTGGGCGACGGCCGCGGTTCGGTCGCCGCGCACGATCTTTCCAGCGAGCGGCTGATCTATATGGCGACGCTGGGCAAGGCCGCTGGTCTGGCCGGCGCCTTCGTCGCCGGCGGCAGGCCGTTGATCGACTGGCTGGTGAACAAGGCCCGCACTTATATCTTCACCACCGCCCAGCCTCCGGCGCTGGCGGCCGCGGTGGGCGTCAGCCTGCGGCTGATCGCCGAGGCCGGCGAGCGCCGCGAGCGGCTGGGGCAATTGATCGCCCGCTGCCGGCAGCGGCTGGAGGGCACGCCTTACGCCGGCCAATCCGCCACGCCGATCCAGCCCTTCGTCGTCGGCTCGGACGAGAACGCGGTTCGGCTGGCCGACGCGCTGCGGCGGCAGGGCTACTGGGTGCCGGCGGTGCGGCCGCCGACAGTGCCGGAAAACGGCTCCCGGCTGCGGATCTCGTTGTCGGCCCGACATGAGCTTTCCCAATTGGACGCATTACTGGATCTGATGCTGAGCCAGGCGGCAAACTGAAGCCTGACGTGGCGGAAGGCGTCCGCGCCACATGAAAACGTTCAAGCCCGGGGCATTTGTCCCGGGCTTTTGTCTGGCTGCGGACTTTCTCGGCGTCCCGTACTACGATAATGACATGAAGAGCACGGCAGAATATCTGGACGATCCGGAACGGGCCGCAGCCCGCGCCTTGTCGTTATTGCAGGGCCTGGGCGGTTTGAGCGCGGCGGCCGCATGGGGACGGAACGGGGCGGCGTGGCGGCGGCTGGCGGCGTTCGGCGATGCCGACGGCCTGCCGGACGGCGAGACCTTGTCCGCGGGGGAGCCGCCGGCAGGCGCGGGCGCGCAAGCGCTGCGGGCGGGCGGCCAATCCTTGGGATGGCTGGCGTGGCGGGGCACGCCGCCGGCGCAGCTGGAGACCGTGGCGGCGCTGCTGGCCGGCCATCTGCAGTGCGAAGCGTTGCGGGCCGAACAAGCCGCGGCGCGGGCCGCCAATGAGACGATGCTGGAAATCAGCCTGCTGGCCGGCGAGTGCCCGGCGCTGGAGCGCATGTTGCCGCGGCTGCACCGATTGATGCAGCGTCTGCTGGACGCCGACAATTTCTGCATCGCGCTGTACGACGAGGATTGCTCCGCGTTCCACTACCCGTTCTACGTCGACCGGCGCGATCCGTCGCCGCCGGATCCGGAGCGGATCTTTCCGCTGGCCGGCCCCCATGCGTCCTTGACCGCCTGGCTGATGCGCGGGGGCGCGCCGGTGGTGCTGACCGGGGAGCGCATCGAGGAATTGTGCAGCCAGGAGGCGCTGGCGCCTCCGGCGCAGATGCCGGTCTTCTGGATGGGCGCGCCGCTGGCCAACGCGGCCGACGAGCTGATCGGCGCGGTGGTGCTGCAGGTCTACGATGACCAGCCGATGCCGACATCGGCCGAACAGCAGTGGTTCATGTTCGCCGCCCGCCATGTCGGGTTCGCGCTGGACCGCGCGCTGTACCATGGCCGGCTGGAGCGGCAGGTGGCGCTGCGCACCAGCGAGCTGGAGGGCGCCAATGCGCGCCTGCGCGCCGAGGTGGCTGGCCGCAAGCGCGCGGAGAAATTTCAGGACGTGCTGTTCCGCATCGCCGAATTGTCCAATACCAGCCTGTCGCTGGAGGCGTTTCTCAGCGGCCTGCACCGGCTGTTGCTGGAGATGGTGGCGGCGCGCAACTGCGTGGTGGCGTTGTACGACATGGGCAGCGACCTGATCAGCTTCCCTTATTGCGCCGACGAGTACGCGTCGTCGCTGCGGGCGCGCAAGCCCGGCAAGGGCCTGATCGAGCAGGTGCTGCACAGCGGCCGGCCGTTGCTGCTGGATCCGTACGGCAGCTTGCCGGGCGTCGCGGCGGAGGAAGGGGAGATGCCGCCCAAGAGCTGGCTTGGCGTGCCGCTGTATTGCGATCACGAACTGCTGGGCGTGCTGGCGGTGCAGAGCTACGACGGCGAGGTGGTGTACGGCTACCGGGACCAGGAGGTGCTGGAGTTCGTCGCCAACCATATCGGCGCCGCGCTGGCGCGGGTGCGCGCGCTGGAGAGTCTGCAGCAGGCCTACGCCGACCTGGAGCAGCGGGTTCGCGAGCGCACCAGCGAGCTGGACGCGGTCAACGCCCAGCTGGAGTTCGACAGCCTGCACGATCCGCTGACCAAGTTGCCCAACCGCAATTATTTCTCCAAGGCGCTGCGCCGCGCCTGGGACGCTTACCTCGATGGCGGCGACCGCTTCGCCGTGGTGTTCATCGACCTGGACCGTTTCAAGCTGGTCAACGACACGCTGGGCCATCTGGCCGGCGACCACCTGCTGTTCGAGGCGGGGGCGCGCATCCGCGCCTGCCTGCGCCATTACGATTTCCTGGCGCGGCTGGGCGGCGACGAGTTCGCGGTGCTGATGTTCGGCATGGACGCGGTGGACGAGTGCGAGATCATCGCCCGCCGCATCGTCAGCGAGTTCGAGCGGCCGGTGATCCTGGCGGGACGCGAGGTGTTCTCCACCGCCAGCGTCGGCGTGGTGCTGGCCGACCGCGCGCACTACCGCCAGGCCGACGACCTGCTGCGCGATGCCGACCACGCGATGTATTGCACCAAGCAGCAGGGCCGCCAGGGCTACACCTTGTTCAGCCACCAGTTGCGGATAGACCAGGCCGACCAGCTGGCGCTGGAGACCGAGCTTCGGCGCGCGCTGGAGGAGGAGGGGCAGCTGCTGCCCTACTACCAGCCTTTCATTTCCGCCGCCACCGGCGAGCTGGCCGGCTTCGAGACGCTGGTGCGCTGGCAGCATCCGCAGCGCGGGCTGGTGTCGCCGGGCGTGTTCCTGCCGGTGGCCGAGGAGAGCGGGCTGATCACCCGGCTGGACCGCTACATGATCAACGCCGCCTGCGCCCAGCTGCGGACCTGGCGGGCCGAGGGGCGGGTGGACGAGGACTGCGCGCTGCACATCAACCTGTCCTCGGCCAATTTCCGCGACCCGGACCTGGTCGGCTGGATAGGCGAGCGCATCGCCCATTACCAGCTGCCGCCGGCGATGCTGCATCTGGAAATCACCGAGAGCGCGCTGATCGACCAGCCCGAGGCCGCCGCCACCGCGATGCAGGCGCTGCACGGCCTGGGCGTCAGGCTGGCGCTGGACGATTTCGGCACCGGCTATTCGGCGCTGTCCTATCTTCACCGCTATCGTTTCGACGTGCTGAAGATAGACCAGTCCTTCGTGTTCGACCTGGATCGCAAGCAGGAATCGGTGGCCATCGTCCGCGCCATCCTGGCGCTGGCGCGCGCGCTGGACCTGGACGTGGTGGCCGAGGGGGTGGAGACCGCCAGCCAACAGGCGATGCTGAAGGAAATGGGCTGCGGCATGCTGCAGGGCTTCTATTTCGCGAAGCCGGCGCCGGCCTGGGCGCTGGACTGGGACAAGCTGGCGGGCCTGGGCAGGGAGCCGGACCATGTGGCGTGAGTGCGCGAACCGCTTCAACCGCTGGCGCTACGATCTGTACGCGCCGGTGTACGACAAGGTGGCGCAGGGCTTCGCCCGCCACCGCCGCCGCTCGATCGGCCTGCTCAACCCGCAGCCGGACGAGCGCTTGCTGCTGGTCGGGGCAGGCACCGGCCTGGACCTGGACTTCCTGGTGCGCTGCCGCCACGTCGCCGCGATCGACATCGCGCCGGCGATGCTGGCGCGGTTGCGCGAGCGCGCGGCCAAGCTGGGCATGGAGGTGGACGCCAGGGTGATGGACGGACAGAAGCTGGACTTTCCCGACGCGAGCTTCGACGCGGTGGCGCTGCATCTGACGCTGGCGGTGGTTCCCGATCCGCGGGCCTGCCTGCTGGAGGTGGAGCGGGTGCTGAAGCCGGGCGGCCGGGTGGCGGTGTTCGACAAGTTTCTGGCCGACGGCGGGCGGGCGCCGCTGTGGAGGCGCGCCGGCAATCTGCTGGCGCGCGCCGTCGCCACCGACATCAACCGCCGGCTGGGCGACATCGTTTCGGTTACCAAACTGCAACCTTTTCACGACGAAGATGCCGGCTTTGGAGGTTTCCTTCGCATCGTACTCTTGCGAAAATAGCGTTTTCGCCCAATTTGACCGTTCATGAATCTGTTTGTCGAAACGCAGGGCCAGGGACCGGACGTGGTCATGCTGCACGGCTGGGGGCTGCACGGCGGCGTGTTCGCCCGCGTGGCCGAACAACTGGCGACGCGTTTCTGCGTCCACCTGGTGGATCTGCCGGGCCACGGCGCGTCGCCGGCGCTGCAACGCTTCGACGCCGACGCGGTGGCCGATCTGCTCGCGGCCCATTTCCCCTTGCCGGCGCAGGTGGTGGGCTGGTCGCTCGGCGGCCTGATCGCCCAGCACTGGGCCGCCCGCCATCCGGCTCAGGTGAAGAGCCTGGCGCTGGTGGCCACCAGCCCGCGTTTCGTCCGCGACGAAACCTGGCCGCACGCGCAAGAGCGCAAATCGATAGAAGCCGTCGCCCAGAGCCTGGACGGCGCGTTCGAGCAGACGCTGGAGCGCTTCCTCGCCTTGCAGATGATGGGCGCGCCGGCGGCGCGCGACACGCTGAAGGCCTTGCGCGGCGAACTGTTCTCCCATGGCCGGCCGCAAGGCCTGCTGCCGGCGCTGGAGCTGTTGCTGGAGGCCGACGCGCGCGCGCTGGCCGGCCGCATCCAGTGCCCGACCGCCTTGTTCTACGGCGCGCGCGACGCGATCACCCCGATCGGCGCCGGCCGCTGGCTGGCCGAGTCGCTGCCCGACGCCGTCCTTTACGAATTCCCGCAAGCGTCGCACGCGCCCTTCCTGTCCCATGAGCAGGATTTCGTGCGCGCGCTTGCCGAGCATCTGGAAACCCAGGCATGAGTGAAGCGTTTTACACCGACAAGGCGCGCGTGCGCGCCTCGTTCGAAAAGGCCGCGGCCAGTTACGACTCCGCCGCGGTGCTGCAGCGCGAAGTGTCCGACCGCATGGCGGAACGGCTGGATTACATCAAGCATCAGCCGGTGGTGATCCTCGACGCCGGCGCCGGCACCGGCTACGGCTCGGCCGAGTTGCGGCGGCGCTATCCGCAGGCGCGGGTGATCGAGCTGGACCTGGCGCATGCGATGCTGCAAGCCTCGCGCGAGCGCGGCCGATCCGGCGACGGCTTGCTGAAGAAGCTGTTCAAGCCCAGCCAGCCGTGGCAGATCAACGCCGACATCGAGAAATTGCCCTTGGCCGACGCCAGCGTCGACATGATCTGGTCCAATCTGACCATTCAATGGATCAACGAGCCGGACAAAATGTTCGCCGAGATGCGCCGGGTGCTGAAGCCGGACGGCATGCTGATGTTTTCCACGCTGGGGCCGGACACGCTGTTCGAACTGCGCGACGCCTTCGCCGGCGTGGACGGCGCCACCCACGTCAACCAGTTCATCGACATGCACGATATCGGCGACGCGCTGATGCGCGCCGGTTTCGCCGAGCCGGTGATGGACATGGAAAAGATCGCGCTGACCTACGACGACACCCGCGCGGTGATGCGCGACCTGAAGGCGATAGGCGCGCACAACGCCACCGCCGGCCGCGGCCGCGGCCTGATGGGCAAGCAGGCCTGGCGCAAGGTGGAGGCCGCGTACGAGCGGCACCGCCGCGACGGCAAGCTGCCGGCCAGCTACGAGGTGGTGTACGGCCACGCGTGGAAGGGCACCGAAAAGAAGCTGGCCAAGATGACCGACGACGGCCGCCAGGTGATCGAATTCGTCAAGAAGGCACCCAAGCCCTGACGGCGGACCGCCGCCGCGCAGCTTAAAGAAAGTTAGCCATGGAATTGGAAATCCGTCCCGCGGGTCCGGGCGACGCGGCTTCTCTCGCCGCGCTGTCGATCCAGGTGTGGCTGAGCACCTATGCCATCGACGGCATCCGCCAGGCGTTGGCCGACTATGTGCTGACGGAATTCACGCCGGAAAAGATGGCTGCCTTGATCGCCGATCCGGCGCGCCAACTGTTGGTGATGGAGAACAATGGCCATCTGCTGGGCTACGCGCAACTGAAATTGGACGAAACTTGCGCCGGCTGCGATGACCCGTCCCTGGAGATGGAGCGGCTCTATCTGGTGGAGAGCCACACCGGCCAGGGCCTGGGGCGGCGGCTGATGGCGGCGGCGCGGCAATGGGCTGCAGCGCAGCCAGGCCAGCCGCGGTTGTGGCTGAGGGTGTGGCACGGCAACGAACGCGCGATCGCCTTCTACCGCGGCATCGGCATGGCTGTCCATGGCGAAACCCATTTCGAATTGGAGGGCGCGAAGCATCTGAATTACGTGATGCTGGACCCCGCGCCCGTTGGGGCGGCCCTGGCGGCCGCCGATGTCTGAAAGACCGATGCAATCATGATTAGCAAGAGCATTCTACGTCCCGCGCTGCTGGCCGGGATCGCGTCCCTATTATCCGCCTGCATGAGCGCCACGCCGCCGGACAGCGGCCAGGTCGCCAAGCCGCTGCAGAAACCCAGGATCGCGCTGGCGCTGGGCGGCGGCGCGGTGAAGGGCTTCGCCCATATCGGCGTGATCAAGGTGCTGGAAGGCGCCGGCATCACGCCGGACATCATCGTCGGCACCAGCGCCGGCAGCGTGGTGGGCAGCCTGTACGCGTCCGGCCTGACCGGCATGCAGCTGCAGCAGCGCGCGATCGCGCTCGACCAGGCCGACCTCACCGACTGGACGCTGTCCACCAAGGGCGTGATCAAGGGCGAGAAGCTGCAGAACTGGATCAACGCCCAGGTGGGCAACCGTCCGTTGGAAAAACTGGGCAAGCCGTTCGCCGCGGTGGCCACCGAGCTGGATTCCGGCCGCCGGGTAGTGTTCCGCACCGGCAACACCGGCCAGGCGGTGCGCGCCTCGGCCAGCATCCCCAACGTGTTCCTGCCGGTGAAGATAGGAGGCAAGAGCTATGTCGACGGCGGCCTGGTCAGCCCGGTGCCGGTCAGCGCCGCGCGCGAGATGGGCGCGCAGTTCGTCATCGCCGTCGACATCACCGGCCGTCCCAAGGCCGGCCGCGCCACCGGTTTCCTGTCGATGCTGGATCAGAGCCTGAGCATCATGAACGGCCCGGCGCTGGCGCAGGAATTGAAGCAGGCCGACGTGGTGATCCACCCGAATGTGCTGAATATCGGCTCGGCCGAGTTCGAGGCCCGCAACCAGGCCATTCTGGAAGGCGAGAAGGCGGCGCAGCAGATGCTGCCGCAGATCCGCCAATTGCTGCAGCAAAAGAGCCTGGCGCTGGCTAAATAAGGGAATAGGCTGGATGATGTAGGCCGCGCGCCGATGCCTCGCCCCGCATCGGCGCTTACGAACCCATCGCTATTGGAGTCGGCATGATCAAACTGCACGGTATCCCGCTGTCGCCCTACTACAACAAGGTGAAGATCGCCTTGCTGGAGAAGGGGGTCAATTTCCAGGAAGTGGTGACGACGCCTTCGCAAGAGGACGAGCTGCTGGAAAAGAGCCCGATGGGCAAGATTCCCTTCGTCGAGATCAACGGCCATCCGCTGGCCGAGTCCACGGTGATCCTGGAGTGGCTGGAGGACGCTTACCCCACCGCCTCGCTGCTGCCGCCGACGCCCAACAGCCGGGCGCTGGCGCGCGAGCTGACCGCGATGCTGGAGTTGTACGTGATGCTGCCGGCCAGCCCGCTGATCCGCCACATGCTGAAAGGCACCCGGCCGGAGCCGGAGAAGTGCGAGGAGATCCGCCAGGCGCTGGCGCGCGGCATCGGCGCGGTGGCCAAGCTGGCGCAGTGCCGTCCTTGGCTCGCCGGCGAGGATTTCAGCTTCGCCGACCTCAGCGCCGCCGGCATCCTGCCGGTGGTGGCGCGCCTGAGCCAGACCTTTCTCGGCGAGGACATGACGCAGCGGCTGGAAGGCTGTAGCGACTACTTGCGCCGCCTGGGCGAGCGCCCCAGCGTGGCGCGGGTGTGGAGCGAGCGCGACGCGTCTCTGGCCGCGCTGATGGCCCGTCGCGACTGAATACGGCGGCCTGGCGGCTATCTCGATGATTCGGGATAGCCGCTTTTGATATGGCTTTCCCGCCACAGCGCGCCGGGAAAGCGCGCCGGCCGGATGGCGGCGATTGACAGCCCTCCATGCATAGAGCTTAAACTCCAATCAAGTGTTTGCTCTATGGTGGGGTGCGATGAAATTCCCGGTTGAACTGATTCTCTTGGCGCTGGCGCCGGTTTTTCTGCTGTTCGTCGCGTGGGAGTTGTGGCTGTTCCGGCGCCAGGGCCGGCTTGGCTTGTACAACTGGCGCGATTCGCTGTGCAGCGCGGCGCTGGGCTTGCTGCACCAGGGCGCGGACAAGCTGGCCTGGGTATTGGTGCTGCCGCTGTACGGCTGGATCTACCAGCACCACCGGCTGTTAGATTTTTCCGATGGCTGGCTGAGTTTCTTCCTGCTCTTCCTCGGCCAGGACTTCCTCTATTACTGGTTCCACCGCGGCAGCCACCGGGTGCGCTGGCTGTGGGCGGCGCATAGCGTCCACCACAGTTCGACGCGGATGAATTTCACCACCGCCTTCCGCCAGAGCCTGATGTATCCGCTGGCCGGCATGTGGGCGTTCTGGCTGCCGCTGGCCTGGGTTGGCTTCCCGCCCGAGCAGGTGGTGGCGGTGGTGCTGCTCAACCTGGCCTTCCAGTTCTTCGTCCACACCCAGGCCACGCCCAAGCTGGGCTGGCTGGAGTACGTGTTCAACACGCCGTCGATACACCGCGGCCACCACGCCAAGAATCCCCGCTACATCGACCACAATTACGCCGGCGTGCTGGTGGTCTGGGACCGGATGTTCGGCACCTATGCCGAGGAGCTGGACAGCGACCCGTGCGACTACGGCACGGTGAAGCCGGTGAACAGCTTCAATCCCTTGTGGGTCAGCCTGGTGGAATGGCGCGACATGCTGGCCGAGGCCTGGCGCGCTGATGGCTGGCGCGACCGGCTGGTGTTGCTGTTCGGCCCGCCGGAGGCGGCGGAGAAGGTGGCGGAACGACAGCGCGCCGGGGAGGCGAGGCGGGCCGCGGCCTGAGGTTTGGAATGGAAAAAGGCCCGGCGATGCCGGGCCTTGTCTTTGGTTGCGGCCGATCCGTCCGGATCAGATCAGCAGCTTGCCGTCCTTGGCTGGCAGGGTCTTGCCCTTCGGCTTCTCGTCCATGCGCACGGTGCCGGTTTTGCCGTCCAGCGAGTAGCGCACGTTGTAGCCGACGATCTTCTCGGTCTTTGTTTCTTCAGTGTTGCAGATGGTGCGGGTGCCGGTCACTTGGTCGCGTTGCTGCATGCCTTCCTGCACCCGGTTGCCGGCGTAGCCGCCGGCCAGCGCGCCGATCACGGTGGCCGCCTTCTTGCCGTTGCCGCCGCCTACCTGGTTGCCCAGCAGGCCGCCGACCACGCCGCCGAGCACCGAGCCGGCGATGCGGTTTTCATCCTGCACCGGAGCTTGGTGCACCACTTGCTCTTGGTGGCAGACCTGTTTGGGTTCGGTGCCCGCCTCGCGGATAGGCGTCACGCCCAGGATTCGGGCGTGGGTGGCGTGCACGGGCTTCGGTGCCGGCTTGGGCGCGGCAGCGACTACCGGCGTGGACGCCTGCGGCGCAGGCTGAGCCAGAGTGGACGACGCCGCGCTGGGCGCCAGCGCCTGGATGGCCGGAGCCGAGGCCTGGGCCAGCGGGGCGCTGGCGACGATGGCGGTTTCCGGTTTCGACGACTTCATGGCCTGGATGCCGGCCACGCCCACCGCGCCGAGCGCGATGCCGCCGCCGAGCACGCTGGCGATCAATACGGATTGCTTCATTGTTCTCTCCCTGATGTGACGCACGGGTCACTCAATGCCTTCGACCGGGATTATCGACAAACAGTTGCAAGAGCTGTGTGTGGCATTTGTCACTGCTGGTAACGGAACGTTCGTGCCGGAGATGGGGCGGCGGATGCGGAAAATTCGCAGCTAGATAGGTCTGATTGAGCAATTTATGGTTTGAAGTTGCAGAAAACGGGGAATTTTATTTTTAAAATTCAATCATTGTGCATATTTTGGGCATTTATATTGTATCCAATGGTTTGACGGCAATGTCGTGCTGATGTTTAGATGGTTGCGCACCCGTCCGGGCGCGCGTTTGGCGCCCGCACCTCAAGGAGAATTCATAGTGAGCGAAGCCCACACCGGTTTGCAGCGACAGCTGAAAAACCGCCATATCCAGCTGATCGCGCTGGGCGGCGCCGTCGGCACCGGCCTGTTCCTCGGCTCGGCCAGCGTATTGAAGTCGGCCGGCCCGTCGATGATCCTCGGCTACGCCATCGCCGGCTTCATCGCCTTCATGATCATGCGCCAATTGGGCGAGATGGTGGCCGAGGAGCCGGTGGCCGGCTCGTTCAGCCACTTCGCCTACCGCTACTGGGGCAGCTTCCCCGGCTTCCTGTCCGGCTGGAACTACTGGGTGCTGTACGTGCTGGTGAGCATGGCCGAGCTGACCGCGGTCGGCGCTTACGTCCAGTACTGGTGGCCGCATGTGCCGGCCTGGCTGACCGCGCTGGTGTGCTTCGTCTGCATCAACGGCATCAACCTCGCCAACGTCAAATCCTACGGCGAAACCGAGTTCTGGTTCGCGCTGATCAAGGTGGCGGCGGTGATCGGCATGATCCTGTTCGGCGGCTATCTGCTGCTGTCCGGCACCGGCGGCCCGCAGGCTTCGGTCAGCAATCTGTGGAACGACGGCGGCTTCTTCCCGCACGGTTTCGGCGGCCTGTTCATGATGATGGCGGTGATCATGTTCTCCTTCGGCGGCCTGGAGCTGATCGGCATGACCGCGGCCGAGGCGTCCGACCCGCAAAAGACCATCCCCAAGGCCGTGAACCAGGTGATCTACCGCATTCTGATCTTCTACATCGGCTCGCTGGCGGTGCTGCTGTCGCTGTACCCGTGGAGCAAGGTGGCCGCCGGCGGCAGCCCCTTCGTGATGATTTTCGAGCAGATCGGCGCCGGCTTCACCGCGCACGCGCTGAACTTCGTGGTGCTGACCGCCGCGCTGTCGGTGTACAACAGCTGTGTCTATGCCACCAGCCGCATGCTGTTCGGCCTGGCCAGGCAGGGCAACGCGCCGCGGGCGCTGGGCAAGCTGGACACGCGCGGCGTGCCGGTGTACGCCACGCTGTTCTCCGCCGCGGCCACTTTCGCCTGCGTGATCCTGAACTACCTGCTGCCGGGCGAAGCGCTGGGCCTGCTGATGTCGCTGGTGGTGGCCGCGCTGGTCACCAACTGGGCGATGATCAGCCTGACCCACCTGAAATTCCGCCGCGCCAAGAGCGGCCAGAAGCTGGTGTTCCCGTCGTTCTGGTTCCCGCTGTCCAACTGGATCTGCCTGGCCTTCATGGTGATGATTCTGGGCATCCTGCTGTTCACGCCGGGCATGGCGGTGTCGGTTTACGTGCTGCCGGTGTGGCTGGGCCTGTTGTGGGCGGGCTTCCGCATGAAGCGCGCGAAGCGGCCGGACGCCGAACTGGCGCGCCAGCTGCCGTAAACCGCGGCGCCGGCCTGTCGGGCCGGCTTCGCGATGCCAGGCCGCCTCTTGAGGCGGCCTTGTCATTGGCGGCATGGTTATCAAGAGTTAGACTATTTGTCCGATATTTGTTCTTTGAGAGATGGCGGCTCCAGGCGAGCCTAGCCCGCAGCCTTTGACGAATTGCCCTGATTGTTTTAGTCTTTATTTGACTTGTACTGATTGGTACGTTTTTCAACGAGTTGTGCGGTTGGTTTTTATTGGACATTTTGTCTGATTTTGGGTGGTTCCCCGATAAGCTCCCTGTTTCCAGCGCCGTTCCAATTCACCCATATATGGAGGCGCCAAGGTGAGCGTTCCCTCGACTTCCAGCGGTTTGAAGCGCGAGCTGAAAAACCGGCACATTCAGTTGATCGCATTGGGCGGCGCCATCGGCACCGGCCTGTTCCTCGGCTCGGCCAGCGTGCTGAAGTCAGCCGGACCCTCGATGATTCTCGGTTACGCGGTCGCCGGCTTCATCATCTTCCTGATCATGCGCCAGCTTGGCGAAATGCTGACCGAAGAGCCGGTGGCCGGCTCGCTCAGCCATTTCGCCGGCCGCTACTGGGGCAGGTTCCCGGCCTTCCTGGCCGGCTGGAACTATTGGGCGCTGTATGTGCTGGCCGGCATGGCGGAACTGACCGCCGCCGGCGAATACGTCCGCTACTGGTGGCCGGAGGTGCCGACCTGGCTGACCGCGCTGGTCTGCTTCGCGGCGATCACCGGGGTTAACCTCGCCAGCGTCAAATACTATGGCGAGACCGAGTTCTGGTTCGCGCTGATCAAGGTGGGCGCGGTGATTTCAATGATCGTGTTCGGCGGCTACTTGCTGCTGTCCGGCACCGGCGGGCCGCAGGCCTCGGTCGGCAATCTGTGGAACGACGGCGGCTTCTTTCCGCACGGCTTCGGCGGACTGTTCATGTCGATGGCGGTGATCATGTTCTCCTTTGGCGGCCTGGAGCTGATCGGCATGGCCGCCGCGGAGACCCGCGATCCGCAGAAAACCATTCCTCGGGCGGTTAACCAAGTGATCTACCGCGTGCTGATCTTCTACATCGGTTCGTTGGCGGTGCTGTTGTCGCTGTACCCGTGGAGCAAGGTGGCCGCCGGCGGCAGCCCCTTCGTGATGATCTTCGACCAGATCGGCGTCGGCTTCGCCGCGCACGCGCTGAACTTCGTGGTGCTGACCGCGGCGCTGTCGGTGTACAACGGCGGCGTTTACGCCACCAGCCGCATGCTGTTCAGCATGGCGGAGCAGGGCAACGCGCCGCGCGGCCTGGGCAAGGTGGACAAGCGCGGCGTGCCGGTGAACGCCACCCTGGCCTCGGCGCTGGCCACCTTCGTGGGCGTGATCGTCAACTATCTGCTGCCCAGCGGCGCGCTGGCGCTATTGATGTCGCTGGTGGTGACGGCGCTGGTGATCAACTGGGTGCTGATCAGCCTGACCCACCTGAAGTTCCGCCGCGCCCGCGCCGGCCGCCGCTCGCTGTTTCCGGCGTTGTGGCATCCGTTCGCCAATTGGCTGTGCCTGGCCTTCATGGCGGCGATACTCGGCGTGATGTTGTTCACGCCCGGCATTGCGGTGTCGGTGTACGTGTTGCCGTTGTGGCTTGGCCTGTTGTGGCTGGGTTTCCGGCTGCGCGGCGCGCCGCGCGCCGAGGGCGAGCTGGCGGCGGAGAACGCTTGAGCGCGCACGCCGGGCTTGACGCCTGCGGGCGTTAACCGGCATGCTTGAACCATGATGAAGCAGATTATTTCACTCCAGACCCAAAATTGGTGGTGGCGCAGCTAAGCCGGCGCGCCAGGAGTGTTCACATCCGCTTTCCGGGCCGCCGTCATGGGCGGCCTTGTTGTATCCAGCTTTTCATCCCGTGCGGCGGCAAACAGTTTTGACTCAGGAGTTGTCATGCCACGCACGCAATGGGGTTCCCGCCTCGGTTTCATTCTGGCTTCGGCCGGCGCCACGGTGGGCCTCGGTTCCATCTGGAAATTCCCCTACGTCACCGCGATGAACGGCGGCGGCGCTTTTCTGCTGGTCTATCTGGCTTTCACCTTTACCCTGGGACTGGCTTTGCTGCAGGCCGAGCTGGCCTTGGGCCGCGCGGCCGGCTGCGGCGCGGTCGGCGCGTTCTCCAAACTGGGCTCGCCGCGCTGGAAGCTGCTGGGCTACGGCGGCGTGCTGTGCTGCTTCCTGGTGTTTTCCTTCTACAGCGTGGTCGGCGGCTGGACGCTGGGCTACCTGCTGCGCGCGCTGGACGGCCGGGTGATGAGCGACGACGTCAATGCGCTGGGCGCGCTGTTCGGCCAGTACGTTGGCGATCCGGCCGAGGCGCTGCTGACCCACGCGCTGTTCGCCGGCCTGACGCTGCTGGTGGTGGCGGGCGGTGTGCAGAAGGGCATCGAGCGTGTCGGCAAGCTGTTGATGCCGCTGCTGTTCCTGCTGATGCTGGCGCTGATCGTGCGCGCCTTGACCTTGCCCGGCGCGATGGCCGGGGTGGAGGCGCTGTTCCGTCCCGATTTCGCCCGGCTCGCGCCGGGCATGCTGGTGGAGGCGCTGGGCCTGGCCTGCTTCTCGCTGTCGGTGGGCGCCGGCTGCATGCTGGCCTATGGCTCCTACCTGGGGCCGGGCACCCGGCTCGGCAATTCCGCGTTGTGGGTGACCGGACTGACCGCGCTGACCTCGGTGCTGGCCGGTTTGATGATCTTCCCCGCCATCTACGCCTTCGGCCTGAATCCGCAGGCGGGCCCGGGGCTGACCTATATGGTGATGCCGGTGGTGTTCAACCATCTGCCCTACGGCCAGCTGTTCGCGACGGCGTTCTTCGCGCTGCTGCTGATGGCGGCGCTGACTTCGGCGGTGTCGCTGCTGGAGGTGGTGGCCATCCTGCCGATAGACGAGTTCGGCATCAGCCGGCGCAAGGCCGCGCTGGCGGTGACCGCGCTGGCCTTCCTGGCCGGCGTGCCGGCGGCATTGTCCTTTGGCCCATTGGCCGACTACAAGCTGTTCGGCCGCAATGCGTTCGAGCTGATGGACTACGCCGCGTCCAACGTGTTGTTGCCGCTGGGCTGCATCGGCACCGCGCTGTTCGCCGGCCGGGTGGCGTGGCCGGCGGTGCGGGACGAGCTGCGGTTGTCAGCGCCGGCGGCGATGCTGATGCGCGTCGCCTGCCGCTGGTTGGCGCCGCTGATGATAGGCCTGGTCTTGGCCTACAACCTATAGCAGCCAGCGCAGCGAGCCGTAGACGGCGAAACTGACGACGATGGCCAGCAGCGTCTTGCCGTTCTTCCAGGCGACGGCGATGGCGACGACGGTGCCGACCAGGTAGGCGTTATGCCAGGACAGATCTATGGTTCCGGCCGGCGCCAGCGCCATCGGCGCCACCAGCGCCGACAGCACCGCCGCCGGCACGTAGTGCAGCGCGCGGTTCAGCCAGCCGGGAAAGGCCAGCCGCTGGCCGAAGACCAGGAAGCTCGCGCGTATCGCCAGCGTGGCGGCCAGCATGCCGATGATGGCCGTCCAGTGTTGCCACCCGTTCATGCCGCCTCCCGTTTCTGTCCGCGTTCAAGCAGCATGCCGGCGGCGACGCCGGCCAGCGCCGCCAGCATCAGGTCCAGCTTGTAGGGCAGGCCGCGGGCCAGCAGCGCGACCGCGCCCGCGGCCAGCGCCGCGGCCAGCGTCGGCCGCTTCTTCAACTGCGGCGCGACGATGGCGGCGAAGGTGGCCACCATCGCGAAGTCCAGCCCCAATCTGTCCAGTCCCGACACCGAGCGCCCCAGCGCCACGCCGGCCAGCGTCCACAGCTGCCAGTTCAGATACATGGACAGCGATGATCCCAGCCAATACCACTGGCCGCCGTCCGCGCCCAGGCTGCGGAAGCGGTGCTCCACCACGGCGAAGGTTTCGTCGGTGAGCCAGAACGCCAGCGGCCAGCGCCAGGCCAGCGGCCACGGCCGGGCGTAGGGCAGCAGCGTGGCGCTGTACAGCGCATGGCGCAGGTTGACGACCAAGGTGGTCAGCCAGATCACCGGCAGGGCGGCGCCGGCGGAAACCAGGCTGACGGCGATGAATTGCGAGGAGCCGGCGAAAACCAGCAGCGACATCGCCGCGGTTGCGGCGGGCGACAGTCCGGCGGCGATGGCCAGGGTGCCGAAGATCACGCCGAACGGCGCCGCGCCCACCATCATCGGAATGGTGTCGCGCGCGCCGTCCAGCAGCCAGCGGCGGCGGTCGGATAAGGATGGCATCGGTGAATCCTGGGGAGCGGCGGGGCCGGATGTCGGCCCCATATTCCTGATGATGGCGTAGGCGGCGCGGGCTGTCTTGAACGATTTTGCCGCCGGATCAGCCGGCGCGCGCGCCCACCGCCCGCTGGTAGGCGGCGGGCGTGATGCCCAGCGCTTGCTGAAACGCGCGGGTCAGGTGCGGCTGGTCGGCGAAGCCCAGCTCCAGCGCCGCCGCGCCGGGCCGCATGCCGGCCGCCAGCAGCTTGCGGGCGCGCGCCACCCGCAGCTGGTTGCGCCAAGCCACCGGCGGCAGCCCGGTCTCGCGCTTGAACTGGCGGCACAGCTGCCAGGGCGACAGGCCGACCGCCGCCGCCATTTGCTGCAGCGAGTGGTTGGCGGCGGGATCGTCGGCCAGCATCTGCCTGACGATTTCCACGGCGCCGGGGGCGGCCGCCTGCTCATGGGGGCGCAGCCGCATGTATTTGACCAACACCTCGCTGAACACCGCGGCCAGCGCCGATTCGCGCCGCAGCGCGTCGCGGCTGTCGCGCAGCAGCAGGTGCAGGCCGTCCAGCCGGCGCGCCAGGCCGGGGTCGACCACCACGGTGTCGCGGAAATAGGGCAGGCCCGCCTTGCCGTTCAGGTCGGCGGCCAGGCAGCCCATCATGTCGACGCCGGGATAGAAGCCGCGATAGGCCCAGCCGTTTTTGTGGGCGGTTTCGCCGGTGTGCACCTCGCCGGGATTGATCAGCACCAGCGCGCCGACGCCGGCGCGGTGCAGGCCGCCGCGGTGGCGGTAGGACTGCGCGCCCAGGGTCAGCGTGTTGACGACGAACTGCTCGTGGAAATGGGGCGGGAAGGTCCGCTCGGCGTATTGCGCGTCCAGGCATTCCAGCGCGCCGAGGTCGTCGGCGCGGAACAGCTCGGAGCGTTCGGCGGAAAGGGCGGGCATGGAGAGGACCTGCGGTGATGGTCCGCCCATTGTGGCAGAGGCGGCGCGGCTTGTGCGCGCCGGCTTGCCTGGCTTGGGCTGCGGCTCAGGAGCCGGCCATGAAGGTGCGGATGCCGGAGCCGACGAACTGCACGCCGATGCAGATCAGCAAAAAGCCCATCAGCCGGGTCATCACCTCGCGGCCGCCGCGGCCCAGCCGCTCCGAGATCAGCAGCGACGATTTCAGCGTCAGCCACATGCCGGCGCAGGTCAGGCCGATGGCGGCGAAAGTCATCGCGAAAGCCAGCGCCTTGGCTGGCAGCGTGGACAGTTCGGCGATCTCGGTGGAAATGCCGATCACCACCGCGATGGTGCCGGGGCCGCTGATGCCGGGCATCGCCAGCGGGAAGAAGGCGTAGTCCTCGCGCTCGCCGGACTGTTTGGGCGCCTGGCCGGGGTCTTGCGACAGAAACAGCATGCGATAGCCCAGCACCGCCACCACGAAGCCGCCGGCGATGCGCAGCGCGCCGTAGGAAATGCCGAAGGCGGCCATGATCAGGTTGCCGGCCAGCAGGCTCACCGCCATGATGGCGGCGGCGAACACGCAGGCGCGGCGGGCTTGCGAGTCGCGGTGCGTATCGCTCATTTCGCGGGTCAGCGTGATGAACAGCGGAATCTTGGACAGCGGATTGGTGATGGTGATCAGGCTGAGCAGACCGCCGAACAGGAATTGCAGCGACAGGGTTTTGAACATGGTGTTGAGGCCGGGTATCTAGCCCGCCGATTGTAGAGGCTTACGTTGCCCTGGGGTAGCCGGGGGCTGCGCTTTAGACCGGCGGCATGGCAAGGTGTGGCGCAAGGCCGACGGATGCGGCAATTTGTCGCGTTCATCGGCCCGCGCGGCGTGCTAGAGTGAGAGCCATTTTCAATTGGAGACCCCGCGATGAAACGTTTCGCCGCCGCCCTGTTGGGCCTGTGCCTGTCCGGCCTGGCAGCCGCCCACTCCTTCCAACTGGGCGCCATCCACATCGGCCATCCGTGGAGCCGCGCGATGCCGGCCGCCAGCCAGACCGGCGGCGTCTACCTATCGCTGGAAAACCAGGGCAAGGCCGAGGACAAGCTGGTGTCGGCCAGCACGCCGCGCGCCGAGCGCGCCGAGCTGCACACCCACGTCAACGACAACGGCGTGATGCGGATGCGCAAGGTGGAAGGCGGCGTGGCGATCGCGCCGGGCCAGACCGTCAAGTTCGCGCCGGGCAGCTACCACATCATGCTGATGGGCCTGAAGCAGCCGCTGAAGGCCGGCGACCGCTTCCCGCTGACGCTGGGCTTCGAGAAGGCCGGCCAGGTGGAAGTGCAGGTGGTGGTGCAGGACGGCGCCGACGACCACGCGCACTGATAGCGCTACCAAACGACGCCCGCAGCAGCTTGCCGCCATTTTCGGCGCAAGCTGCTGTTTTTTTGTTTGTTTGTTGGCGTTGCGCCGAAGTTACATGCTGCTTCGCAGCAATGCGAGCCGCGACCATTCCGGACTTTACAGTCCAGGCCCGGCTGGGCACACTGGCCCGAGCAACAAAGTTGAACAAGACGATATCCGCGACGCCGGCCCCCGACTCGGCACTGCGCCAAGTCTGCCAAATAAAAGAGAAATGATGGAGGAGAGGGTGCCTCGCACCCGCACAACACGCTGCAAACAGGGGGTCGGCGCCGTTTTTTACGTTATGCTGTCGTTTTGTTCCCGCCTTGTCTTTCCATCATGAATCCGTCCGACTCCCCCGCTTCCCTTCCCCGCGTCGTCATCCACTACTGCACCGGCTGCCGTTGGCTGCTTCGCGCCGGCTGGCTGGCCCAGGAACTGCTGACCACCTTTGAAAAAGAACTGGCCGAGGTGGCGCTGCGTCCCGGCAGCGGCGGCGTGTTCCGCGTCGAGGTCGACGGCGAATTGCTGTGGGACCGCAAGGCGGAGGACGGTTTTCCCGAGCTGAAAATCCTCAAGCAGCGGCTGCGCGACCGCATCGCGCCGGACAAGGCGCTGGGGCACAGCGACCGTCCCTGATTCCCGATGAACGCCCCGCAACGCAAGATCATCCACGTCGACTGCGACTGCTTCTACGCCGCGATCGAGATGCGCGACGACCCCAGCCTGCGCGATGTGCCGCTGGCGGTGGGCGGACGTCCGGAAACGCGCGGCGTGGTGGCCACCTGCAACTACATCGCGCGCCGCTACGGCGTGCACTCGGCGATGTCGTCGGCGCGGGCGCTCAGGCTGTGTCCGGAGCTGGTGATCCTGCCGCCGGACATGGCGCGCTACCGGCTGGCCAGCCAGCAGATCATGGCCATCTACCAGCGCTATACCGATGTGATCGAGCCGCTGTCGCTGGACGAGGCCTATCTGGACGTCACCGGCCAGCCGCATGAGCAGGGCAGCGCCACGCTGATGGCCGAGGCGATACGCCGCCAGATCCGCGACGAGGTGGGCATCACCGCGTCGGCCGGCATCGCGCCCAATAAATTCCTGGCCAAGGTGGCCAGCGACTGGAACAAGCCGGACGGCCAGTTCCTGATCCGCCCGCGCGACGTCGACGCCTTCGTGGTCACCTTGCCGGTGGAGAAGATACACGGCGTCGGCCGCGTCACCGCCGAGCGGCTGCATCGGCTGGGCATACACAGCTGCGGCGATCTCAGGCGCTGGTCGCCGGCCGACCTGTTCCGCCATTTCGGCAGCTTCGGCGAGCGGCTGCTGGCGCTGTCGCAGGGCCGCGACGAGCGGCCGGTGTCCACCGACCGCAGCCGCAAGACGATCAGCGTCGAGGAGACCTACGCCCAGGACCTGCCCGACCTCGCCAACTGCCTGTCCAAGCTGCCGGAACTGGCGGACCGGCTGCAGGCGCGGCTGGCGCGCAGCGGCAGCCCCGAGTTCAAGGGCTTGTCGGTGAAGCTCAAGTTCGACGATTTCAGCCAGACCACGGTGGAGCAGCCGGGCTACGCGCTGTCGATGGCGGCGTTCGGCCAGCTGCTGCGCACCGGCTACGCCCGCGGCGCCCGCCCGGTGCGCTTGCTGGGCGTGGGGGTGAAGCTGGCCGACGATTTCGACCTGCCGCGCCAGCTCAGGCTGTTCGGCCGCGACGGCCGGCCGCTGCCGGACAGCGCGCCGGCCGGCGAGGAGACGCCGCCGCCGGAGGGGCCGGCGGCGGATGCGCCCGTTTGACGCGCCTTACTTGGCCGCGGCCGGCTTGGCGGCGAAGTCGCCGGCGTAGGCCTGGGTCAACAGTTCCGGCTGCAGATACTTGCGCAGCGCGGCGTTGACCTCGTCCACTGTCAGCGCGTCCAGCATCGCCAGCCGCTCGCGGGTGAAGGCCATGGTGCGGCCCTGCCACAGCTGGCGCTGCAGCAGGTCGCTGAGCGGGCCGTCCTGGGCCAGTGCCACCTGGTAGGTCCGCCGCAGGCCCTGCTTGGCTTCGGCCAGCTCCTCGGCGGCGACGCCGTCTCGCCGCAGCCGCGCCAGCTCCTCGGCCACGCCCTGTTTCAGCTTGTCCAGATTCTGCGGCGCGAAGATCGCGCCCATCCGCCACGCGCCCACCTTGCCGAAGCTGGCGGCGTCGACGCCGCTGCCGGCGCCGTAGCTGATGCCGTCCTGCTGGCGCAGCCGCGCCAGCAGCCGCGATTGCGCGCCGCCGCCCAGTATTTCGTTGGCCAGCAGCAGCGCCGGGTAGTCGGGCGAATCGTCGCCGATGGCCAGCGGCAGCGAGGCGCTGTAGACGGCGTTGGCCTTGTCCGGCGTGGCGACGGACAGGCTGGCCGGCTTAGGTTGCGGCAGCAGGCCGTCCACGCGCTGGTAGGCGGCCTTGCTGTTCCAGCGGCCAAACAGCTGGTCCAGTTGGCCGCGGACGGCGGCGGCGTCGAAGTCGCCGACCAGGGCCAGCTGCGCGTGGTCGGCGCCGTAGAACTGCTGGTGGAAGCGCTTGAGCGCGTCCAGCTTCACGCCGGCGATGTCGCGGTAGGATTCGTCCAGCGTCGGGCTGTAGCGGATGTCATCCTTGGCGTAGGCGTTCAGCTGCTGATTGACCGCCTGGCCGGCCAGCGCCTGCGGCTCGCCGCGCGAGGAATCGATGCCGGCCAGCGCCTGGCGTTTCAGCTGCTCGAACTCGTCGGCGGGGAAGGCCGGCTGCTGCAGCAGCTCGGCGATCAGCTCCAGCAGCGCGGGCAGGTTCTGGCGGGTGGTCTTGAAGCGCACTTGCAGGTCCTGGCCGTCCTGGCCGATGTCCAGGCTGGCCTGCAGCGCGTCCAGCTTGTCGGAGATGGCCGCGCGGCCGAGCTTGCGGCTGCCGCGCTCCAGCATATTGGCGGTTAGTTCGGCCGCGGCGGCCTGGCCGCGCAGATTGCCGGCGTCGCCGAAGGAGAAGCTGAACGCGCCGTGCACGACGTTGCCGCGGGTCTGCTTGGACAGCAGCGCGACTGACGCGCCGTTGGCGAGCCGGCCGCGCTGGGTGCGGGCCTCGATATTGGCCGGGCTGGCGTCGAAGGCCTCGCCGGCGGCGACGGCGGCCTTGCCCTTGTAATCGGCCACCAGCGCGGCCACGTCCGGCACCGGCGGGATCGCGGCGCGGTCGGGCTTGGCGGTGGGGATGAACTGGCCGTAGCTGCGGTTGCTGGGCTTGAAGTAGTTTTCCGCCGCCCGCTGCACGTCGGCCACGGTCAGCGCCGCGATGCGGTCGCGCTGCAGGAAATACAGCCGCCAGTCGCCCAGCGCGATGGACTCGGACAACTGCACCGCCAGCCGCTGCGGATCGTTCAGCGTCTGGTCGATGTCCTTCAAGAGCGCGGCCTTGGCGCGCTTGAGTTCGGCGGCGGTGATGGGCTTGGCGCGGATGGCTTCGACGGTGGCCTGCAGGATGGGGCGGGCCTGGGCCAGGCTCTGGCGCTTGGACAGCTCGGCCAGGAACACGATGTAGCCGGGCTCGGCCAGCTCGAACGGCATCGCGCTGACGCCGACGGCCTTGTGGGCGGCGACCAGGTTCTTGTACAGGCGGCCGTTGGGCGTGTCGGCCAGGATCGCCGCCAGCGCCTGCAGCGCGGCGCTGTCCGGGTGGCTGCCGGCCGCGGTGCGGTACAGCGTCGCCGCCAGCTGGGTGTCGCCGACGCGGCGCACGGTCACTTCGCGCTCGCCGTCGCGCTGCGGCTCCTCGGTCCAGGTGGGCGCGAGTTCGCGCTGCGGCCGCGGGATCTTGCCGAACAGCGCTTCGATCCGCGCCAGCGCGCGGGTAGGGTCGAACTTGCCGCCCACCACCAACACGGCGTTGTCGGGCTGGTAATACTTGCGGTAGAAGGCTTGCAGGTTTTCGATGCGCACCTTTTCCACGTCGGAGCGCGCGCCTATCGTGCTATGGCCGTAGTTGTGCCAGTCGAAGCTGATCGCCGACAGCTGCTTCCACAGCACGTTGGCCGGGTTGTTCTCGCCCTGCTCCATCTCGTTGCGCACCACCGAGAACTCGGTGTCCAGATCGCTTCTGGCCACCTTGCTGTTGACCATGCGGTCGGCTTCCATCGCCAGCGCCCAATCCAGGCTGGCCTCGTCGGCGGGGAAGGTTTCGAAGTAGTTGGTGCGGTCGAAGAAGGTGGAGCCGTTGAACTGCATGCCGCGCTTGGACAGCTCGGACATCAGGTTGCCGCTGGTGGGCGTGCCCTTGAACAGCATGTGCTCCAGCAAGTGGGCCATGCCGGTTTCGCCGTAGCCTTCGTGGCGGCTGCCGACCAGATAGGTCAGATTGACGGTGGTGGTGGGCTTGGAGTCGTCGGGCGCCAGCAGCACGCGCAGGCCGTTGGCCAGCCGGTATTCGCTGATGCCTTCGGCGCTGGCGTAGGGGGCGGCCGCCTGCGCGCGCTGGGCGGCCGGCGCGGCGGTTTCGGCGTGGACGGACAGCGCGGGCGACAAGGCCAGCGCCAGCAGCAGGCTCAGGGTCTTCAGTCTCATGGATTAAGTTGCGTTTCCTTGCTGGATGGGGAGGAGCGTCCGCTTGACGATGCCGCAGCGGCGCCCGCGGCGTCAAGCCGCGCGGGGCGGATGGACAAACCGGCCTGCTTTGGGCAGGCCGGTTCGGCAAGGGTTCCGGAGCGTGCGTTCAGCGCCGCAGATTGCTGATGCCCATCAGCATGCCCATGCCGATGAACAGCGTGACCGAGGCGGTGCCGCCGTAGGACATGAAGGGCAGCGGCACGCCCACCACCGGCAGGATGCCGGACACCATGCCCATGTTGACGAAGGCGTAGACGAAGAAGGACATGGTGATCGATCCCGCCATCAGCCGGCCGTACAGCGTCTGCGCGCTGGCGGTGATCATCATCGCCCGGCTCAGGATCAACAGGTAGAGCGTCAGCAGCACCGCGTTGCCGGCCAGGCCGAATTCCTCGGAGTAGACGGCGAAAATGAAGTCAGTCGTCCGCTCGGGGATATAGTCCAGATGGGTCTGGGTGCCGTTGAGCCAGCCCTTGCCCCACGGCCCGCCGGAGCCGATGGCGATCATCGACTGGATGATGTGGTAGCCGGTGCCCAGCGGGTCGGTGGTGGGGTCGATCAGGGTCAGCACCCGCTTGCGCTGGTAGTCGTGCAGGTGGTTCCAGACGATGGGCAGGCTGGCGGCGGCCATCACCGCGCCGGCCAGGATCACCTTCCACGGCAGGCCGGCGAAGAACAGCACGAAGAAGCCGGCGGCGGCGATCAAGAGCGCGGTGCCCAGGTCGGGCTGCTTCAGCACCAGGCCCACCGGCACCAGCATGATGGCGGCGGCGATCAGGTAATGCCACCAGCGCAGCGACAGCTCGTATTTCTGGAAGAACCAGGCCAGCATCATCGGCAGCGCGATCTTCAGAATCTCCGACGGCTGGATGCGGGTGACGCCCAGGCTCAGCCAGCGGGTGGAGCCGTTCACCGTGATGCCCTTGAAGTGCACCGCGATCAGCAGCAGCACGCCGATGACGTAAATCGGCGGCGCGAAGTTCATCACGCTCTGCGGCCGCATCCGCGCGATCACCCACATCACGGTCAGCGCCATCGCGGTGTAGATCAGCTTGTTGTCTATCTTGTCGAAGGACTGGTTGTTGGCGGAGTAGAGCAGCACCATGCTGACCGCGAAGATCAGACCGAGGAACAGCATCAGCCAGCCGTCCAGCGGCTCTTTTATCTGCTGCCAGATCTGCTTAATCAGCGGCGTCTTCACGTACGTCTCCGTTTTCCATCGGCACGGTTTTCAGCAGGCCGGCCAGGTCGTTGCGCACCTTGCCGGTCAGGTAGAAGTCGAACAGGCCGCGCGCCACCGGCGCGGCGGCGGCGGCGCCGAAGCCGGCGTTCTCGACGATGATGGCCACCGCGATCTTGGGCTGCTCCACCGGCGCGAAGGCGATGAACCAGCTGTGGTCGCGGTATTGCTCGGCCAGCGCGGCGGCGTTGTACTTGGCGCCCTGCTTGATCGCCACCACCTGGGCGGTGCCGGTCTTGCCGGCCATCGAGTACTGCAGGCCGGCGCCGACGCGGGCGCCGGTGCCCGAGATCATCACGTTGCGCATGCCTTCCTTGATGTAGTCGAAGTATTCCTTCGGGTAAGGCAGTTGCCGGATCGGCTGCGGCTCGATCTGGCGGGATTTTCCGGTCTTGGAGTCCACCACCTGCTGCACCAGGTGCGGTTTGAACACTTGGCCGCCGTTGGCCATGATGGCGGTGGCGTTGGCCATTTGCAGCGGGGTGTAAGCGTTGAAGCCCTGGCCGATGCCGATGCTGACCACGTCGGCCGGATACCAGCGCCGCACCTCGGGCTTGTAGCGGGCGAAGCGCTTTTCCTTCCATTCCTTGGACGGCAGCACGCCGATGGATTCGCCGTCCAGGTCGATGCCGGTCTTGCTGCCCAGGCCGAAGGAGCCGACCACCGGATGGATCTTGTCTATGCCCATGTCCCAGGCCAGCTTGTAGAAGAAGGTGTCGCTGGACACGGTGATCGCGCGCTGCAGGTTGACCATGCCATTGCCGCTTTTCTTGCTGTCGCGGAACTGGTGGCTGGAGCCCGGCAGCGTGAAGTAGCCGGGCGCCGGACGGATGTCGTGCATGCCTATGCTGTGGGTGTTCAGCGCCGCCATCGCCATGAAGGGCTTGAAGGTGGAGCCCGGCGGATAGGTGCCGCGCAGCGCGCGGTTGATCAGCGGCTTCTGCCAGTCGGTGTTCAGCGCGGTCCAGGTCTGGGTGTCGATGCCGTCGATGAACAGGCTGGGATCGAAGCCGGGCTTGGACAGGAAGGCCAGCACGCCGCCGGTGTTGGGGTCTATCGCCACCAGCGCGCCGCGGCGCTCGCCGAACAGCTTGTCGGCCATTTCCTGCAGTCGGATATCCAGCGCCAGCTTCAGGGTGTTGCCGTTGACCGGCGGCGTGCGGCGCAGGCTGCGCACCGCGCGGCCGCCGGAGTCGGTTTCCATTTCCTCGAAGCCCACCTGGCCGTGCAGGTCTTCCTCGTACACCGCTTCCAGGCCGGTCTTGCCGATGTAGTTGGTGCCCTTGTAGTTGGTGGTCTTGTCCTCTTCCTCCAGCCGCTCCTTGTCCCTCTGATTGATACGGCCGATGTAGCCCAGCACGTGGCTGGTCATTTCCTTGTACGGATAATCGCGGAACAGCCTGGCTTTGACCTCGACGCCGGGCAGCTCGAAGCCGTGGGCGGCGACGCGCGCGGCTTCGTCGTCGGTCAGCTTGACCTTCAGCGGTATGGCTTCGAAATTCTTGCTCTCGGCCAGCAGCTTCTTGAACAGCTTCTCGTCGCGCGGGCTGACGTCGGCCAGCGTCTTCAGCTTGGCGACGGTGGCGGCGAGGTCGGAAATCTTGCTCGGCGTCAGCTCCAGCGTGTAGGCGGAGTAGTTCTGCGCCAGCACGATGCCGTTGCGGTCCAGGATCAGGCCGCGGTTGGGCAGGATGGGCACCAGCGAGATGCGGTTGTTCTGGGCCAGCGTGGAGAAATGGTCGTGCTGCAGCACCTGCAGCCAGATGAAGCGCGCGAGCAGGGTGAGGAACATCAGGATGATCAGCGCGTAGGCGATGATCAGCCGCAGCTCGAACTGGGCTTCTTCGGACTGCGGGTTTTTGAAACGGGACGGGCGGCGCATGGATCAGTCGGGTTTCATGCCGTGTGGTGGCGGTAAGGAATCAGCATCAGCTTGGTCAACAGCGGCCACAGCAGCGCGCCGATCAAGGGCGGCAGGAAATAGCTCCAGCCGACGAAGGCGGAGCCGGTCAGCATCCGCACCACCACCATGATCAGCTGGTTGGTCAGCATCAGGCCCAGCACCACCAGCGCCTGCTGGCCCAGGTTGAACATCACCAGCTGGCGCTGGCGGCTCAAGGCCAGGAAGGCGGTGATCGAGTAGGCCAGCGCGTGCTGGCCGAACAGGCCGGCGGTGGACACGTCGGCGATGATGCCCATCAGGAAGGCGATGCCGATGTTGACCCGGCGCGGTTGGTTGATCACCCAATACAGGATCAGCAGGCCGATGAAGTCGGGCAGCCAGCGCGTGCTGCCGTGCGGCAGCGGCACCAGCTCGACCAGCACGGCGATCACGAAGGTGGTCAGGATGAAGCGGCGCTTGACCGGCTTGAGCAATTCCTTGGGGCGGTCCAACGACATCTGGGCTTACTCCTCGTCGGCGGACTTCTTGCCGCCCTTGGTCTTCTTCTCTGGCAGCGCCGGCGGTTCGGCCGGGCGCGGGCGCGTTTCCTTGGCTTGAAGCACCAGCACGTAGCGGGTTTGCTGCACGCCGGACATCGGCAGGGTGCTGACGCGGGTGAAGGCGGCGCCGGCATTGCGGTCGACCTTGCTCACCACCGCAACCGGGATGCCTTCCGGAAACACGCCGTCCAGACCCGAGGTGACGATGCGGTCGTTTTCCTTGACGTCCGAACTTTGCGGCAGGTAGCGCAGTTCGATGCCGCCACCATAACCATAGAGGATGGCGCGCTCGCCGGTGCGGGCGATCATCACCGGAACCATCTGGTTCTTGTCGATGATCAGGGTCACCTCGGCGGTCAGCGGCTGCACCCGCGTCACCTGTCCCAGGAGCCCGCGCGCGTCCACCACCGGCTGGCCGGCTTGCAGCTTGGCGTCGTCGCCCTTGTCGATGATGATTTTGTACGAGAACGGGTCGCGGCCGGTGTACAGCGTCTCGGCGATCTGAGCCGAGTCGTCGCGCTGGGCGCGGATGCCGTTCAGCTGGCGCAGCTCGTTCAGCTCGCGCTCCAGCGTCTGCAGCCGTCCCAGCTGGGCGGCCATCTGCAGCTGTTTCTCGCGCAGCAGGGTGTTCTCCTGCTTCATCTCGGCCTGCGAGGTCAGGTAGTCGCCGGCGTGGCGAACCGCCTGCGCCGGCATGTTGACCGCGCGCTGCACCGGGTACAGCGCCAGCGACAGCGCTTCGCGCGCCTGTTCCATCAGGCCGTAGCGGCTGTCTCCGATCAAGAGCGCGATCGAGGCGACCACGCTCATGGCCAGGCGCGCAGCCGGGGGCGGCCCGGAGCGGAAAAAGCTTGGGGTGTTGGCGAAATCCATGGCCACAGCCACCGCGCCTTGACGGCGCGGCGTTCGCTCGGTTTACAGGGTGTTTGCTGGAAGTTTAAGGCACGTTGGTGAAAATGGTGCCGATCTTGTCCATTTTTTCCAGCGCCTTGCCGGAGCCGCGCACCACGCAGGTCAGCGGTTCCTCGGCCACGAACACCGGCAGGCCGGTCTCTTCCGCCAGCAGGCGGTCGATGTCCTTCAGCAGCGCGCCGCCGCCGGTCAGCACCATGCCCTTCTCGGCGATGTCGGCGCCCAGTTCCGGCGGAGTCTGCTCCAGCGCGATCTTCACCGCGGAAACGATCTGGTTCAGCGGCTCGGTCAGCGCTTCCAGGATTTCATTGGAAGACACGGTGAACGCGCGCGGAATGCCTTCGGCCAGGTTGCGGCCCTTGACTTCCATCTCGCGCACCTCGGCGCCCGGGAAGGCGGAGCCGATGGTTTTCTTGATTTCCTCGGCGGTGGTCTCGCCGATCAGCATGCCGTAGTTGCGGCGGATGTAGTTGATGATGGATTCGTCGAACTTGTCGCCGCCGACGCGCACCGAGTTGGAGTAGACCACGCCGCCCAGCGAGATCACGCCGACTTCGGTGGTGCCGCCGCCGATGTCCACCACCATCGAGCCGGTCGGCTCTTCCACCGGCAGGCCGGCGCCGATCGCCGCGGCCATCGGCTCTTCGATCAGCTCGACGCGGCGCGCGCCGGCGGCGAGGGCGGAGTCGCGGATCGCCTTGCGTTCCACCTGGGTGGAGCCGCAGGGCACGCAGATCACGATGCGCGGGCTGGCGGCGAAGAAGCGGTTAGGGTTCACCTTCTTGATGAACTGCTTCAGCATCTGCTCGGTGACGGTGAAGTCGGCGATCACGCCGTCCTTCATCGGACGGATCGCCTGGATGCTGCCCGGGGTGCGGCCCAGCATGCGCTTGGCTTCCAGGCCGACGGCCAGGATGGATTTCTTGTTGGTCGGCGCGTCGTTGTGGATGGCGACGACCGAAGGCTCGTCGAGGACGATGCCCTTGCTGCGCATGTAGATCAGGGTGTTGGCGGTGCCGAGGTCGATGGCGAGGTCGTTGGAGAAGTATCCGGTCAGCGAACGAAACATTGGGCGGTCCTGGTCAGTTTTCGTCAGTGGCGGACGCCGGCGGCGTCCGTAAAAATCCAGTTTAATCTGTGGCAGGCCCGTTTCCCCGCCTTTTTATCAGGCATGGCAACTATTCACTGTCCCGAGCGTTGCGCACGGGCGTTTTTTCGCGCCGATGCGGGGGGACGTCGAACAGTTGTTGCCGGTCTTTACCGGCGGCGGATTCGGCCTGCGTCTGCTGGCCCCGGCGCAGGCTTCCGCGGGGTGGAAAATGCCCCCGGAATGCGTCGTGGCGCAATGTCGATCTTGGGAGAATCAAACGGGGTATGATACCCTATAAAGCTTGAAATATTAAAGGTTTTAACGAGGAAGCCATGTCGCTGACGCATCAGGATGTCGCACGGATCGCCAAGCTTGCCCGCATCAATGTGAGCGAGGCGGAAATCGCCGCCACAGCGGACCAGCTCAACAATATTTTCGGCCTGATCGAAAAGATGCAGGCCGTCGACACCGCCGGCGTCGAGCCGATGGCGCACCCGCAGGATGTTTCCCTGCGTTTGCGCGACGACGTCGTCACCGAACCCAACCGTCGCGAGGCCTTCCAGGCGGTCGCGCCGCAAGTGGAAAAAGGCCTGTTCCTCGTTCCCAAAGTGATCGAGTAAGCCTGTGAGCCGTCCCGCCGCGATTGGTTCCCAGAAAATCGCCGGCCGGGCCAGACTATCCGGATAGCAAGATTTGATCGAAATGACACAAGCCACCCTCAAGCAATTGTCGCAACAGCTGGCGGCCAAGCAGGTCTCCAGCGTGGAGCTGGCCAGCCAGTACCTGGGCCGCATCGAGGTGCTGAACCCGCAGCTCAACGCCATCGTCACCGTCGACCGCGAGAAGACGCTGGCCGAAGCCCGCGCCGCCGACGCGCGCCTCGCCGCAGGCGATGCCCATGCCCTGACCGGCGTGCCGCTGGTGCACAAGGACCTGTTCTGCCAGCAAGGCTGGAAGACCAGCTGCGGCTCCAAGATGCTGGATAACTTCGTCTCGCCTTACAGCGCCCACGTGGTGGAGCAGTGCGCCGCCGCCGGCATGGTGACGCTGGGCCGCGCCAATATGGACGAGTTCGCGATGGGCTCGTCCAATGAAAACTCGTTCTACGGCGCGGTGAAGAACCCGTGGGACCTGAACGCTATTCCGGGCGGCAGCTCCGGCGGCTCGGCCGCCGCCGTCGCCGCGCGCCTGGCGCCGGTGGCCACCGCCACCGACACCGGCGGCTCCATCCGCCAGCCGGCCAGCCATTGCGGCGTCACCGGCATCAAGCCGACCTACGGCGTGGTGTCGCGCTACGGCATGGTGGCCTTCGCCTCCTCGCTGGATCAGGGCGGCCCGATCGCGCAGACCGCCGAGGACTGCGCGTTGATGCTGAACGTGATGGCCGGCTTCGACGAGCGCGACTCCACCAGCCTGGAGCGCGCCAAGGAAGATTACACCCGTGAGCTCGGCAACTCCTTGAACGGCTTGCGTGTGGGCCTGCCCAAGGAATACTTCGCCGCCGGCCTGGATGCCGATGTGGCGCGCGCCGTCGACAACGCTGTGGCCGAGCTGAAGAAGTTGGGCGCCGAGGCGGTGGAAATCGCCTTGCCCAACACCGAGCTGTCGATCCCGGCTTATTACGTGATCGCGCCGGCTGAGGCTTCGACCAACCTGTCCCGCTACGACGGCGTCCGCTACGGCCACCGCGCCAAGGACTACAAGGACCTGGTCGACATGTACGAGAAGACCCGCGCCGAAGGTTTCGGCGACGAGGTCAAGCGCCGCATCTTGGTCGGCAGCTACGTGCTGAGCCACGGCTACTACGACGCCTACTACCTGAAGGCGCAGAAGATCCGCCGCCTGATCGCCAACGACTTCAAGGCCGCTTTCCAGCAGTGCGACGTGATCCTGGGGCCAGTGGCGCCGACCGCCGCCTTCGATCTGGGCCAGATGGCGTCCGATCCGGTGCAGATGTATCTGTCCGACGTCTACACGCTGTCGGTGAACCTGGCCGGCCTGCCGGGCATGAGTGTGCCGGCGGGCTTCGCCGCCAACGGCCGCCCGATTGGCCTGCAGATCATCGGCAATTACTTCGCCGAGGCCAAGATGCTGAACGTCGCGCACCAGTTCCAGCAGGCGACCGACTGGCACGCCAAGGCGCCCGCGCTGTAAGCCGGCGGCTGCGCGACGCGAATGCCGCGTTGGCTGCGCTTGCCGTACGAGTGTACTGCCTGCGCGCGCCCGCCTTGCCTTCGCGCCGCTCGTGCGCAGGTTGAGAGTTTACGTTTCCAAGAGCGCGGCTGAGATTGCGCTCTGGCATGAATAAGGATTTTCCGACCATGAAATGGGAAGTCGTCATCGGTATCGAGGTGCACGTGCAGCTCAATACCGTCTCCAAGATTTTCTCCGGCTCCAGCACCGCTTTCGGCGCGGAGCCCAACACCCAAGCTTCCGCGGTGGAACTGGCGCTGCCCGGCGTGCTGCCGGTGCTGAACCGCGCGGTGGTGGACAAGGCGATCCGCCTGGGCCTGGCGCTGGACGCCAACATCAACCAGAAGAACGTGTTCGCCCGCAAGAACTACTTCTATCCAGACCTCCCCAAGGGCTACCAGATCAGCCAGATGGACCTGCCCATCGTCGAGGGCGGCAAGCTCAAGATTCTGGTCGGCGACCAGGAAAAGGTGGTCGGCGTGACCCGCGCCCATATGGAAGAGGATGCCGGCAAGAGCCTGCACGAAGACTTCCAGGGCCTGTCCGGCATCGACCTGAACCGCGCCGGCACCCCGCTGCTGGAAGTGGTGTCCGAGCCGGACATGCGCTCGGTCGACGAGGCGCTGGCCTACGTCAAGGCGCTGTATACGCTGGTGACCTGGCTGGGCATCTGCGACGGCAATATGCAGGAAGGCAGCTTCCGCATGGACGTCAACGTGTCGGTGCGCCCGGAGGGGCAAAAGGAATTCGGCACCCGCCGCGAGATCAAGAACCTCAATTCCTTCCGCTTCCTGGAGCAGGCCGCCAAGTACGAGATCCAGTGGCAGATCGATACGCTGGAAGACGGCGGCAAGGTGCAGCAGGCCACCGTGCTGTTCGACCCGGATACCGGCGAGACCCGCATGATGCGCAGCAAGGAAGACGCGCACGACTATCGCTACTTCCCGGATCCGGACTTGCTGCCGGTGCGCATATCCGACGAGCAGATCGCCCGCATCAAGGGCGAGATGCCGGAGCTGCCGGGCGCGATGCAGGCCCGCTTTGTGGAGAGCTACGGCGTGTCCGCCTACGACGCGGCGCTGCTGACGTCCAGCCTCAAGCAGGCGCAGTACTTTGAAGCCGCCGCCAAGGCCTCCGGCCAGGGCAAGCTGGCCGCCAACTGGATCAACGGCGAGATCGCCGCGCGGCTGAACCGTGACGGCAAGGACATCGCCGACTGCCCGATCTCGGTGGAGCGCTTGTCCGGCCTGATCGTCCGCATCGCCGACAACACCTTGTCCAGCAAGCTGGCCAAGCAGGTGTTCGACGCGTTGTGGGACAGCGATCTGTCCGCCGATGCCGTCATCGAGCGCGACGGGCTGAAGCAGGTCTCCGACGTCGGCGCCATCGAAAAGATGGTGGAAGAGGCGATCGCCGCCAATCCCAAGGCGGTCGAGGAATTCCGCGCCGGCAAGGAAAAGGCGCTGAACGCGCTGGCCGGCCAGGTGATGAAGGCGTCCAAGGGCAAGGCAAATCCGGCCCAGGTGCAGGACATCCTGCGCCAAAAGCTGTCTTGATCGTCTGATCGCCAGAACAGCAAGGCGGCCTGAATGGCCGCCCTGTTGTTTTTTAAATACATGGCTGAAAATCGCCGCCGGTAATTTGTTGCTTTTCCTGAAGATACTTGTGGTTCAAACAGTTCCATTGGCAATCATTGCCGCCTTGTTACAGTCTCCGCGACCCGCAATGTTCATGTCCCACTTTTACAGGCGAATTTAAGTCCCTGATTTGTTTCAGATTCCATTTTTACGCGCTGCCGTAAGTCATTGTCTCAAAAGGCGAATTAGTAAATCCCTATGTTGACCGTGGGGCAGTTCTTTCTTATAGTGGCGGAAAGTGGGTCAAAGTGGGTGAAAGTGGGGAAATTCTCCCCCCGGAGCGACGGCTCCGTTTTTCTCGGTCAGCGGGTCTCAAATCATGATTGGTGGCGTCAGCATCTTGTCTCTCGATAGCAAGGGGCGCTTGGCTATTCCGGCCAAGCACCGCGAGACGCTGCTGTCCGCGTTTGGGCACAAGCTGGTCGTCACCCTCGAATCCCAAGACCATCTGCTGCTTTACCCCGAACCCAACTGGCGCCCGGTCGAGGCCCGTCTGCTGGCCCTTCCCACCGGCAATCCCACCCTGAAACGCTATCAACGACTGGTGCTCGGCCATGCCGAGACCCTGGAGATGGACTCCGCCGGGCGCGTGCTGCTGCCGGGCCGCCTGCGTGAACTGACCGCGCTGGACAAGGACGTTGCCCTGGTAGGCATGGGCAACCGCTTCGAATTGTGGAATGCCGAGGAATGGGACAGCCAGACCGCTGACGCGCTGGCCATCGACCAAGCCGATTTGGCGCAACACCTTGGAGATTTCACGCTGTGAGCACCCCCACCTTCGTGCACCGCACGGTATTGCTGACCGAAGCGGTCGACGCGCTCGCCATCCGGCCGGATGGCGTCTATGTCGATTGCACCTTCGGTCGCGGAGGCCACAGCCGCCTGATCCTGTCGAAGCTCGGCCCCTCGGGCCGGCTGATCGCCTTCGACAAGGACCTGGAAGCCATCGCCGTCGCCGACAGGCTGGCGGCGGAGGATTCCCGCTTCAACATCGTGCACAACGGTTTCGAGACGCTGTCGGCCGAGCTCGCCCGCCTGGGCGTGGCCGGCGTCGACGGCGTGCTGATGGATCTGGGCGTGTCGTCGCCGCAGATCGACGACGGCAGCCGCGGTTTCAGCTTCCGTTTCGACGCGCCGCTGGACATGCGCATGGATACCACCCGCGGCGTCACCGCCGCCGAGTGGTTGGCAACGGCCGACGAGGCCGATATCAGAGAGGTCATCAAGACTTATGGTGAAGAGCGGTTTGCTCGCAAGATCGCAGCAGCCATTGTTGCGCAACGGGGGGAAAACCCCATCACGACCACCCGCGAGCTCTCTGTGCTCGTTGGGCAAAACGTCCGTACTCGCGAACCGGGCCAAGACCCGGCTACGCGCACCTTCCAGGCGATCCGGATCTTTGTGAACCGGGAGCTGGACGAGCTGAAGGCGGTGCTGCCGCAAGCGGCGCGCCTGCTGAACGAAGGCGGCCGTCTGGCGGTGATCAGCTTCCATTCGCTGGAGGACCGCATCGTCAAGCAGTACCTGCGCGACGTCAGCAGCGAGGAAAAGCTGCCGGCCTGGGCGATGGTGCGCGCGGCCGACATGGCCAAGCCGCCGATCGATCTGGTCGGCAAGGCGATCCGCGCCGGCGATGAGGAGCTGCGCGAGAATCCGCGCGCCCGCAGCGCCATCATGCGCGTGGCCGAGCGCACCGCCGCGCCGTGGCGGGAGGGCGACGCATGAACAAGCTCAACGCGACGCTGCTGCTGATGGCCGTGTTCTCCGCCTGGTCGGTGGTGACGTCCACGCACGTGTCGCGCAAGCTCTACAGCGACTTGCAGAAGGAAACCAAGTCGGGGCAGCAGCTGGAGGTGGAGTTCGGCCAGCTGCAGCTGGAGCAGAGCACCTGGGGCGCGCACGCGGTGATCGAGAAGGCCGCGTCCACCCGCCTCGACATGCATACGCCTGATCCGCGCCAGATCCAGGTGATCACGGCCAAGGGAGCGCTGTGATGCGCGCCGGCTCCAGTTATAGCGTCCGCACCCGCCCCGCGCCGGCCAGCCCCGCGTTGCGGATGACCAGCACGCGCGTGCGCTGCGTGCTGCTGATGCTGGCCTTGCTGTTCCTGGCGCTGATCGGTCGCGCGGTCTATCTGCAGGTGGTGCAGCAGGACTTCCTGCAGGGCCAGGGCGAGGCGCGCTTCCGCCGCACCTTGATGCTGGAAGCCAACCGCGGCGTGATCACCGACCGCAACGGCGAGCCGCTGGCGATCAGCTCCCCGGTGCAGACCATCTGGGCCAGCCCGGCCGACATGGAGCCGGTGCCGCCGGCCAAGCTGCGCGAGCTGGCCGGCCTGCTCGACCTGTCGCCGGAAGAGCTGTCGTCCAAGCTGTCCGACCGCAAGAAGGAATTCGTCTATATCAAGCGCCAGATCAGCCCGGAGCTGGCCGACAAGGTGATGGCGCTGGGCGTGCCCGGCATCGCCAAGCAACAGGAATTCCGCCGCTTCTACCCGGCCGGCGAGATCGTGTCGCACATCATCGGTTTCACCGGCGTGGACGGCAAGGGCCAGGAAGGCGTCGAGCTCGCCCGCGAGAAGATGCTGTCCGGCAAGGACGGCCGCCGCGTGGTGCTGAAGGATCGCCGCGGCCACATCATCGAGGACGTAGCCGCCATCGAGCCGCCGCGCGACGGCCAGAAGCTGGCGCTGGCGATCGACCATCGCATCCAGTACCTGGCTTACCGCGAAATCAAGGCCGCGGTGGAGACCAACAAGGCCAAGGCGGGCAGCGTGGTGGTGCTGGACGCGCATACCGGCGAGCTGCTGGCGCTGGCCAACTACCCGTCGTTCAACCCCAACAACCGCAGCGGCGTGACGCCGGAGATGATGCGCAACCGCGGCGTGATCGATCTGTTCGAGCCGGGCTCCACCATGAAGCCGCTGTCGATCTCGCTGGCGCTGGAGCACGGCAAGGCCAATCTGAACACGGTGCTGGATACCCACACTTATATGATCGGGCCGGCCACCATCCGCGACGTGGCGCCGCGTCCCAGCCTGGACATCCTCGGCATCATCCAGAAGTCGTCCAACGTCGGCACCAGCAAACTGGCGCTGATGAACAGCCCGGAAGAATCTTGGGCCCACTACGACGCGCTGGGCTTTGGCCGGCCGCCGGAAACCGGCTTCCCCGGCGAGGCCGGCGGCCGGCTGCGCGACTGGCACAAGTGGCGTCCGATCGAGCAGGCGACGATGTCGTTCGGCTATGGCTTGTCGGTCAGCCTGATCCAGATGGCGCGCGCCTACACCATCTTCGCCAACGACGGCGTGATGCTGCCGATCTCGCTGTACAAGACGTCCAACCCGATGCCGGGCAAGCGCGTGCTCAATGAAAAGACCGCGCACGAGATGCGCGATCTGCTGATCGCCAACAGCCAGCCCGGCGGCGGCGCCGTCGGCGGCCGCATCATCGGCTACAGCATAGGCGGCAAGAGCGGCACCGCGCGCAAGCTGGAGGGCCGCACCTACGTGGCCAACAAGCACCGCGCGTTGTTCATGGGCTTCGCGCCCGGCCACTCGCCCAAGGTGATCGTGGCGGTGATGATAGACGAGCCGTCGGCAGGCAAATACTACGGCGGCGCGGTGTCCGCGCCGGTGTTCTCGCAGGTGGCGGGCGGCGCGCTGCGCGTGCTCAACATCGCGCCTGACGAGCCATCCAACAACACTTTATTGCCGGAATCGACCCCGGTTCCGGCGGATTTTTAAGATCATGAAGAGCCGTTTGACTGCGTTGCCGGACTGGGATCCGGCCTTGTTGCAACAGCTGGGCCTCCCGATCAAACGGGTGGAGGCCGACAGCCGCCGCGTGCTGCCGGGCGATGTGTTCCTCGCCTGCCGCGGCGAGTACGCCGACGGCCGCGATTTCATTCCGGCCGCGCTGGAAAAAGGCGCGGCGGCGGTGCTGTGGGACGACGCCGACGGCTTCGCCTGGAAGCCCGAGTGGCAAGCGCCGAATCTGGCGGTGCCGAATCTGCGCGAGCGCGCCGGCATCGTCGCCGCCCATGTGCTGGGCCTGCCCTCGCGTGATCTGACCGTGGTCGGCATCACCGGCACCAACGGCAAGACCTCCATCTCGCATTGGCTGGCGCAGGCGTTTTCCTTGCTGGGCCAGAAGGCGGCGCTGATCGGCACCGTCGGCAACGGCTTTTACGGCCAATTGACCGAAACCACCCATACCACGCCGGACCCGGTGACGGTGCAGCAGAAGCTGGCCGAATACCGCCGCCAGGGCGCGCACGTGGTGACGATGGAAGTGTCCAGCCATGGCCTGGACCAGTTCCGCGTCAACGGCGTCGAGTTCGCTACCGCGGTGTTCACCAATCTGACCCGCGACCATCTCGACTACCACGGCTCGATGGAAGCCTACGGCGAGTCCAAGAAGAAGCTGTTCTTCTGGGAGGGCCTGAAGCACGCGGTGATCAACGCTGATGACGCCTTCGGCCGCCAGCTGGCCGCCGAGATCGACCCTGAACAGACCCGCGTTGTCACGTACGGCCTGGAGCAGGGCGATGTGCGCCCGCTGGCGCTGGCCGCCACGCTGGAAGGCCTGCAGCTGACCGTCGCCACGCCGTGGGGCACGGTCGACGTCCGCACCGGCCTGGTTGGCCGCTTCAACGCCGCCAATCTGCTGGCCTGTCTGGCCACGCTGTGCGTCAACGGCGTCAGCCTGCAGGACGCCGCCGCGGTGATGGCGCGCATCCAGCCGGCCCGCGGCCGGATGCAGAGCGTCGGCGGCGCGCATGAGCCGCTGGTGGTGATCGATTATGCCCACACCCCCGACGCGCTGGAGAAGGCGCTGGCCACGCTGTCCGAGATCCGCCCCGCCGGCGGCAGGCTGTTCTGCGTGTTCGGCTGCGGCGGCGACCGCGATCCGGGCAAGCGTCCGATGATGGGCGCCATCGCCGAAAAGCACGCCGATGTGGCGGTGCTGACCAGCGACAACCCGCGCAGCGAAGACCCGCAGGCCATCATCCGCGACGTGCTGGCCGGCATGGATGCCGCCCGCGCGCATGTCGAGGCCGACCGCGAAGCCGCCATTCACTGGGCGGTGGGCCAGGCCAAGGTGGGCGATGTGGTGCTGGTGGCAGGCAAGGGCCATGAGGAATACCAGGACATCGCCGGCGTCAAGCGGCCGTTCTCCGACTTCCGCGTCGCGGAAGAAGCGCTGACCGCGTGGGGGACGCCGCGATGATGACGCTGAGCCAAGCCGCCCGCTTCGCCCAAGGCCGCCTGACCGGCGCCGACGGCGAAGTGCTGCGTGTGATCACCGACAGCCGCCAGGCGCAGCCAGGCGATCTGTTCGTCGCGCTGAAGGGCGAGCGTTTCGACGCGCATGATTTCGTCGCCGAAGTGACCGCCAAGGGCGCAGCCGCGCTGGTGCGCGACGGCTTCGAACTGGCCGGCGCCAGCCTGATCCAGGCCGGCGACGACACCCGGCTGGCGCTGGGCCGCCTGGCCGCCGGCTGGCGCGAGACGCAGCCGGCCGTCCGCATCGGCGTCACCGGATCCAATGGCAAGACCACGGTCAAGGAAATGCTGGCCGCCATCCTGCGGGCCCATGCCGGCGTGGATGCCGTGCTGGCCACCGCCGGCAATTTCAACAACGACATCGGCCTGCCGCTGACCTTGCTGCAGCTGAAGCCGCAGCATCGCTACGCGGTGATTGAGATGGGCATGAACCATCATGGCGAGCTCAGCTACCTGACCGGGCTGACACGGCCGCAGGTGGCGCTGGTCAACAACGCGATGCGCGCCCACTTCGGCCATTTCGGCTCCACCGAGGACGTCGCCCGCGCCAAGGCCGAGATTTTCGAAGGCCTGGCCGACGGCGGCGTGGCGGTGGTCAATGCCGACGACGCCAATCTGCCGCTGTTCCGCGCCGCCGCCGGCTCGCATCGCCAGCTGAGCTTCGGCCTCGCGCAGGCCGACGTCGGCGCAAGCGATCTGGCGCTGTCGGCGCTGGGCAGCCGTTTCACGCTGCGTTCTCCGGCGGGACAGGTCGAGATTGATCTGCCGGCGCCGGGCGAGCACAACGTCCGCAACGCGCTGGCCGCCGCCGCCGTCGCCTTGGCGCTGGACGTGCCGCTGTCCGCCATCGCCGAGGGCCTGGCCGCGTTCGGCGGCGCCAAGGGCCGGCTGCAGATCAAGCAGAGCCCGTGCGGCCTGACCGTGATCGACGACAGCTACAACGCCAACCCGGATTCGATGAAGGCCGGCATCGACGTGCTGGCCGGCCTGCCCGGTCCGCATTGCTTCGTGATGGGCGACATCGGCGAGCTGGGCGAGGCTTCGCCGGCGCTGCATGCCGAAGTCGGGGAACACGCGCGCCTGCGCGGCATCGAACAGCTCTTTGCGCTGGGCGAGGCTTCGCGTCGCGCGGTAGCCGCATTCGGCGGCGCGGGGCAGGGATTTGATTCGATTGACGAGTTGTTGGAGTGCCTGGATAGCCGGCTGGCGTCGGGTACCGCCGTTCTGGTCAAGGGGTCGCGCTTCATGCGCATGGAACGGGTGGTGGAACACCTGATGCAAGCAAAGAAAGAGGGAGTTTAAGGTGCTGCTTTGGCTGGCTGATCTGTTGGGTTCGCATATCCGGGCCTTCAATGTCTTCAATTACACCACGCTGCGCGCGGTGATGGCGGCGCTGACTTCGCTCGCCATCTCGCTGCTGCTGGGGCCGTGGGTGATCCGCAAACTGACCGAGCTGAAAGTCGGCCAGGCGGTGCGCAACGACGGTCCGCAGACCCATCTGGTCAAGGCCGGCACGCCGACCATGGGCGGCTCGCTGATCCTGCTGGCCATCACCATCACCACGCTGCTGTGGGCGGATTTGTCCAACAAATACGTGTGGCTGCTGCTGGCGGTGATGCTGGGCACCGGCGCGCTGGGCTTCTACGACGACTGGCGCAAGGTGGTGTACAAGGACCCGAAGGGCGTGTCCGCCAAGTTCAAGATGGCATGGCAATCGGCCATCGCCATCGGCGCCGGCGTGTTCCTGATCGCCACCGCCAAGCTGCCGGCGTCCACCGAGCTGATCGTGCCCTTCTTCAAGACCGTCGCTTATCCGCTGGGCGCCGTGGGTTTCTGCGTCCTGACTTATTTCGTCATCGTCGGCACCTCCAACGCGGTCAACCTGACCGACGGCCTGGACGGCCTGGCGGCGCTGCCGACAGTGCTGGTGGCCGCGGGCCTGGCCATCTTCGCCTATGTCGCCGGCCACGCGGTGTTCTCCAAGTATCTGGGCCTGCCCTTCATCCCCGGCGCGCATGAGGTGGTGGTGTTCTGCGCGGCGATGTGCGGCGCCTGCCTGGGCTTTTTATGGTTCAACGCCTATCCGGCCCAGGTGTTCATGGGCGACGTCGGCGCGCTGGCGCTGGGCGCCGCGCTCGGCGCGGTGGCGGTGATCGTGCGCCAGGAGATCGTGCTGTTCCTGATGGGCGGCCTGTTCGTGATGGAGGCGCTGTCGGTGATGATCCAGGTCACCTCGTTCAAGCTGACCGGCAAGCGCGTGTTCCGCATGGCGCCGCTGCATCACCATTTCGAATTGAAGGGCTGGAAGGAAACCCAGGTGGTGGTTCGCTTCTGGATCGTCACCATGATGCTGGTGCTGATCGGCCTGTCGACGCTGAAGCTGCGCTGAGGACGGAAGAGATGGATTACGCCAATCGACATGTGACGGTGGTGGGACTGGGAGGCTCGGGCCTGGCGGCCGCGCGCTACCTGGCCGCCCACGGCGCGCGCGTGCGCGTCGTCGACGCCAATCCGTCCGCCGAGCGGCTGGCCGAGCTGGAGCGCCATCTGCCGGGCGTCGAGGTGATCGTCGGCGTTTTCGACGACGCGACCTTCGCCGGCTCCGACCTGCTGGTGGTCAGCCCCGGCGTGCCGCTGGCCAATTCGGCCATCGCCGCCTTCCGCCGCGCCGGCGGCGAGGCGGTGGGCGACATCGAAATCCTGGCGCGCGCGATCCAGGGCGACGGCAGCAAGGTGATCGCGATCACCGGCTCCAACGGCAAGAGCACGGTCACCAGCCTGGTCGGCCACTTGTGCGAGGCGGCCGGCCTGGATACCGTCGTCGCCGGCAATATCGGCCTGGCGGTGCTGGAGGCGCAGCTGGAACGCGAGCAAAGCGGCCGGCGCCCCGACGTGTGGGTGCTGGAGCTGTCCAGCTTCCAGCTGGAGTCGACCTTCACGCTGGAGGCCGACGCCGCCACCGTGCTGAATATTTCCGAGGACCACCTCGACCGCTATGCCGATCTGCTGGACTACGCCCACGCCAAGACCCGGGTGTTCAACGGCAAGGGCGTGCAGGTGCTGAACAAGGACGACGCGCTGGTGCGGGCGATGATTCGCCCCGGCCACCCGGTCAAGTGGTTCTCGTTGAACGGCGGCGCCGACTACGCGCTGGCGCGCAACGGCGGCTACTGGCTGAGCGCGGGCGGCGAAAAGGTGTTCGATTGCGCCGACATGCAGCTGCAAGGCCTGCACAACGCGGCCAACGCGCTGGCCGCGCTGGGCCTGTGCCAGGGCATAGGCCTGCCGCTGGACAAGCTGCTGGATGGGCTGAAAACCTTCCGCGGCCTCGCTCATCGCGTCGAGCTGGTAGACGAATTCGATGGTGTTGCGTTTATCGATGATTCCAAGGGCACCAATGTCGGCGCGACCGAGGCCGCGCTGAACGGCATGACCCGCCGGGTGGTGCTGATCGCCGGCGGCGACGGCAAGGGCCAGGACTTCGCGCCGCTGAAGCCGGCTTGCCAGCGCATCGCGCGCGCGGTGCTGCTGATCGGCCGCGACGCCGGCAGGATGGAGGCGGCGCTGGAAGGCAGCGGCCTGACGCTGGAGCGTTGCGACACGCTGGAGGACGCCACCCGCCGCGCGGCGGCGCTGGCCCGTCCGGGCGACGTGGTGCTGCTGTCGCCGGCTTGCGCCAGCCTGGACATGTTCAAGAACTACGCGCATCGCGCCCAGGTGTTCATCGACACCGTGGCGGCGGTGAAGGCGGCGCGCGCATGATCCGCAATCCGGCCAATCGCTACACGGCGATCACCGCGTTGGACGAGGCGCTGGCCTGGGCGCTGGCGCTGCTGCTGTCGATCAGCCTGGTGATGGTGTATTCGGCGTCGATCGCCTACGCGGAAGCCGACGCGGCGACGCAGAATCGCTACTTCTACCTGATCCGCCACGTGGTGTTCATGGTGATCGGGCTGTCGGCGGCGTTCGCGGCGTTCCAGATCCCGACGGCGTTCTGGCAGAAGTATTCGGGAAAGATCTTCCTGATTGGCTTGGTGATGCTGGTGCTGGTGCTGATTCCCGGCATCGGCAAGGTGGTCAATGGCTCGCGCCGCTGGATCAACCTGTTCGTGTTGAACCTGCAGCCGTCGGAGGTGATGAAGTTCGCCACCGTGTTGTACGCGGCGGATTACACGGTGCGCAAGAGCCACCTGCTGCACAGCATCAAGGAAGGCTTCGCGCCGATGTTCGCGGCGATGGTGGTGGTGGCCTTCCTGCTGCTGCGCGAGCCGGACTTCGGCGCGCTGATGGTGGTGATGAGCATCGCGATGGGCCTGCTGTTTTTGGGCGGCATCAATATGCGCATCTTTTCGGGGCTCGCGGCGATGGCGGTGGTGGCCATCGTGCTGCTGATCGTGTCGTCGCCGTACCGGCTGAAGCGGGTTTTGGGCTTCATGGACCCGTGGGACGACCCGTACGGCAAGGGCTACCAGCTGTCGCACTCGCTGATCGCCATCGGCCGCGGCGAATGGTTCGGCGTGGGACTGGGCGGCAGCATCGAGAAGCTGTTCTACCTGCCGGAGGCGCACACCGACTTCATCATGGCGGTGATCGCCGAGGAATTCGGCTTCGCCGGCATCTGCGTGGTGATCGGCCTCTACGCCTGGATCGTGCGCCGCGCCTTCCACATCGGCGTGGAGTCGAAAAAGCTGGAGCGCTACTACCAGGCGCTGGTGGCGCAGGGCATAGGCATTTGGCTGGGCATCCAGGTGTTCTTCAACATCGGGGTGAACATGGGCCTGTTGCCGACCAAGGGTTTGACGCTGCCGCTGATGTCGTTCGGCGGCTCGGCGATGCTGATGAATTTGATCGCGGTGGCGGTGCTGCTGCGGGTTGACTATGAGAACCGGCGCATCATGCGCGGGTACAAGGTTTGATGAAGATGGCGAATCGCACGGTCATGGTGATGGCGGCTGGCACGGGTGGACACATCGTCCCCGGCCTCGCCGTGGCCAAGGAATTGCAAAGCCGGGGCTGGAAGGTGGTGTGGCTGGGCACGCGCCGCGGCATGGAAAACAAGCTGGTGCCGCCGACTGGCATTGAGCTTGAGCGGCTGAACTTCCATGGAGTGCGCGGCAAGGGCCTGTTGGGTTCGATAAAGGGCGCGCTGCAACTGGCCGGCGCGTTCTTCAGCAGCGCGGCGCAGATTTTCCGCCACCGTCCGGACGTGGTGCTGGGCATGGGCGGCTACGTCTGCCTGCCCGGCGGCGTGATGGCCGGCCTGCTGTGGAAGCCGCTGGTGCTGGTCAATGCCGACGCCGGCCTGCTGCTCAGCAACAAGGCGCTGCTGCCGTTCGCCAAGAAGCTGGCCTGCGGTTTCGACGGCGACGCGGCGCGCAACGGCAAGGCGCTGGTCACCGGCAATCCGGTGCGCGGCGAGATCGAAAGCATCGCTGCGCCGGCAGAGCGTTTCGCCGGCCGCAGCGGCCCGCTGAAGGTATTGGTGGTCGGCGGCAGCCTGGGCGCCAAAGTGCTGAATGAAACGCTGCCGCAGGCGATGGCCAAGCTGCCGGCCGGCAAGCGGCCGCAGCTGGCGCACCAGACCGGCGAGGCGAACTTCGCCGCGGTCGAGGCCGCTTATCAGGCGGCGGGCCTGCGCGAGCAAGTGGAGCTGCTGCCCTTCGTCGACGACATGCCGAAGCGGCTGGCCGAGTGCGATCTGGTGATCTGCCGCGCCGGCGCGATCACGGTCAGCGAATTGTGCGCGGCCGGCGTGCCCAGCGTGCTGGTGCCGCTGGTGGTGTCCACCACCGGCCATCAGCGCGACAACGCCGAATGGATGGCTAAGGCCGGCGCGGCCTGGCATCTGCCGCAGAAGGAATTGAACGCCGATGGGCTTGCGGGCCTGCTGGCGGGTTTGGACAGAGACCAGTTGCTGGACAAGGCCGAACGCGCGCGCGCGCTGGCCCGTTCCGGCGCGGCCGGCCGGGTGGCCGACCTGTGCCAGCAGCTGGCCGGGGAATGACAGGGCGCCGTACGAGCGTTCAAGCAGAGACACAGACATGAAACACAGGGTCAAACACATACATTTCGTGGGCATAGGCGGCGTCGGCATGTGCGGCATCGCCGAGGTGCTGCACGGCCTGGGCTATACCGTGTCCGGTTCGGACATGGCCGACGGCGCCACCACCAAGCGGCTGGCCGCCGAGGGCGTGCGCGTGTTCTTCGGCCATGACGCCACCTATGTGGAAGGCGCCGACGTGGTGGTGACCTCCACCGCGGTGAAGGCGGACAACCCGGAAGTGCTGGCGGCGCGCGACAAGCGCGTGCCGGTGATTCCGCGCGCGATGATGCTGGCCGAGCTGATGCGCTTCAAGCAGGGCATCGCCATCGCCGGCACCCACGGCAAGACCACCACCACCAGCCTGACCGCGTCGGTGCTGGGCGCGGCCGGATTGGACCCGACCTTCGTCATCGGCGGCAAGCTGACCGCCGCCGGCACCAATGCCAAGCTGGGCCTGGGCGAGTTCCTGGTGGCCGAGGCCGACGAGTCGGACGCGTCCTTCCTGCATCTGAGCCCGGTGATGGCGGTGGTGACCAATATCGACGCCGACCACATGGATACCTATGACCACAGCTTCGACAAGCTGAAGCAGGCTTTCGTCGATTTCCTGCAGCGTATGCCGTTCTACGGCCGCGCGGTGTTGTGCGTGGACGACCCCAATGTGCGCGAGATCCGCGAACGCGTCACCAAGCCGGTGACCACTTATGGCCTGGACGACTCGGCCGACATCTACGCCGAGAACGTGCGCGCGGCCGCCGGCCAGATGCATTTCGACGTGGTGGTGAAGAACGGCGCCATCACCCGCTTCCCGCTGGTGTTGAACCTGCCGGGCCGCCACAACGTGCTGAACGCCTTGTCGGCGATCGCCATCGGCCTGGAGTGCGGCGCCAGCATCGAAGCCATCCAGAAGGGCTTGTCCGAGTTTGCCGGCGTCGGCCGCCGCTTCCAGCGCTACGGCGAAGTGAAGGCCAAGGACGGCGGCAGCTTCACGCTGGTGGACGATTACGGCCACCACCCGGTGGAAATGGCCGCCACGCTGGCCGCGGTGCGCGGGGCCTTCCCCGGCCGCCGCTTGCTGCTGGCGTTCCAGCCGCACCGCTACACCCGCACCCGCGACCTGTTCGAGGACTTTGTGAAGGTGTTGTCCGGCGTCGACGCGCTGCTGCTGTCCGAAGTGTACGCCGCCGGCGAAGCGCCCATCGTCGCGGCCGACGGCCGGGCGCTGGCGCGCGCGGTGCGGGTGGGCGGCAAGGTGGAGCCGCTGTTCGTCGAGGACATCGCCGATCTGCCCCAGGCCATCCTGGACGCCGCCCGCGACGGCGACGTGGTGGTGACGATGGGCGCCGGCTCGGTCGGCGCGGTGCCGGGCAAAGTGACGGCCCTGGCGGGTTGATCAGGATTTCCGTCCGCGCCGTGGGCGCGGGCTTGTTGAGGATAGATAGATGAAGCAGTACGGCAAAGTGGCGGTGTTGATGGGCGGAAGCTCGTCCGAGCGCGAAGTGTCGCTGATGAGCGGCGCCGGCGTGTTGGCGGCGCTGCAGTCCAAGGGCGTGGACGCCCACCGGTTCGATCCGTCGGAAAAGCCGTTGTCGGCGCTGAAGGAAGAAGGTTTCGCTTGCGTGTTCAACATCCTGCACGGCCCGTTCGGCGAGGATGGCACGCTGCAGGGCGCCTTGGAGGCGCTGGGTGTGCCGTATACCGGCTGCGGCGTGATGGCCTCGGCCATCGCCATGGACAAGTGGCGCACCAAGCTGTTGTGGAAGGGCGCGGGCTTGCCGATTCCGGCGTTCGAGCTGCTGGACGAGAACAGCGATTTCGACGCGATCGAAAAGACGCTGGGCCTGCCGATCTTCGTCAAGCCGTCCAGCGAGGGCTCGAGCATAGGCGTGACCAAGGTGAAGGCGGCGGGCGAGTTGCGCGCGGCGTTCGAGGAGGCGCGCAAGTACGACGCGGTGGTGATCGCCGAGCAATTCATCGGCGGCGGCGAGTACACCTGCGCGGTGATCGGCGACAAAGCGTATCCGACCATCAAGATTGAACCGGCCACTGAGTATTACGATTACCAGGCCAAGTATTTCCGCGACGACACGGTCTACCGCTGCCCGTCCGGCCTGGCCCCGGAAGTGGAAGCCCGGGCGCGCGAGCTGGCGCTGAAGGCGTTCAAGGTATTGGGTTGCCGCGGCTGGAGCCGGGTGGATTTCCTGATGGACGAGGCGGGCGAGATCTACCTGCTGGAAGCGAATACCAGCCCGGGCATGACCAGCCACAGCCTGGTGCCGATGGCGGCGAAGGTCGAGGGCATCGCTTACGAGGACCTGTGTCTGAAGGTATTGGATACGGTGCATGTGGGATAACCATCGGCTGCTCAGGAGCCTGGCCAATCTGATGCTGGGCGCCACGGCGCTGATGCTGCTGTACGCGGGGGGATTCTGGCTGACGCACGCGCCGGTGTTCCCGGTGAAGAAGATACGGATTCAGGGCGACATGAACCGGGTGACGGCCGAACAGCTGAAATTCATCGCGGAGCATGAGCTGTCCGGCACCTTCTTCACGCTGGATATCGACAAGACGCGCGCCGCCTTCGGCAAATTGCCATGGGTGCGCGACGCGCAGGTGAGACGGCGCTGGCCGGACGCGCTGGATATCACCGTGGAGGAGCATGTGGCGCTGGCACGCTGGGGGGAGAACGGTCTGGTCAATACCCGCGGCGAGCGTTTCGACGCGGCCAGCGACGCCAAGCTGCCGGTGTTTTTCGGACCGGCGGGCGCTGAGAAGGACATGACGGCGATGCTGACGCAGATGCGCCAGACCTTGCAGCCGTCGGGCCTGGCGCCGCGGGAACTGTGGCTGTCGTCGCGGCGGGCGTGGAAAGTGGTGCTGGACAACCAGCTGCAGCTGGAGCTGGGACGTAATGACGTGGCGGCGCGCGCGGAGCGCTTCGCCACCTACTGGAAGAGCGAGTTGGCGCGGTTGCCGTATCACATCGAATACGTCGACCTGCGCTACCCGAATGGATTCGCCGTGCGGATGCCCGACTACAAGGCGCCGCCGGCCAAGGGAAACAAGTGATTAGGCGTTGGAGCGACAGGTGAGCAAACCAAAGGAAAGCAAGAACATGCTGGTCGGCCTGGACATCGGCACCTCCAAGATCGTGGCGATCGTGGCCGAGGTGCTGGAAGACGGCCAGCTTAACATCGTCGGCATGGGGCACACCCCGTCGCGCGGCTTGAAACGCGGCATGGTGGTGAACATCGAGTCCACCGTGCAGGCGATCCAGCGCGCGCTGGAAGAAGCCGAGCTGATGGCCGACTGCAAGATTCACGAGGTGTTCGTCGGCATCGCCGGCAGCCACATCAAGAGCGTGAACTCGCACGGCATGGTGGCGATCAAGGATCGCGAAGTCACCAAGATGGACATCGACCGCGTGATCGAGACCGCGCGCGCGGTGACCATTCCGCCGGACCACCAGGTGCTGCACATCCTGACTCAGGAATACAGCATCGACGGCCAGGAAGGCGTGCGCGAGCCCTTGGGCATGAGCGGCGTGCGGCTGGAAGCCAAGGTGCACATCGTCACCGGCGCGGTGTCCGCCGCGCAGAACGTGACCAAGTGCGTGCGCCGCTGCGGCCTGGAAGTGTCCGATCTGGTGCTGCAGCCGATGGCCTCGGCCATCGCCGTGTTGTCCGAGGACGAGAAGGACCTGGGCGTGTGCCTGATCGACATCGGCGGCGGCACCACCGACATCGCCGTGTATGTGGGCGGCGCGATCCGCCACACCGCGGTGATCCCGATCGCCGGCGACCAGATCACCAACGACATCGCGATGGCGCTGCGCACCCCGACCAAGGAGGCCGAGGACATCAAGATCCAGCACGCCGTGGCCTTGGTGGGCATGGCCGATCCGGCGCAGATGATCGAAGTGCCGGGCGTGGGCGAGCGTGGCCCGCGCCAGATGTCCCGCGCGACGCTGGCCGAAGTGGTCGAGCCGCGGGTCGAGGAGCTGTTCCAGCTGGTGCAGCAGGAGCTGCGCCGCAGCGGTTTCGAGGAAATGCTGTCGTCCGGCATGGTGCTGACCGGCGGCGCCAGCCTGATGCCGGGCATGGTGGAGCTGGCCGAGGAGGTGTTCCACCTGCCGGTGCGCGTCGGCGTGCCCAAGTACGTCGGCGGCCTGGCCGAGGTGGTGAAGACCCCGCGCTTCTCCACCGGCGTCGGCCTGCTGCTGTACGGCAAGGACCAGATCCAGGGCTATTCCGGCCCGGTGAAGTCCGAGTCGGCCGGCATGGGCCAGATGTTCACGCGGATGAAGGCGTGGTTCGGCAGCAATTTCTGATTGAATTCGGTGCCGCCGGCAGGTGCCGGCGGCGTGTTGAAGGTTGTTCGGGCGTAGTACCAGGCAGTAATGAATGGCTCATCTTTATGAGGAGAGGAAAATGAGCGGAATGGTTTTTGAAGTCATGCAGGAAACGGCCAGCTCGGCCGTCATCAAGGTCATCGGCGTCGGCGGCGGCGGTTGCAACGCCATCGACAACATGATCACCGGCAATGTGCACGGCGTGGAATTCATCTGCGCCAACACCGACGCGCAGTCCCTGCAGCGCAACCGCGCCCCGCAGAAGCTGCAGCTGGGCACCAACCTGACGCGCGGCCTGGGCGCCGGCGCCAACCCGGAAGTGGGCCGCAGCGCGGCGCTGGAAGACCGCGAGCGCATCGCCGAAAGCCTGCGCGGCGCGAACATGGTGTTCGTCACCGCCGGCATGGGCGGCGGCACCGGCACCGGCGCGGCTCCAGTCGTGGCCGAAGTGGCCAAGGAAATGGGCATTCTGACCGTGGGCGTGGTCACCCGTCCGTTCGACCATGAAGGCAAGCGCCTGAAAGTGGCGCAGAACGGCATCGAGGACCTGAAGAAGCACGTGGACTCGCTGATCGTGATCCCCAACGAGAAGCTGATGGAAGTGCTGGGCGACGACGTCACCATGCGCGAAGCCTTCCGCGCCGCCGACGACGTGCTGAAGGGCGCCGTGGCCGGCATCGCCGAAGTGATCACTTGCCCGGGCCTGATCAACGTCGACTTCGCCGACGTGCGCACCGTGATGGGCGAGATGGGCCTGGCGATGATGGGTTCCGCCTACGCCTCCGGCATCGACCGCGCCCGCGTGGCCGCCGAGCAGGCGGTGGCCAGCCCGCTGCTGGACAACATCACGCTGGAAGGCGCGCGCGGCGTGCTGGTGAACATCTCCACCGCGCCGGGTTGCCTGAAGATGAGCGAGTACCGCGAGATCATGGGCATCATCCGCCAGTACGCGGACGAAGACGCGCAGATCAAGTTCGGCACCGCCGAAGTGGAGGACATGCCGGAAGACACCATCCGCGTGACGCTGATCGCCACCGGCCTGGGCCAGAAGAAGGCTGTTCGCAACGAGGACCGTCCGGAGTACATCAAGATCGTCAAGACCGGCACCGACGACCGCGCGGTGGAAATGGTGAACTACGAGGATCTGGACGCGCCCGCCATCATGCGCACCGGCCGCCGCCGCGCCAATCCCTCGCTGGATTTCTCCAACCCCGAGGTCAGCGAGAGCTACGACATCCCGGCCTTCCTGCGCAAGCAGGCGGACTGAACGGAGGATACGGATAGATAAACGCTATTCATGTCAGCGAATCAATCAATAAAGCATGGCAGAGCGCTATGCTAGAATCGGGTTTTCCCGTCTGGTTGAGTAGCCTGAAATGATTCTGCAGCGCACGCTGAAGCAAGCGATCAGCGCCACGGGCGTCGGTCTGCATTCCGGCGAGCGGGTGAAGCTCACCCTGCTGCCGGCGCCGCCCGATACCGGCATCGTCTTCCGTCGCACCGACTTGCCCGAGCCGGTCGACGTGAAGGTAGAACCTTCGCTCGTGAACGACACGCGCCTCTCCTCCACGCTGGTGACGGACACCGGCGTGCGTGTCGGCACGATCGAACATCTGATGTCGGCGTTCGCCGGCTTCGGCATCGACAACCTGGTCGTCGAGGTGACGGCGGCGGAGATTCCCATCATGGATGGGTCCGCCGCGCCGTTCCTTTATCTGCTGCAGACGGCTGGGGTGGCGGAGCAGCCCAAGAAAAAGCGTTTCATCCGCGTCAAACAGACAGTAATGGTGGAAGACCGCGGCGTGTGGGTCCGGCTGGACCCGCACGACGGCTTCAAGATCACCTTGTCCATCGAGTTCAACCATCCGGCGTTCAACCGCGCGCCGCAGACGGTGGAAGTGGACTTCGCCCACCATTCCTATACCGACGAAATCAGTCGGGCCCGCACTTTCGGCTTCATGCACGAGGTGGAGTACATGCGCAACCACGGCCTGGGCCGCGGCGGCAGCCTGGACAACGCCATCGTGATCGACGACGAGTACGTGCTCAATCCGGAGGGCCTGCGCTTCCCGGATGAATTCGTCCGCCACAAGATACTGGACGCGATCGGCGACCTTTACGTCGTAGGCTATCCCTTGATCGCGGCGTTCTCCGGCCACAAGTCCGGCCACGCGATGAACAACAAGCTGTTGCGCAAGCTGCTGGAAACGCCGGACGCCTGGGAATTCGCCAGTTTCGACGATCCCTTGGACGCGCCGTCCAGTTTCCACCTGTTGCCGTCAGAGGAGTGAGGCCGTGTTCGGCTTCTGGCGGCTGTGGCTGTTGGCGACGGTGCTGGCGATTGGCTGGGCGCTGTTGTGCTTCGCCCTTACCCATGACCGCCGCTACCTGCGCCGCGCGCTGGCCATCGCCCGCTGGAGCGCCGGCCTGCTGGTCGTCGTTTCCTGCTTCTGGCTGATTTTCCGCCTGCTGCGCTGATCGCGGCGGGCGTTTTCATTTGAAGGGTACGCCATGACACGACTCACCCATTTCGACGCAGCCGGCCAGGCCCATATGGTGGATGTCGGCGGCAAGGCCGCCACGGCCCGCCGCGCGGTGGCCGAAGGCGCGATCCGCATGCTGCCGGCCACGTTCGCGCTGGTGAAAAACGGCGGCCACAAGAAGGGCGACGTGCTGGGCATCGCCCGCGTCGCCGCCATCATGGCGGCCAAGAAGACCTGGGACCTGATCCCGCTGTGCCATCCGATCGCGTTGACGCGGCTGGCGGTGGACTTCGAGCTGCTGGACGGAGAATCCATGGTTCGGATAGCCGTGACCGCCGAGTGCAATGGCCAGACCGGCGTAGAGATGGAGGCGCTGACCGCGGTTAATGTCGGTTTGCTGACCATCTACGACATGTGCAAGGCGGTGGACCGCGGCATGGAGATCACCGGCGTCCGCCTGCTGGAGAAAGACGGCGGCAAGAGCGGGGCGTGGCGTCATGCCGATACCGAAGCCTGACTATTGCTGTGGCCGGAATGATATGTTCCGGCGTCGATAATGGCTTTTCCCCCCTGATATATTTTCAGTTCCTATTTTCCTCCCGGTGGTTTTGCGAATAAGTTCCGCAAGCGCCCGCTCGTGGGTTCCCATGGCGGAAAATGAATGGCTATTGCCTGCATGAGGCTGCATTGTTGATATTTAAATGGCATGTTAGTATTTTTCAGTGCTTGCCAATTTAATATTTGCAGGGAAAATTGGATTGGCTTGAGTACTCAGTCTTATCAATCCAAATAAGGGCAGATCATGTCGAAAGTCGTCGTAATCAGCGGTGGCGGGACGGGAATTGGCTATGCTTGCGCACAGCATTATGCCAAGCAGGAAATGCAGGTCGTGATATTGGGCCGCAGGATGGATACGCTGTGTCAGGCTGCGGCGAATATCGCCGAGGCGTTTCCAAAGGCGCCTGCCGTTTTGGCCTTGACTGCGGATTTATCGATCCCGGAACAAGCGCAAAACGCCTGCGATGCCATACGGCAGGAATTCAAAACCGTCGATACGCTGATCAATGCGGCGGGCAGCAATGCGATCCGCCGCGCGCCTGCGGGAAGTTACGCTGATGGTTTGGCGGGCGTGGCGAGGCGGTGGAATGATAATTTTCAAAACAACACCCTCTCGGCCGTATTGCTGACGGAAGGCATTCGCCCAATATTGAAGCGGCCCGGCGGAAGCGTCATTCTGATCAGCTCCATCGCGGCTTATCGCGGCTCGTCGATCGGCTGTTACGCGGCGGCGAAGGCGGCATTGCATCCATATTGCTACGATCTGGCGGCGGCATTAAGTCCGGAAGGCATTACGGTCAATGCCGTGGCGCCGGGTTATGTGCAGGACACCGAGTTTTTTGGCGCGGCGCTGTCGCCGGAGCAACAAAAGAGCAAGCAGGCGGAAGCGTTGAACGGCCGGGGCGGAACTCCGCAGGATGTCGCCAATGCCATTGCCTGGCTGACCTCCGCCGAAGCGGCGCATATTACGGCGCAAATCATCCAGATCAACGGCGGCGCCGAAAAGGGGCGTTGAGCCGATGGCCTTCCATTCCCGAGAACGGAATGGAAGGCTGCTCTCCTCTCTAGGCCGGACGCACTCCTCCGCGGAGCACGCCGGGCTGGATCGTATGGAAAATCGTCGAGAACGCTTCCGGCAGCGGCCGAGTGAATTCGCTCGCCAGCCAGCAACGCAGCAGGCAGCGCTCGGCGCCCGGCGCGTCGACGAACTCGGTTCGGGAATGCAGCGTGGTGTGATTGTTGACTAGGGCGATGCTGCCTTTTTCGAAGCTGACCTGCACCGACATGTCGGGATGGTTGATGACTTGGTCTATTTCGCTCAGCATCGTTTTGACTTCGTCCGGCAGCGCAATGCCGTGGCGGATGGCGGAATCGTTGAATTTCCGGATGTAGCGCAGGACGAACGCGTCATCCGACTCGCTGAGTATCGGCAAATGGCAGTAGCTGTCGCCTGAGCTGCCCTCGTCGCGAAGGTCGTGCGGGATCGGGGTCGTCAGCCATTTGATCCAGTCCGGATTCCTTTTTTCCAGAACCTCAATCAGCTTCGCCGACGAGCAGATCTTGAATTCGCCGCCATGGCTCGCCGCTTCCCAGCAGGCCAGCACCGTGATGTCGGCGCGGTCCGAGTGGAAAGCGAGCTCCTGGTTGGTCATGTGGCCGCGGGCGGGGGCCAGCTTGGAGTCTTTGTGGCCGGCATCCTTGACCTCTTTGATGACATCGCCGTTTTTGTTGATGGAGACCGGCAGGCCAAGCAGGGTGCAGAATTCGAAAAAAGCGTGATGGAACGCTTCGCGGGACGCCTGGGCCAGCGCCGCGCTGTGCAGCCAGATCGCGCCGCTGCCGGATTCCAGTTGATGATGGATGGCGTGGCGCAGCTGCTGCGCCCGCTGAGCATGCTCGGCATGGCTTGACCCGCTGACCAGTTGGCCAAGCAAGCCTTCCAGTTCCTCGGCTATCGGGGCGGGCAGCGCCAGCGCATCCGGCGCGGTCCAGGGCGCCGGCCGTTGATGGGTGATCGGTTTCAAAGCAATTGCAGGCATCGCTCGATCCTTTGATCTTTGATGTCGTTGATCGGGTTGTTTGCCGGCCGCGGCATCCGGGAAGGATGCCGCCTGCCGTCATGCCTTTTCCGCGATATAGGCGTAGATATCAAAATTCACCTTGACCGGATCGCTTCCGCCGACGGTCTGCATCTTGTCCAGAAGATAATCCGCATAGTTCTCTTCGGGCTTCTGGTCCATATATGCGGTGACGTAGCTGGTGGACAGCAGAAACAGCGCGAGTTCGAATGGAGTCAATTCAATGATGTTGGAAAATATTTTCCGTTTCGCCTCCTTGAATCCCCCGATCTGGGCAATCCTCTCCAGCGTATCGTCATATTGCAGCAGCCTGGGATCGCGGAATTTTCCCCACTTGTTGACCAATTCTTCCTCGATCAATAAGCGCAAGTCGCCGTAGGCCTGCGGCACGTCGTATTTGTAAGCGCAGAACAGGCCGCCGCCGACCAACTGGCGCTTGATGATTTCCAGCACTTTGGATCGGTCCATCCAATAGAAGGAAGTGGCGCTGGTGATGAGGTCGAAACGCCGCTCGCTCGCGTAGCTTTCGGCCGGCACGGTCGCAAAGCGCAGGGCGGGATAGTTGGCGGCGGCCTTGTCGATCAGATTGGCGCCATGGTCAATGCCTTCCACGTATGCGAAATGAGGCGCCAGCCTGATGGTAGAGACGCCATTGCCGCAGCCGATGTCCAGCGCGGCGGCGCGGCCCGGCGTCTTCGCCAGCAGGAATTGATAAAGCTCTTCCGGATATTGGATCTTGCGGCGTATGGCGTCGTAGGCATCCGCATGCTTGTCAAACTGTTTCATGCGCTGATCTCTAGCAGGCTGTCTTCATATTTTCCCTTATGGACAAAGTTGATGAAACTGCCTTTGCCATGGAGGAAGCGATAAGTATGTTCCGCGCCGGCAGGGACGAAGGCCGTGGCCGGGCTGCGCATGGTCTGGGTTTTTCCCGAGATGGAAACCTCGACGGTCAGGCCCTGGTAATCCTGTTCATCGCCCAGGAACATGAAGACGGAGTCGCAATTGTGCCGATGGCTATCGACATGGCCTTGCTCATTGGGCGCAATCGCGTCGACATGGCGCGCGATGAAATAATATGGCGACGCTTCCAGCAAGCGGTGGTCCAGCATCACGAAACGTTTGCCGGGACCGTGCCTGTGGTAGCGCAGCTCGGTCGCCGATTTTTCGAATGGCTGGATGAACAGGTTTGACTCATGCATCGCCGGATGTTTTTCGATCGCGGGCTTTGCCCGGAATAGGCCGGCGTCGAAAATATTGTATGAGCTGGCGTCTTTTTCATTTGCTTGCCGATGCAGCTTTGCGGCGTGCGCGAAGACGTTTTGCCCCGTGATGGGATGCATCGGGGAGTGGCCGATGCGGCTGAAGGTCGCGACCAGTTCGGACAAGGCCAGCGCATCGGCGAGCTTGTATAGCGGCTTGTCGGTTTTCGCCTGCAGCAAGGTGGCCAACTGGAAGGTATCCGTAATGCCCGCTCTTTCGCCAATGCCATTGCAGCTGGCCGAGATCCAGTGAACGCCGGCCCGAATCGCTTCCAGCGTGTTGGCCAAAGCCAGGCCCCGGTCGTTGTGGACATGGTATTCGAACTCCACTTGGTGGAATTCCTTGGTCAGGTTCGACAGGATTTCAAATGTCTCATGCGGGAACAGATTGCCGACGCTGTCGGCGAAGCATACCCGGTCCGCGCCGGCCAGTTGCGCGACCCTGGTGATCCGCATGAGGTCGCTGAGTGAGGTGCGGCTGGCATCCTCGATGGTGGCGCGGACGAGCAGGCCCTTGTCCTTGGCATAGCGGATGGACTCGGAGAACAGCTTGATGACCTGTTCCTGAGATTGGCCGTGGAATTTCGTCGCCAGAGAGACGACATTGAACGAGGCGAACATGCCCACCCACTGGGCGCCTGATTCGATAACGGCGTCAATGTCTTCTTGCCGGCATCTGGCGTGCGCCAGCACGGGGACGGTTGCCACCCCGACCACGGCTTTGACCCTGTCCATTTCGAAGCGGGAAATATAGGGATGGCCGCATTCGACCATGTCCACGCCAAAAGCAGATATTTTTTTCGCCAGTATGATGCTTTGCTCAATGTCGAATGAACATTGAATGGTCTGGCAGCCTTCCCGCAACGTGCAGTCGATGATTTTGGTATTCATGATGGTATCGCCATTTGTCAGCATTGTGGTTCGAAGCCCATGTTCACTTTTGAGATGTCCATTCCTTGACCGGTGTTTTGCCGAAGGGCAGAAAGATCAATTTGGCGGCGGAAAAGTCCGTATGGTGGTCCAGGCCGGTTTCAAAGCCGGTTGGGCGCTCATCGACGGAGTGGGTGCGGAAGACGCGGTCCCAGAGCGAGAAGATGAAACCATAGTTGGTATCCGTGTATTCGATCTCGCGGCCATGATGGATGTTGTGGAACGAAGGCATGACGAAAAGCTTGCTGAGCAGGTTTTCCAGCTTTTGCGGAATATTGATGTTGCAGTGATGGAAAGTGGTCACGCAGAAAGAGATCACTTCGAAAGCCACCACCGTGGTGAACGGCACGCCGATCAGCAACATGCCGGGAATGCGAATGGCGAGGACAAGGAATTTCTCGCCGAAATGCTGGCGAAAACCGGTGGTTGAATCAATATGCTCATCAAGGTGATGCATGGCATGGAATCGCCACAGCACTGGTATTCTGTGCGCAGACCAATGAATGGTGTAATTGAGCAGATCCAGCAACATGATGTCGATGACAAAAGCCAGCGCGCCGGTATACCAGTCGGGGCGATGCATCCGATAAGGAAAATCTCTGATCATATATACCATCAGCGGCGCGATGATGATCGGCGCGCTGATGAAACGATAACTGATCGCTATGATGACGTTGTTGAAGAGACGCTTTTTGCTGCGCTCAGGACTAAAGGCATGCTTGGGAAAAATGCGCTCCAGTGAAAAAATGGCTATGAACGCGATCGCGCATATTACGATGCCGTGGCTAATGATATAGGTCACTGCCTCTTTCATGATGATTACTCCAGGAGTGGTTGTTTATCGATACTAATATTACATAGGAATAATCATTGATATAACTCATGCAATATGAATTATTGCGTGGTGAATTGTTAATATCTATGTTTTTTTGCCGGCGGTTGGTTTTGAGGGCGATGGGGATATTGCAAGCCGGCGGCGATTCCGGATGTTTTGTGCCGATGATCGGCATCGCCTGTCGATGGCGAGTCTCATGGCCGGTATGTTTGCGCCATTTTTTAACGGCGGAGTTGGGCCTCGCCGGCGGGAGAGGAGGCGTGATTCGAGATGCGGCGGGCAGGCGCCGGATGGCCTGGGTTGTCTCGATTTCGCATCAAGGCCCCATGGCGCAGGCTCCGTCCGCGCCAAGCGCGAGACTCGGCAGCGCGCGCCGCGTTGGCGGGCCGGTTTTCAATCCGAGAGCGGTGAGGCCGACGCGGTATGGTGTTCGGCGGCGTGGCGCAGGCAGGGCGAGTGGATCTCGTGCCAGCGGTCGCCGCGGTTCCATTCATAGAGGCCGCGTCCCAGCTGAAGATGAAGGTAGACATGCTGGTAGCGGGAGCGCTCCAGCATGCTGTGGGTCAGCTGATTCAGTTCCGGGATGGAGATGTAGAGCAACAGCGTGGATGGGAGCGCGCCGTGTTCGAAAGTGCCGGCCGCCAGCAGCAGATGAAGCTGGTGGCCGTTCGGCACATGGTAGTCCTTGCCCACCTTGGCCTCGATGCGGCAGGCGACGTCCAGCGCGTTGGCTGGCCGGGTGAACATCCAGCCTATGCCGCCGGCCGCCTGCTGGGCCTGCTGGATTTCCTTCTTGCGGGCGTTGCGCCGGGCATATTCGCCGGCCAGCACCTCGGTCACCTCGATGGCCAGGCAGCGGCCGTCCGACAGCGACACGCCGACATCGGGCGCGGGGCACTTCAGCGATTTCACGTCGAGCGGGTCAATGCCTTTTTGCTCGAACAGTCGCCTGACCCATTCCCTTTCCCGATTTTCCTGCAGAGTTTGCTGATCCATCGGCGCCTACGCGAATGCAAGACAGATGTTTCATCTTAGAACATCCGTCGCAGGCGTCGATCATGGCGTCAACGGGCGCCGCGCAGCGAGGCGATCGCCTGGGCGGCGTCGCGCGGGGCGCTGTGCGACGGACACATCAGCTCCCGCAACTCGCGCCGGAGTTTGTCGGCGCTGTTGATCGCCAGCCACTGCGGCCGCATCGACGCGATCCAGCGGTGGTTGATGCTGTCGCCGAAGCCGTAGGCCTTGTATTGGTTGTCCTTGCACAGGATGCCCTCGGCGCTGAGGTTCTCCACGCCGCTGGGCGTGAGCACGCGGCTGACGAAGCGCACCACGCCGTCGCCGCCCACGCTGAGCGTCTTGGCGTCGACGAAGAAGCGGTTCTGCTGCAGCCAGTCGGGCTTCACTTCTATCCAGTCCGGCGTCTGCGGATAGTCGGGCAGCGCGTAGTCTTGTTCGGCCCAGGGCTGCTCTTCCTGGAATTCGATGTTCTTGTTGATTCTGTCGCTGCCGGCCAGCGCGGGCAGGCTCAGGCATAGCGCCAGCAGCGCCGGCAGGGTGGTTGCGATGGCTTTCAAATGCGGATGCTCCGTCAGCGCGCCTGTCCGGCGCGCAGGTTGTAATGTCGGCGGCCGGTTTCGCGGCCGGCCAGGCCCCAGCTCAGTTCGGAAAAACTGATGTCGCCGCGGCTGGAAACCGTCAGCAGCATCGAGGCGCGGGTGCCGTAGTCGCGGCCCTGGATGAAGATCGGCGACAGCGTCTTTTCCAGCGCCAGGCCGATGCGGGTATTGGGCAGATGGCCGGGGCCGGCCGGAGTCGGATCGGACAGCGCGGCGTAGGCCTGCTCCTCGGTCGGCGGCCGGCCGAAATCGCCCAGGCGCTCCGCCAGCCGTTGGCACTTGAACCACGGCGTGTCCAGCGTGGCGTTGGACAGCGTGTGGATGCCAGGCGTGACGCGGGCGATCTGCCGGCCGGGGCTGTGGAAGAAGAATAGGTCCGAGGTGGTGCCGAACAGCAGGTTGAACGGCCCGTAGCGGTGGCATTCCTCGCGCAGCCAGTCGGCAAAGGCGAACGGGTCGTCGTCGCCGGTGACGAAGCGCTGCACCAGCTCGCCGCGGGAGCGCTCCGCCTTGGGCGGGAAGCCGTCGCGGAAGTTGGTGACGGCGGCGATGCGGTTGCGGCCGTCCACCATCAGCCAGCCGCCGCCGGATTGCTGGTCGCGGCCGCCCAGGGTATGGGGGTATTCCGGCCACCAGTCCAGCGGCTCGGCGGGGCGGGCGTAGTATTCGTCGCGGTTGGCCAAAAGTACCAGCTGGCCCATGCCCGGCGTTTTGTAGGCGAAAGCGAGGATGCACATATTGCGGTGACCGATTTGGGTAAGGCTTGACGACTGGCGTAAACTATACGGCTGCGGCCCGCCGGTTTGCGCGGCCGGCCGCCATGTGATTCATTGTAACCTGATATGGCTGAAGGATACCCGGCCCATGACTCCCGACAAGCATATTGATCTTTCCGGCCTGAATTGCCCGCTGCCGATCTTGCGCGCCAAGAAGGCGCTGGCCGATATGGACAGCGGCGCCGTGCTGGAAGTGATCGCCACCGATCCGGGCGCGCCCAAGGACTTTGAAGCTTTTTGCCGCCAGACCGGCAACGGCCTGCTGGAATCGACCACCACCGGCGAAGGCAAGTTCCGGATGGTGCTCCGGCGCAAGTAGACATCCCTGGCGATGGTTTTCCATCGCCATTGTTTTATCCATCGTTACGGCAAGCCATCCACCATGCAGACTCTCACCCTGATCCGTCCCGACGACTGGCATTTGCACCTGCGCGACGACGCCGCGCTGGCCGCGGTGCTGCCCGACACCTGTCGCCAGATGGGCCGCGCCATCGTGATGCCCAATCTGAAGCCGCCGGTCACCACCGTGGCCGCCGCCGCCGCCTACCGCGAGCGCATCCTGGCCGCCCGTCCGGCCGGCAGCGCCTTTGAACCGCTGATGACGCTGTACCTGACCGACAATACTCGTCCGGAGGAGATTCGCCTGGCCAAGGCCAGCGGCTTCGTCCATGGCGTCAAGCTGTACCCGGCCGGCGCCACCACAAATTCCGACCATGGCGTCACCGACATCTTCAAGGCGATGCCGGCGCTGGAAGCGATGGCCGATGTCGGCCTGCCGCTGCTGGTGCACGGCGAAGTCACCGACGCCGACATCGACGTGTTCGATCGCGAGGCGGTGTTCATCGAGCGGGTGATGAAGCCGCTGCTGGCCAAGCTGCCGACGTTGAAGGTGGTGTTCGAGCACATCACCACCCGCGAGGCGGCCGAGTTCGTCGCCGCCGCGCCGGCCAACGTCGCGGCCACCATCACCGCCCACCACTTGCTGATGAATCGCAACGCGCTGTTCGTCGGCGGCATCCGCCCGCACCATTACTGTCTGCCGGTGCTCAAGCGCGAACAGCACCGCCAGGCGCTGGTCAAAGCGGCGACCTCCGGCTCGGCCAAGTTCTTCCTCGGCACCGACAGCGCGCCGCACGCCAAGGGCGCCAAGGAGGCGGCCTGCGGCTGCGCCGGCATGTACACCGCCAATGCGGCGATCGAGCTCTACGCCGAGGCCTTCGAAGCCGCCGGCGCGCTGGACAAGCTGGAGGCTTTCGCCAGCCTGAACGGCCCGGCTTTCTACGGCCTGCCGGCCAACGGCGACAGGATCGAGCTGGTCAAGGAAAGCTGGACGGTGCCGGCCGAGCTTGCCTACCCGGGCGGCAGCCTGGTGCCCTTGCGCGCCGGAGAAGGCATCGCCTGGCGTCTGCGAGGCTGATCCTCGCCTGCGATCGCACAGCCGCCTTTGGGCGGCTTTTTTTATTTGTCCTGCAGGGTGTCTGAAATCAGCCGGAAGTCTTTATTCTATTCATAAGGGAATAATTATTTTTTGACGCGGTTTGAAGGTAATTGTCTCCGCTTCGGATGAATTTTGCTTGGGTCAGGCAATAATATTTCACATGGCAAAATGCCATAAGTATAAAACGATGAAGCTGTGCAGGCCGTTGATTTGCTTGACTTGACTATTGTCGGACAGATTTTCCTTTTTGAGAAAAATGAATAGCATATTGTGCCGATAGGGGCTTGATGGAATCAAAACCCTCTGCGCATAATCGTCGGACCCACTCTGGATACAATAGAGTGAAAAAATTCGAACAACCCGCCTGACGCGGGATGCTACAGAATCAGGAGAATTAGAGATGTCGAACAAGCAATCGCTGCAGGTGATCGCCGCCGCCGTCGCGCTGGCCATGGCTTCCGGATCCGCGCTGGCCGCCAAGGTGCCGGCAGGCGTCAAGCTGGCCGCCAAGCAGGAACTGGTGCGCTCCAATGGCTCCGAGCCGGAATCGCTGGACCCGATGGTCGTGGAAGGGGTGCCCGCCAACGTCATCACCCATGACATGTTCGAGGGCCTGACCGCCACCGACAACGACGGCACGCTGGTGCCGGGCGTGGCCGAGTCCTGGAAGCAGACCGGACCCACCACCTGGGTGTTCCACCTGCGCAAGAACGCAAAATGGTCGGACGGCAGCATCGTCACCGCCGACGACTTCGTCTACGGCATCCGCCGCCTGGTCGATCCCAAGCTGGCCGCCCCGTACGCCGGCACTTTCGGCATCTTCTTCGAGAATGGCCCTGAAGTCGTCGCCGGCAAGAAGCCGACCACCGCGATCGGCGTGAAGGCGCTGGACAAGTACACGCTGGAAGTGAAGACCGCCTTCCCGGTGTCCTACCTGCCCGAACTGATGTCCAACGCCCAGCTCGGCCCGGCTCCGAAGGCCGTGATCGACAAGTACGGCAAGGACTGGACCAAGCCGGGCAAGATGGTTTCCAACGGCCCCTTCGTGCTGAAAGACTGGCAGGTCAACAGCAAGGTCGTCATCGAAAAGAACCCGCAGTACTGGGATGCCAAGAATGTGCAGCTGAGCCGCGTCAGCTTCCTGCCGATCGAAGACCAGAACGCGGACAACAAGCTCTACCTGTCGGGCCAGACCGACATGACTTATGAAATCCCGCCGGGCAGCTTCGCCAAGCTGAAGAGCGACATGCCCAAGGATCTGAAGAACAACACCATCCTCGGCATCCGCTATTACAGCCTGAACAACCGCGATCCGCTGATGAAGGATGTGCGCGTGCGCAAGGCCCTGTCCATGGTGGTTGACCGCGATCTGCTGGCGCAGAAGATCACCGCCGACGGCCAGCAGCCGTCTTACAGCGTGATGGTCAAGGGCGTGCACGGCGCGCAGCCGACCACCTACGATTGGGCGAAATGGCCGATGGCCAAGCGCGTGGACGAGGCCAAGAAGCTGCTGGCCCAGGCCGGCGTGAAGCCGGGCACCACGCTGAAGCTGTCCTACAATACCAGCGACTATCACAAGAAGATGGCGATCTTCGTCGCGTCCGAGTGGAAGTCCAAGCTGGGCCTGAACACCTCGATGGACAACACCGAGTTCAAGGTATTCCTGAAGAAGCGCCATGACGGCGATTACCAGGTGGCCCGCAACGGCTGGCTGGCCGACTACAACGACGCCACCACTTTCCTGGCGCTGGTGCAGTGCGGCAATACCCAGAACGACAACTTCAACTGCAACAAGAAGGCCGAAGAGCTGATCAAACAGGGCAACGAGTCCACCGATCCGGCCAAGCGCGCCCAGTTGCTGACCCAGGCCACCAAGCTGGTGATGGACGACTATCCGATGATCCCGGTGCTGCAGTACACGCTGCCGCGGCTAGTGAAGCCGTACGTCGGCGGCTACTCGCTGAAGAATCCGGTCGACCGCTACCGCAGCAAGTACCTGTACATCGTTCAGCACTAAGCGTGAAAGCGCGGCGTTTGTCCGCGTGACGAGGCCGGTTGTCCCGCCCGGGGCAACCGGCCGATGATTGTGGTGTTCTCGCCCTCCGGGGGAGGCCGGCGGCTGCTTGCCGCCGTCCCGGATCGGCGATCGGGAGTTTCAAGCGATGTGGTCTTACACTCTTCGCCGCGTGTTGGTTACCATACCAACCGTCTGGGCCGTGACGACGGTCTGCTATCTGCTGCTGCATATGACCCCTGGCGGTCCGTTCGATGGCGAACGCAAGATTTCTCCGGAGGTGCTGGCTAATCTGCAGGCCAAATACCATCTGGACCTGCCGTTGTGGAAGCAGTATCTCTATTACCTGAACAGCCTGCTGCATGGCGATCTGGGCGCGTCGTTCCGCTACGCGGACTGGAGCGTCAATGATCTGGTGGCCCACGCGCTGCCGGTGTCCGCCGCCATCGGCGGCAGCGCCATCGTGATCTCGCTGTTCATCGGCGTGCTGCTCGGCACCATCGCCGCCCTGCGCCAGAACAGCGCCATCGACTACCTGGTGATGCTGGTCGGCAATATGGGCAGCGCCTTCCCGTCCTTCATCATCGGCCCGGTGCTGGTGCTGATCTTCTCGATGCTGCTGCACTGGCTGCCGTCCGGCGGTTGGGATGACTTTTCCATCCAGTACATGGTGCTGCCGGTCGCGCTGCTCACCTTCATCAACGTGGCCACCATCGGCCGCGTGATGCGCGGCAGCCTGATCGAGGTGATGAACAGCAACTTCATCCGCACCGCCCGCGCCAAGGGCCTGCCGCTGCGCACCATCGTGCTGCGCCATGCGCTGAAGCCGGCGCTGATGCCGGTGGTGACGCTGCTGGGGCCGCTGGCGATCTCGTCCATCACCTCCGCCGTGGTGACCGAGTCGATCTTCTCGCTGCCGGGCCTGGGCAAGCTGATCGTCAACGGCGCCTCCAACCGCGACTACACGCTGGTGTTGGGCCTGGTGGTGCTGGTGACCGTGATCACCGTGGTGTTCAACCTCCTCGTCGACCTGGCTTACGCCTTGCTCGATCCCAAGATCCGTTATTGAGGGGGGAGCCCGCAATGATGAAAACCAAGCAAGCCGCGGCCGCCGCGGCTCTGGAAAGCGGCCTCGCCGAAGCGGCGACCGAAGGCCGCAGCCCGTGGCGCGACGCCCGCGTCCGCTTTCTTCGCAACAAAGCCGCGGTGGTCAGCCTGGTGATCCTGAGCCTGATCACCGTGTCCTGTATCTTCGGACCGATGCTGCTGCCGCACGGCTATGCCGACACCGACTGGGACGCGATCAGCCTGGCGCCGACCTTCCAGAACCTGCATCTGTTCGGCACCGACGAGCTGGGCCGCGACCTGTTGGTGCGCACGCTGATCGGCGGCCGCATCTCGCTGATGGTCGGCGCGCTGGCGACCATCGCCGCGGTGCTGATCGGCGTGATCTGGGGCGCCACCGCCGGCTTCCTCGGCGGCAAGGTGGACAACGCCATGATGCGCGTGGTCGACATGATGTACGCGGTGCCCTACCTGTTGATCGCCATCCTGATGGTGACGCTGCTGGGCCGCGAGTTCTACCTGGTGGTGCTGACCATCACCGTCCTCGGCTGGATGGACATGGCGCGCGTGGTGCGCGGCCAGACGCTGGCGATCCGCTCCAAGGAGTACATCGAGGCCGCTCACGCGATCGGCGTTTCCACCCCCACCATCATCTTCCGCCACATCGTGCCCAATCTGCTGGGCATCGTGGTGATCTACACCACGGTGACGGTGCCGGGCGTGATCCTGACCGAGTCGGTGCTGTCCTTCCTCGGCCTGGGCGTCCAGGAGCCGATGACCAGCTGGGGCGTCTTGATCGGCGACGGCACCAAGGCGATGGAGAGCCAGCCCTGGATGCTGCTGTTCCCGGCCGGCATGCTGTCGCTGACGCTCTATTGCGCCAACTACATCGGCGACGGCCTGCGCGACGCGCTGGACCCGAAAGACCGCTGACCCCAGGATAGACGAGGCAAGCCATGAGCATTTTGAAAGTCAACAACCTCGGGGTTCAGTTCCAGACCAACGACGGCGTGGTCAACGCCGTCAACGGCGTGAGCTTCGAGCTGAACAAGGGCCAGACCCTGGGAATCGTCGGCGAGTCCGGCTCCGGCAAGAGCCAGACCATGCTGGCGATGATGGGCCTGTTGGCCAAGAACGGCCAGGCCAGCGGCCAGGCGCTGTTCCACGGCCAGGACCTGCTGACGCTGCCGACCCGCGACCTCAACCGCATCCGCGGCGACCGCGTGTCGATGATCTTCCAGGACCCGATGACCTCGCTGAACCCCTACCTGACGGTGGAGCGGCAGATGACCGAGGTGCTGGAGCTGCACAAGGGCATGAGCCGGCGCGACGCCAAAAAGCGCGCGATCGAGCTGTTGGACGCGGTGCGAATTCCCGAGGCCGCGCGCCGGGTGGACATGTATCCGCACGAGTTTTCCGGCGGCATGCGCCAGCGGGTGATGATCGCGATGGCGCTGTTGTGCGAGCCGGAGCTGCTGATCGCCGACGAGCCGACCACCGCGCTGGATGTCACCGTGCAGGCGCAGATCCTGTCGCTGCTGAAGGATCTGCAGCGCGATTTCGGCACCGCCATCATCATGATCACCCACGATCTGGGCGTGGTGGCCGGCCTGTGCGAGAACGTGTTGGTGATGTACGGCGGCCGCGCGATGGAATACGGCCGCGCCGATGACATCTTCTACCACCCGAGCCACCCTTACACCATCGGCCTCTTGGGCGCGCTGCCGCGTCTGGATCACGAGGACGCCGCGCTGATCAGCATCCCGGGCAATCCGCCGAACATGGCCAATATGCCCAAGGGCTGCCCGTTCAGCGAACGCTGCGCGCACGCCGTCGCCCGCTGCGCCAGCGAGCTGCCGCCGCTGGCCGCCAATCCGCTCAATCCGCAGATTCTGCGCGCCTGTCACAAGCCGGCGGAGGAACTGGTCAAAGCCGCCGAGGAGGTGACCCATGCCTGACAACAAGCAACCCATCCTGTCGGTGCGCAACGTCAAGGTGCATTTCCAGGTCAAGGGCGGCGACGCCTGGCCATGGAGCCCGAAGAAAACGCTGAAGGCGGTGGACGGCGTCAGCTTCGACCTGTACGCCGGCGAGACGCTGGGCGTGGTCGGCGAGTCCGGGTGCGGCAAGTCCACGTTGTCCCGCGCCATCCTCAACCTGATCCCGGCCACCGACGGCGAGATCGTGTGGATGGGCAAGGACCTGCGCAAGGGCGGGCAGAAGGATTGGCTGAGCGTCCGCAAGGACATCCAGATGATCTTCCAGGATCCGCTGGCGTCGCTGAATCCGCGGATGACCATCGCCCAGATCATCGGCGAGCCGCTGCGCGTGCACCGGCCCGAGCTGTCGGCCGACGAGGTGATGAAACGCGTCAAGGCGATGATGCGCAAGGTGGGTCTGCGAGAGCAGATGATCAACCGCTATCCGCACGAGTTCTCCGGCGGCCAGTGCCAACGCATCGGCATCGCCCGCGCGTTGATCCTCGAGCCCAAGCTGATCATCTGCGACGAGCCGGTATCGGCGCTCGACGTGTCGATCCAGGCGCAGATCATCAACTTGCTGAAAGAGCTGCAGCGCGAGATGGGCCTGGCGCTGATTTTCATCGCCCACGATCTGGCGGTGGTCAAACATATCTCAGACCGCATCCTGGTGATGTATCTGGGCCGCGAGATGGAGCTGGCGCAGAAGCATGCGCTGTACGATGTGCCCTCGCACCCGTACACCCGCGCGCTGTTGTCGGCGATCCCGGTGCCGGATCCTAAGCTGGAAAAGAACAAGACCATCCAGATCCTGCAGGGCGATCTGCCTAGCCCGATCAATCCGCCGTCCGGCTGCGTGTTCCGCACCCGTTGTCCGCTGGCGGAGGCGCGCTGCGCGCAGGAGGTGCCCAAGCTGCGCCGCCTGAGCGAGGAGACCCAGGCGTCCTGCCTGTTGGCCTGATTCCGCCGCGCCGCAGCATATGCGCCGCCAGCCTTAGGGTTGGCGGCGTTTTTGTTTGCCGGCTGTTATGCTGAATTGTCATCTTCAGAAAGGAGCCTGACCATGAGCGCCCATATTGTCGTCGCGCTGGGCTGCGCGTTCCAGACCCGGCAGTGGCAGGAGCAGAGCCTGCTGCAGACCGAAGGCGCCGGCGAGCTCAAGCGCGCCAGCATCGTCAACGAACTGACCGGCCCGCTGACGGGCGAGGGCCGGCTGGAATACCAGCTGCTGTATCCGATATCGCCGGACGGCGATGTGATCTTCACCGGCTTCGAACGGGTGACCGGGACCTGGGATGGATTGAGCGGCAGCTTCGTGTTGCGTCATGACGGCGTATATTCGCCGACCGCCGGCGCCCGCGCGGCGCTGCAGGTGCTGTCTGGCAGCGGCAGCGGCGATTTTGCCGGACTGTCTGGCGAAGGGCGGCTGGCTGCCCGCGCCGGCGAGCGCTGCGGCGAATATACGCTGATGCTGAAGCGGGGCTGATGGGGCCGGTGTTGGAAATTCATCAGCGCTGACGCCGGCCTTGGCGCTTTTTCCTGTTTTTTCGCCGGTTTTCTTTGAGCTTTCCCGCGTTAATCGTTAATCTTCGGACCTTACTTATAAGAAACAAGGCGTCGTCAGAACGCCTGGGACAAGAGGTCGCGGCCTGGACCGCGACGGTATCGAAGAATCAACGGAAACACCGCCTCCGGCGCAAGCCGCTGGCGGTGTTCCATCTTGATGGGATGTGGGATGCATTACGCGCAACAGGAATATTCCGTGCGTCTGCAGTGGGGCTTGCCGGCGGTTCAGCATCTGAGCGCGCAGGCGGCCCATTGCGTGATCGTCGACGTGCTGTCGTTCGGCACCAGCGTCGACATCGCCTGCGGCAACGGCGCCGAGGTGCTGCCTTACCGCTACAGGACCACAGGCGCCGCCGACTTCGCCAGCGAGCAGCAGGCGATACTGGCCGCCGAGCGCAGCCATCACCAGCCTTCGCTGTCGCCGGCTTCGCTGTGCGGGCTGAGGGCCGGCAGTCGCCTGGTGCTGCCCTCGCAGAACGGCGCGGCGCTGAGCCTGATCAGCGAGTCGGCGAACACCGTCGCCGCCTGTCTGCGCAACGCGGCCGCGGTGGCCGACTATCTTGAAACGATGGGCGGCGACGTTTTGTTGGTGGCCGCCGGAGAGCTGGATGCGGATGGCCGGCTGCGTTTCGCCTATGAAGACTTCATCGGCGCCGGCGCCATCATCCAGCGCTTGCGCCGCGGCAAGTCGCCGGAGGCGCTGGCGGCCGAGGCGGCGTTTGAGCTGGCCCGCCACGACCTGGAGCGCCAGCTGCAATTCACGGCCTCTGGCGCGGAGCTGGCCGCGCGCGGCTTTCAGGACGACATCGTTCTGGCCGCGCAACTGAACATCAGCGCCTGCGTGCCGGTGCTGGACGACGGCGCTTTCCGCGCGGGGCGCGAGCTGGCCGCCGCCTGAGCGGCCGGCGTCTTCAACTTTCCAGGGAGAAATCCATGCTGCCAGCCAAGATGGTCACCACCGCTTTCGAACTGCCCGGCTACCGGGTGAGCGCCAATCTGGGCGTGGTGCGCGGCATCACCGTGCGCTCTCGCTCGCTGGTCGGCAATTTCTTCGGCGGCCTGCAGTCGCTGTTCGGCGGCAACATCACCATCTATACCAGCTTGTGCGAGCGGGCCCGCTCGGAAACCTACGCCGAGATGTGCCAGCACGCGCAGGCGCTGGGCGCCGACGCGGTGATCGGCATGCGCTACGACGCCACCGAGGTGATGACCGGGCTGACCGAGGTGCTGTGCTATGGCACCGCGGTCAAGCTGGAGCCGCTGCCGGGGCGGGAGCAAAACCTCTGATCCCGCGTTGCGTCTCCTTGCCGTGCCTAATGCGCAGCCCGGGCCTGGGCGCCTTGGCTTAAGCGTTCAGCCGGTACAGCTGTTCGGCCTGTTCGTCGCAGAAGCGGATGTCCTGCCCGGACAGGCCGCGCAGCCATAGCAGCTGCCAGCCGCCGGCGGGCGCCGGCAGCAGCCCGCCGAAGCGGAAGCCGGCATCCTGCAGCTGGATCCGCCGCGCCAGCGTTTCCGTTGCGGCCGGCAGCTTCAGATAGATCAGTTGGCCGGCGGGCAGCGCGGCGATTTCGGCCAGCCGCGCCTCGGTCGGCTGTTGCGAGGTCAATTCCAGTCTTTGGCCGTGGCGCGCCAGCGCCAGGCCGGGCAGGGCCGCGCCGGCGGGCGCATGCTCCCCCTCTCCGAATGCCTGGCGCAGCGGCGCCAGCCATGCCTCCCACTCCGCCGGCCAGGCCAGTTGCGGCAATGGCCGAGGCTGCAGCGGCAGGCAGCCGAACACGATGCTTTCCGGCTCCGGCTTGCCGAACGGCGAATCGACGTAATCCAGCAACAGCGCGGTGTTGTGAAAGCCGAGCGCGCCGGCGACGTACTGGCTTTGCGGGTGCGAGCACACCTGCTTGATGGTCAAGAGCGGGATGCCGAGATCGGCGGCCATGGCCCGCAAGTGGCGGCCCAGCAGGCTGGCGATGCCCTGGCCGCGCGCGTCCGGGTGCACCGCGTTCAGCGCCAGCTCCGCCTGGCCCGGCCGGGACGGGTCCAGCCACAGCGTCGCGTGGCCCAGCAGCCGGCCGTCGCGCACCGCCACCGCCGAGCGCCATTGCCCGCTGGCGTTGCGCTGCTGGATCTGGCTGGGCAGGTAGACGTCGGCGTAGACGTAGTGGTCGCCGTAGACGGCGCGGAACAGCGCGCTGATGTCGGCGGCGTCGGTCGGCAGGTAATCGCGCGCCCAGGCGGCGTGGGGATGGCGGGCGCTCATGGGGTCGCCTCCGCCGGCTGGTAGTCGCGCCGGTCCACCACCCGCATCAGCTTGCCGGAGCGGGGATGGGTGCGCATCGCCTCCGGGGTGGTCTGGCGCAGCGCCAGGCTCAGCCGGTCCGCCTGGCACAGCTCGGCGATCGCCGGTTGCTTGGCCAGCAGCGCCTGGCGCATCCGCTCCAGATCCAATGGCGCGCGCGCCGCCAATAGCAGTTCCAGCCGGTCACGGCCGTCCTCGCGCGAGATGTCCAATTGCCAGCCCAGCAGTTCGTGCAGTTCGCCCAGCGCGCGGCCCAGTTCTTCCGGAAACAGCGACAGCGTGCCGACGCGGATGCGGTGGCCGTTGCCGGCCCGGCCCAGCAGCGCGAACTTGCGGTTGGGGCCGGGCGCTTCGCGCCAGCAGGCGAGGTCGCCGCTGGGATAGCGGATCACCGGCATCAGCCGGCGCTGCAGATTGGTCACCAGCAGCAGGCCGCGCCGGCCGGGTTCCTCTATCGGCTCGCCGCTGTCCTCGTCGACGATCTCGACGACGCTGTCTTCATCGAATACCAGGTGTTCGCCATGCGCGCAGTCCGGGTCGGCGTAGCCGATCAGGCCGGCGTCGACGCTGGCGCAGCCGACCGACCCGATCCGGGCCAGCGGGAACACCTGCTTCAGCAAGGCGATCTGTTCGCCGAACAGGCTTTCGCCGCCGTACAGCACGGTCTCCACCTCGGGCAGCGCCCGCGATTGTTCTTCCAGATGGTGGGCGAAGCGCAGCAGCTGGGCCGGCACGCCGGCCAGCACGTTGATGAGGTGGCTGCGGATCGCGCCGGCGAGCGCGTCGTTGTCGACATTGCAGGTGAACGGGTATTCCAGCACCGGCGCCGGCGAATGCGACAACGCGCCGTGGATGAACAGCAAGCTGGTGTAGAGGTCGCCGGCGAAGAACAGATTGGCGACGCGGTCGCCGGGTCGCAGTTGGCGGGCGAGGCCGGCGCCGAAGGCGGCGACGAAGGCTTGCCATTCCTCGCGGCTGAACACCGACAGCTTGCCGTCGCCGGTGGAGCCGCCGGTCTTGAACACGTGGCCGTCGACCGGGGCGGCGGTGAGCGCCGGCCAGCGCGACAGGTCCTGCGAGTCCCACCAGTAGACGGCGGGGTCGACCGGCGGGAGGTCGGACAGCCGCCAGCCTTCGGCGGGCAGGCCGTGGTAAAGCGCGTTGTAGTGCGGCGAATGGTTGCGGGCGTGTTCGACCAGCGATATCAGTTTCGGATTCATGATTATGTGTGTACATGCCGGCGCCGCGGCGCCGGCCGGGTTTCATCGTCTAAGGTCAAGCACCAGCGGGGTTTTTCCGCTGTGCGGATGGCGGCGGAATTCGGCGGCCGGGGTGGCGGCCACGTCCAGCTGCAGCAAGCCGCCGCCGACCACTTCGTTCAGCATCGGCTCTTCCAGCAGCCGGGCGCGTACCGCCCATGGATCGCCGTCGGCCAGCAGCCGGATGCGGTCGCCGCCGCTGTCGGCGTTGTCGACCAGCCATTGCATCGGCAGGCCGATCTTTTCTGTCAGCGCGGCCGGGTTGACGAAGATGGTGCCCACCCGCAGCAGCGCGCCGTGGCGGCCGGTCAGGCGGAAGCGCGGCGCGGCCAGGCCGCAGGCGCAGCCTCCGTCCAGCCACTGGCCCAGGTCGCCCAGGTCGTAGCGTTCCACCCGCTGCGCTTCGCGCTCGCGGGAGGTGAACACCAGGCGGCCGGATGCGCCGGCGGCGGCCGGCTGGTCGCTGTCGGTGTCCAGCACTTCCAGCCACTGGGTTTCGGCCAGCAGATGGAACTCGCCGTCGGCGCAGTGCGGGCAGGCGTGCCCCAGCGGGCCGGCGTCCACCGAGCCGTACATCGCCGAGCGGATCAGCTCCACGCCGAAGCTGCCGATGTAGGCGCGCTGGCCGTCGCTGATGTGCTCGCCGCCGCAGAACACCTTGCGCACGCCGCCGTAGCGGCGCAGCAGCTTGTTCTCGCATTCGAACAGCCGGTGCAGCGTGCCCGGCATGCCGATCAGGGTGTTGATATTCTGCTCGACGATGAAGTGGGCGATCTCGCTGAAGTCGTCGTCGGACGGGCCGCCCATCGGATATTGGGCGACGCCCATGTGGTCGAGGATGGTGAAGAAGCTGAGCATGCCGCCGTACAGTTTGCCGCCGTACAGCAGATTCATCGCGCGGTCGGTGGCCGGGTTCAGGCCGGCGGCCAAGAGGCCGTCGGCGGCGGCGCGCATCTGGCGGTGGTAGTCGCGGTAGCTGAAGCCGGCCAGCTTGGGCGCGCCGCTGCTGCCGCCGCTGCGGAAGAACAGCTGGGCCTTGCCGTTGGCGGGCTGGCTCTGGAAGGCGGCCTTGTCCATCACCGGCAGCGCGGCCAGGCCCTCGGGCTCGGCCGGCGGCGCGTCCAGGTGGGCGTGGCCGGGCAGCGCGGCGGCGTCCAGACTCACCGATACCCGGCGCGACAGCCGCTGCAGCGCATAGACGCCGTCGTGGGGTTCGCCGTGGTAGCCGTCGTGCATGCGGCCGGCCGGGGCGACGCGGCTGACGCCGGCGGCCAACAGCGCGCGGCTCAGCTCCGGCAGCCGGACGGCGGGCGCGATCAGGCCGCAGCTTTGCAGATGGGTGCGCCAGGGGCGCAGGATGCGGGCCAGCGCGGCGCGCGGAGCCGGCCTCAGCTCCACGGTGCGGAACAGCGGCGACGGCGCCAGCTCCTGGCTCATGTTCCAGGCCAGCCGCCAGCCCTGGCCGGACAGCACCTGGCCCTGATCGTCGGCGAAGGCCTGGTCCAGCTTGTGGAAAGCCATCCGGGCGCTGATTTCGGCCGCCTCCTGCAGGTCCGGCGTCAGCGCCGGCCACAGCGGCGCGCGGCGGGCGAGCGCGGCGGCCAGCCGGCGCGCCATGTCGTGGATCGCGGACGGATCGTCGCTGTCCACCAGCAGCGCCTGCGGGCTGGAGCAGGCTTGCTGATCGAAGCGGCAGATGTCGTCGGCCAGCGCGTCCAGCGCCTCGTCCGCGGCGGCGGCGGGGTCGAGATAGGCGAAGCTGACGCGATGGCCCCAGTCTATCCAGCGGCAGCCGGCGGGCAGCTGCGCGCGGATCGCGGACAAGGCGGCGTCGCCGCCCCAGGCCGATACGCCGTCGGCGTCGGCCATCAAGCGCGGCAGCGCCTCGCTCGGCGCCGGCAGCACGGCGACGCGGGCGGCCAGCCGGCCGCTGGCGTCGTGGCGCAGCAGCTCGGCCAGCAGCCGGGCGCTGAGGCCCTGGTCGCTGGAGCTGGGGCGCAGCCAGTTGACGTTGCCGGCCAGCAGGCCTTCCAGTGCCGCCATGAAGGGCAGCAGCGCGGCGTTGGACGGCGTCACGTGCAGCACCAGTCCCAGCGGCCGCCAGGCTTCGAAGCGCGGCTCCCGGTAGTCGGGCCGGCGCAGCGAGAACGGCCGCTCGCCCAGCTCGCGCTCCAGCTTGGCCTGCAGCGCCTCGCGGCGGCAGAAGGCGGCCAGTTGCGCGCGGCCGGCCTCGTCCAGCAGCGGGTGGCGTTCGGCGCCGGCCAGCGCGTCGGCGAAGCGCTCGGCGCAGGACAGCACGGCGTCGACTTCCGGCTCCGCGGCCAGCGCGTCGGGCAGGCTGCCGCGCAGCGCGGCCAATGCGGCGTCGAGCTCGATGTCGGCGCGCAATTCTCCATCAATCAGATACATGTCAGGACTCCTTGATCAGTTCGGACGCGGCCATCGCGCAGCTGCGGCTCTTGCTGGTGCCGGCGCGGCCCAAGAGTTCGAACCAGTCGGTGGCCAGGCCGCAGCCGCAGCTTTCGGCCGGATGCAGCACGGCGAGATCGCTCAGCAGCATGCTGTGCGCCGGGCTGGAGGTGATGTAAGGCGAAACCAGGTGCAGGAAGCCGGCCTCGCCGTACGGCAGCCGCGCCAGCGTCGCGGTGTCTCGCGCCCAGGCGCGGGCCCAGCTGGGCGCGTGGAAGCGGTGATTCGGGCACTCGACGTAGGGCACAGGGTGCTCGACCGAGCCGTAGCCGTCGCGGCAGCGCTCGTCCGGCAGGCCCAGCTGCTCGCCCAGCCGGCGGTAGAGCTCGGCCTTCGATATCGCCTTGTCGGCATGGGTTTTCCAGCCGCCGCCGAGGAAGACCAGCGATTCCGGGTGCAGGGAAAGCGGCGGCAGGCCCATGTCGCGCATCCGCTCCAGCGTGAACCACAGGAAGGCGGGAAAGCCGAGGATGCGCACCGGCAGGCCTTCCGCGGCGAATTCCTGCAGCGCGCGCACCGCGCCGAAGGGATCGAACTCGTTGCCCTTGCCGTTGTGGCGCAAGGCGTAGACGGCGCGGTTCACCGGCGCGTACTTGCACAGGAACTGGTCGGTGTAGGCGGTGCCCAGGGTGATGGCGCCGGCCGGCTCGTAGCTGAGCAGCAGGTAGTTGCACGGCTGCTGCGGGGTGTTCCAGCCGTAGTGGTCGAAGATGCGGTCCACCATGCGCTGGGCGGCGCCGATGCTGCGCTCGTCGTAGCGCATCCGGCTTTTCTGGCCGGTGGTGCCAGAGGAGGTCAGCTCCAGCGCGTCCTCGCCGGTCTTGCTCAGCAGCAGCTTGCGCTTGAAGTAGTTGGCGAAGATGGGCGGCAGCTGCGACCAGTCGGACAGGCCGGCCAGCCGTTCCGGCGTGAAGCCGTTCTGCTCCAGCCAGCGGCGGTAGCCGGGGCTGTGCTCGCAGTGGTAATCGACCAGTTCGCGCATCGCGGCGTCGAACAGGCGGTCGCATTCGGCGTCGGCGCGGTAGGGTTGTTCGAGCGCGCACAGCGCCTCGACATGGGAAAGCGTGGTCATGGCGGTTCCAGTGATGAAGAAAGCGGGCGTCAGGCGGCGACGGGTTCGGGCTGCGGGCGGCGCAGCAGCAGCCACAAGGGCGGCAAGGCCAGCAGCGAGGCCAGGCTGACCCCGGCGGCGAAGCGGGCCGGGCTGTCGCCGGCATCCAGCAGCGCCAGGACGGCGCTGCCGCCGCCCAGCATCGCGGTGGACAGCATGCCCAGCATCGCGGCGACGCTGCCCTTGGCGTTGTCGCTGCTGTACAGCGTCAGCCGGTACAGCGTGGCGTTGCCCAGGCCCAGGCCGAAGGCGTAGACCGCCAGGCAGGCGACCAGCGCCGGCAGCGACGGCGACAGCGGCGCGGCGAGGCCGGTCAGCAGCAGGCCGCCGGCCATCGGCCACAGCGCCAGCCGCAGCAGGCGGGACAACTCCATCCGGCCGGCCAGCCGGTTCAGCAGCAGGTTGCCGGCGATCACCGCGCCGAACACCGGCAGCTGCCACAGGCCGTATTCCAGGCCGCTGTAGCCGAGATGGCGGATCAGCAGCAGCGGCGACAGGCCGATCCAGGCGATCAGCGGCATGGTCAACAGGCCCAGCGCCAGGCTGCCGCAGACGAAGTCGCGGTGCTTCAGCAGCGCCAGGTAATTGGCCAGCGCCACGCCCAGGCGCAGCGGCACCGGCTGCTGCGCCGGACCGTCGCGCCGCGGCGCGCCCAGCGTTTCCGGCATCCAGCGCCACAGGCCCAGCGCCACCAGCGCGGTGGCCGCGGCAAGCGCGGCGAACAGCTGGCGCCAGGACATGACTTCCAGCAGCAGGCTGCCCAGCAGCGGGCCGGCCAGCGGCGACAGCAGCGCGATATTGGCCAGCAGCGCCATCAGCCGCACCGCGTCGCGCTCGGTGAAGGTTTCCTGCAGCGCCGGGTAGCTGACCACCACGATGAAGCCCAGCGCGATGCCCTGGACGAAGCGCAGCAGGTTGAACCAGGCGATGTGCTGGCTGCCGGAGGCGGCCAGGCAGGCGAGCGCGAAGATCAGCGTGCCGGCCAGCAGCGTCGGGCGGCGGCCGAAGCGGTCGGACAGCGGGCCGATCAGCCACTGGAAGGCGATGCCGCCCAGCAGGAAGGCGTTCAGCGCGGTAGGCACGTGGCGGCTGTCGGCGGAAAGATCGGCGGTGACGCGCAGCATGGCCGGCATCACCATGTCGCTGGCCAGATAGGTCAGCAGTTCGAAAGCGGTGAGCAGCAGACAGAACAGCAGCGCCTGGCGGCGGGAAATGTTGTGAAGCAGCGGACGGAATGATTCTTCTGGCATGATTGTTGCAGTTTTCGCAGAATGTCTATGTATGGCTGGGCGCCGGATTCGCTCCGGCATGGAGGGCGCACAGAGTAGGTCAAGTAATCAGATGGAATCCCTGTCCTTTGGGATGGATTTTTTGTTTTGTGCTGTTTTTTGGTGTTTTTGAGAAATATCAGGTCGCCAATTTGTATCTGTTTGGAATCAATTTCGTTGATTTGGCAACAGCATTGGCATGAGTTTTTGCTCCAGTCCGGATTCGGATAGGATGCGGCGATGGACGGCGGCGGCTGCCGCGCTTGATCCCCCACCCATGGAGTCGCAATGAAAAGAAGAATCCTGGCCGGCGTTGGCCTGGCCGGCTTGCTGGCCGCGGGCGCGTCTTTCTACGCGCTGGCGGACAGCGACGCTCTGTGGCGCATCGTCGGCGAGCAGTGCGTGCCGGCCCAGCAGGCGCAGGGCCAGCCCGGCCCCTGCGCCGAAGTGGCGCTGCAGCGGGGCGTGGCGGTGCTGAAAGACCGCAACGGGCCGCTGCAATACCTGTTGATCCCCACCGACAAGGTGAGCGGCATCGAAAGCCTGCAGCTGCTGGGCGACGGCACGCCAGCTTATTGGCGCTCGGCCTGGCAGGCGCGGCGCTATCTGGACGCGCGGCGCGGCCAGCCGCTGCCCAAGCTGGCGCTGTCCCTGACCGTCAATTCCCAGTACGGCCGCAGCCAGAACCAGCTGCACATCCACATCTCCTGCACCGATTCCGTCGTGAGGCAGCAGATCGACGACCTGGCCGACGGCCTGGGCTACCGCTGGCGGCAGTTGCCGGTGGAGTTGAAGGGGCACGCTTACTGGGCGCGGCGGGTGGACGCCGACCAGAACGGCGACCCCAGGGACGATCCCTTCCGCCTGCTGGCCAACGAGCTGCCGGGCGCGCGAGCCGAGATGGGCCGCTACGGCATGGCGATGCTGCCGGCGCGCTTCGGCGACGGCGAAGGCTTCGTGCTGCTGGCCACCCGGGCCGACCTGTTCGACATCAACCGCGGTTCGGCCGAAGAGCTGCAGGACCACGCTTGCCGGATTCTGCAGCCATGAGCGCGAACAAGGTTTGTCCGTTGCTGCAGCGGGACGACGGCGCGCTGCTCTGGTTCCGCCATCCGAAAGCGGGCTGCCAACTGGTCAAGGGAACGGTGGAGCCGGGCGAGACATCGGCGCAGGCGGCGCTGCGCGAACTGGCCGAGGAGGCCGGCGTCGCCAAGGCCCGCATCGGGCGCGACTTGGGCGAGTGGGCGTCCGGCTATCAGGCTCAGGTCTGGTCGTTCCAGCTTTGCGTCGCGGAGTCTGCCTTGCCGGAAACCTGGAGCCATTTCTGCCTGGACGACGGCGGGCTGCTGCTGGAGTTTTTCTGGCATCCGCTTGAGCGCGAGGCGCCGGAAGGCAGCCACCCGCTGTATCATCGCGCCCTGGCCGAGGCGCGGAGCAGGCTGGCGGATGTCCCGCCGGCGGCGGCGCCTGGCTGCGGAGAAAGAACATGAAGCAGAGTTTGGCGCTGGTGTCGCTGGTGGTGGCCGATTACGACGAGGCCATCGATTTCTTTGTTGGCAAGCTGGGTTTCGAGCTGACCGAGGACAGCTACCAGGCCGAGCAGGACAAGCGCTGGGTGGTGGTGACGCCGCCGGGCTCGGCGGCCGGCCTGTTGCTGGCCCGGGCCAGCGACGATGTCCAGCGCGCGGCCATCGGCAATCAGGCCGGCGGCCGGGTGTGGCTGTTCCTGAACACCGATGATTTCTGGCGCGATTACGAGCGCTACCGCGCGGCCGGCGTCGAGTTCACCCGCCCGCCGCTGGAGCAGGATTACGGCACGGTGGCGGTGTTCCGCGACCTGTGCGGCAATCAGTGGGATCTGATTCAGCGCAAGGGCTGAAGTTGCGTGCTTTTCGCTAGGTCCCAAGCATGGGGGCTGGTTTATTAGGCTGATGTGTCCGCTGCGCGGACGATGTTTCAGGTGGCGGTTCCGCCCGCCAGACGGGCCAGGGGCTGTGCGGCCAGCCCCTTGGCGATCCCAGGCCGCCCCTGCAGCCCGCGAAACCCCGGCAAGAAAGCATCTGGCCAGGCGCCGCCGAAACTAGCCGCGCGCTAGCGTCGCGCGGCGTCGAACATATCGGCGGCTTAAAACCTGGCCAGACGCTTTTTTGCCGGCGCGTCCTGAAGGGGAAATGGGTGCGTTGCTAGCGGTCTGCGTGGAATGGAAGACTCAGAAACCGCTACTCGGGCTTGGCTTATTTTTTGGCCTTGGCCAGATCGGTCAGCACCCGCGACGCGGCGAACAGGCCGAAGCTGGCCGTCACCACCATGCCGGCGCCGAAACCGGCGCAGGATAAACCTTGAGGCCCGCGCGCCTCTCCGGTGTCGCAGGCCTGGGCCTGCGGGTAGACCAGCTGCTCGGTGGAGTAGACGCAGGGCACGCCCATCTTTTTGCCGTCGCGGACGAAGCCGTGGTGGCGGCGCAGGTTGTAGCGCAGTTTGGACAATAGAGGATCTTGCGTCACCTCGGACAGGTCGGCCAGCTTGATCTTGCTCGGGTCCATTTGGCCGCCGGCGCCGCCGGAGACGATGAAGCGCTGGCGCTTCCTGGCGCACCAGGCTGCCATCGCCGTCTTCACTTTCAGGCTGTCGATGCAGTCGACGATGTAGTCGAAACCCTGGCCCAGCATTTCGTCCATATTCTCTTCGGTGACGAAGTCTTCTATCTCCGTCACCTCGCAGGCCGGGTTGATGGCCTTGACCCGCTCGGCCAGCGCCGTCACCTTGGCCATGCCGTACAGCGGGTCCAGCGCCGGCAACTGGCGGTTGGTGTTGGACTCGGCGACGTTGTCTAGGTCGATCAGAGTCAGGCGGCCGATCGCGCTGCGAGCCAGCGCTTCCACCACCCAGGAGCCGACGCCGCCTACGCCCACCACGCAGACGTGGGCGCGGCCGAAGCGCGCGAGCGCGTCGTCGCCATACAGGCGGGCAATGCCGCCGAAGCGGCGGTCGAGATCGGCGGAGTGGTCCATCGGGATAACCTGTTGCGCAAAAACGGCCAAGGATAACCAAGCCGAGGGCGGGGTGCCAGTCCGGGCGCGGTCTGGCGGCGGCGGCGGCGTTCCGGGTGTGGCGTTTCTGGCTCCGCGTGAAGATTTTTTTACAATCCAACTGCTTGATAGATTGGAACCTTTTTCCGGTTGCCCTATCTTCTCCTATACGCGCCGGTTTCGCCGGCCGCGTTCCGAGACCGGCACGAATTGCCGTCGGCAGTTCCTCTGCCGGTCGACTCTCAGTTCTAGGGAGAATCCGATGAAGCAGCAAAGGTTCGACATCGATCTGGATAAGCATTACAACGCCACCGTGGTCATCGCCTGCGAGGAGTGCGGGCGGGAAACCCGCCAACATCTGAAGGCCTTGTTACCCGACCATGCGCTGCGCTGCAGTTGCGGCGCCGACATCACGATGGCCACGCCGGACATCCAGAAGGCGGAGCGTCAAGCCGACGCGATCCGACAATCGTACCGAATCCACTGAACCGCCTAGACTGACAATCCGTTGAATGCAAGACGCCGGCCTTCCGCGCCGGCCTTATCAGGCCAAGCCTGAATCTCCGATGCATGTCCGATGACGGCGGCCCCAGCGGCCGCCGTCGGCATTCGGCCTATTGCGCCAGCTGGGCGTCGTAGTCGCGGAAACCGTTCTCCACCGCCGGAATGATGTCGACGAACTCGAAATAGGGTTCGGTCATCAGCGGGCTGTCGCGCAGCGCGTCGATCAGATAGTAGAAAGCCTGCACCGATTCGGTCTCGAACATCGCCACGTCGCTGCAGCGGGCGGTGAAGGCTTCGGCGTCGAACCAGCGCATGCGCACCTCGGGATAGCGGGCGTAGATCGGCTTCAGAGTGTCGTCCTCGAAGCGGCGGCGCTCCGGCCGGCTCAGCCGCAGCCAGTTGGGGTGGACGCGCATCAGCGCGAAGAAAGTCAGAGTCTTGGACATGGCGATATTCCCGTGTGAATGGAAAGAGAGGGCGGGCCGGCTCCGCGCCAGCCGCTAATGTAAGCGCGCTTGCGACGCCGGAAAACTCGTGTTTAGCTAAGCCCATGACCGCCATTCCGCAGCCGCGCAAACAGCCGCGCCAGGCCCGTTCCCGCCACGCCGTCGCCGCCATTCTGGAGGCGGCGGCTCGCATTCTGGCCGGCGACGGCTACGCCTCCTTCAACACCAACCGCGTCGCCGAGCTGTCCGGCGTCGGCATCGGCTCGCTGTACCAGTACTTCCCCAACAAGCAGGCCTTGCTGGCCGCGCTGCACCGCCGGCACGGCGAGGAGACGCTGGCGGCGCTGGACGACGCGCTGGCGCGCAGCGCCGGCCGGCCGCCGCGGGAGCAACTGGCGGCGATGGTGGCCGCGGCGCTGGATCTGCACCGGCGCGAGCTGGGCCTGCACCGGGTGCTGGAGCGCGAATGGCCGATCTACGACGAGCCGCCGGCCAGCAATCCCATCGACGCCGCGCTGCATGCGCGGATCGCGGCCTGGCTGGCCGACGCCGGCGGCGACCCCGCCCGGGCCGGGCTGCTGCTGCGGATGGCCGACAGCCTGGTGCACGGCCTGCTGCTGGACGCCGATCCGCAGGCCGAGGGGCTGGATGAAGCGATCACCGACGCGCTGGCGGGCTATCTGGCCCTGCCGGCCTATCACCACACTTGAGGAGAAACGCAGATGCAGTGGATAGACTTTCGCAGCGATACCGTCACCCACCCGACGCCGGCGATGCGCCGCGCGATGGCCGAGGCCGAGGTCGGCGACGACGTTTACGGCGACGACCCCACCGTGCTGCGGCTGGAGGAACTGGCCGCCGACAAGCTGGGCAAGGAGGCGGCGCTGCTCGTCCCCAGCGGCACCTTCGGCAACCAGCTGGCGTTGTTCACCCACTGTCGCCGCGGCGACGAGGTGATCGTCGAGGACAACAGCCACATCGTCTGGCACGAGGCCGGCGCGGCGGCGGTGATCGCCGGCGCCCATCTGCGCACCATTGAGGGCGACAACGGCCTGATGGCGGTGGACGCGATCGAGCGCCGCATCCGCGTCGGCGACGACATCCACGAGCCGCGCACCGGCCTGATCTGCTTGGAGAACGCCCACGGCAACGGCCGCGTGCTGCCGCTGTCGGCGATGGCGGACACCGCGGCGCTGGCGCGCGCGCATGGCGTGCCCGTCCACCTGGACGGCGCGCGGGTGTTCAACGCCGCCGCGCATCTGGGCTGCGACGTCCGCGAGATCACCCGCCATGTCGACAGCGTGATGGCCTGCCTGTCCAAGGGCCTGGCCGCGCCGATCGGCTCCATTCTGGCCGGCCCCGCCGATTTCATCGCCCAGGCGCGCCGCAAGCGCAAGCTGCTGGGCGGCGGCCTGCGCCAAGCTGGCGTGATCGCCGCGCCCGGCATCCTGGCGCTGACCGAAATGGCGGCGCGGCTGGACGAGGACCACCAGAATGCCCGCTACCTGGCCGAGGGCCTGGCCAAGCTGCCGTGCGTGGATATCGATCCGGCCGACGTCCACATCAACCTGGTGTGGTTCCGCTTCAACGCCGACATCGACGCCGCCGAGCTGATGTCGGCGCTGAAGCAGGCCGGTTTCCTGGCCAACCCGCCGCATCAGGGCGCGATGCGGCTGGTCACCCACTGGCAGGTGGGCCGCGCCGACATCGACCGCCTGCTGGACGTGATGCAGCGCGTGCTCAGCGACTGAGCGTCTGCCGGCCGCTTCCCGGGCGCGAGGCTCGCAAAAGGATCGAGAACCGGCCCGGGGGCCTATAACCAGTAGATGGGAACCGATGGGAGCAGGCCGGATGCGGCTACGCTTGCAGCTCGGCGCGCTGCTGGCGACCATTCTCCTGTTTCCGACGCCGGGACGGGCCGATGGCCTGGCGCAGGTGCGCATCTACACCGACGACGATCCGCCCTACGTGATGGTGGGCCCGGGCGGACAAGTGATGGGCGGCACCACGGTGGAGAAGGTGACGCGGGTGATGCGCAAGCTGGGCCTGCCTTTCAGCGCGCTGCAGGCGGCGCCGTGGGCTCGCGCCTACCAGGAGGCGAAGAGCCGGCCCTACGCGATGGTGTTTCCCATCGCCAGGACTCGGGAGCGGGAAAAATACCTGGACTTCACTTTCAAGATTCTCGATACCGACATCTATTTTTACCGGCTGGCCGCGCGCAGCGACATCCAGCCGCGCACGCTGGACGAGGCGCGCAAATACAGCATCTGCGTGGTGCTGAACGACTATCGCCACGAGTTTCTGGAGGAGCAGGGCTTTGTCAGGCTGGAGGTGTCGCCGGACTCCACGCTCAATGTCAGGAAGCTGGCGGCCGGCCGTTGCGACCTGTTGCCGTCCACCGAGAGCGGCATCGCCGGCAAGCTGAAGGCGCTGGGCCTGGACCGCGCGCTGGTGGCGCGCGGCATCCGGCTGGACAAGCTGGACAGCGGCTTGTACGCCGCGTTCAACAAGGACACGCCGCCCGAGGTGATCGCCCGGTTCCGGGCAGCGGCAGCAGAGTTGCCGTGAGCGCCTGCCGGCTGGAAGGCGCTGGCGTGCCGCTTCAGACATCGTGAACCGCTGCCAAGGGAGAACGCCATGCGCTATCGACTGCTGCCGCCGCTGCTGTGCTGCCTGTTGGCCCTGCCCGCCTGGGCCGAGCGGCTGGTGGAGATTCCAACCCGTCCCGGCGTCGCGCTGCGTTTCCTGTTGTTGGAGCCGCCGGGGCCTGCGCGCGCCAACCTGATCCTGCTCGCTGGCGGCGAAGGCCTGCTCAAACTGTCGGCCGAGGGCGAGCTGGGCGCGGGCAAGGGCAATTTCCTGGTGCGCTCCCGCCAGGGCTGGGCCGACATGGGTTTCCGCGTCGCGGTGGCGGACGCGCCGTCCGACATGCCGCGCGGCCTGTTGGGCGATTTCCGCGAGAGCCCGGCGCACGCGGCGGACATCGCCGCGGTGGCCGATTACCTGCGCCAGGGCGCGGCGCTGCCGGTATGGCTGGCCGGCACCAGCCGCGGCACTACCTCCGCCGCCGCGGTGGCGTTGAACCGGCCGGACGCGGCGGACGGCCTGCTGCTGACCTCCAGCATAGACAGCGGCCGCGGCAGCCTGGCCGGCCTGCCTCTGGAGCGGCTGGCCATCCCGGTGTTGATGATCCAGCACCGCCGCGACGAATGCCGCGCCAGCCGGCCCGGCAATCTGGGGCCGGTGGTGGAGCGGCTGCGCGCCGACGCGCCGCGCGAGCTGATGCTGCTGGACGGCGGCAAGAGCGAGGGCGATCCGTGCCAGCCCTGGGCCTGGCACGGCTACAACGGCATCGAGGCGCGGGCGCTGGGCCTGGCCGGCGCGTGGATGCTGGCGCACGGCCGCCATTGAGCGGGCGCTATGGCGGTTGGGGCGCGCCGGTGCTACCCTCGCCGCCATCCCTGGATTTTCTATCGCCGACATCATGACGCCATCCCACGACCCCCACGCCTGGCTGGAAAGCCTGGATTCCGACCAAGCCGCCGATTGGGTGGCCGCGCAGAACGCCCGCACCGAGGGCGTGCTGGACGCCGATCCGCGCTTCGCTGGACTGAAGGCCGACATCCTCGCCCACCTGCGCGACACGCGGCAGATTCCCTATTTCGCCGAGCACGCCGGCTGGCTGTACAACTTCCACCAGGACGAAGCCCATCCGCGCGGCCTCTACCGCAGAACCACCCTGGACGCCTATCGCGCCGGCAGCCAGGACTGGCAGGCGGTGCTGGACATCGACGCGTTGGCCGACGCCGACGAGCGCGACTGGTATCTGGACGGCGTGTCGCACTGCACGGTCCGGCCCGAGCGGGCTTTGGTGCATCTGACTGACGGCGGCGGCGACGCCACCGTGGCGCGGGAATACGACATCGAGGCGCGGCGCTGGGTCGAGGACGGTTTCAGCTTTCCGGAAGGCAAGAACCACATCGCCTGGCGCGATCCGGACAGCGCCTTCGTCTGCCCCGGCTGGAAGGGCGCGCCGCTGACCCGTTCCGGCTACCCGCGCGAGGTGTGGCTGGTGGAGAGGGGCGCGGACGGCCAGCACGGCTGGACCCAGCTGTTCGCCGCGCCGGAAGACGCGATGATGACCGCCGCCTGGCGCTTCCTCGACAGCGACGGCAGCGCCGTCGACCTGATCGAGGCCTCCGACGGCTTCTACCGCAAAACCTACCATCTGCTGGACGGCGGCCTGGAGGCGCACGCGCTGCCCTTGCCGGCCAAGGCCGAGATCGAGGCCTATATCGGCGGCGACTTCATCGTCAAGCTGGCCGAGGACTGGTTCTGGCGCGGCGAGACTTATGTCAGCGGCAGCCTGCTGGCGGTGAGCCTGCCCGGCCTGATCGGCGACGGCCCGGCGCCGGAGCTGTTGCAGGCGCCTGAGCCGCGGCTGGCGGTGGCGGCGGTGGAAACCACCCGCGGCCGGCTGCTGGTCAATCTGCTCGACAACGTCAAGAGCCGCATGCTGTGCTTCGCCAAGCAAGACGGCGTGTGGACGCCGCAGCCGCTGGACCTGCCGACGGACGGCGTGATCGAGATCGCCGACCAGCCGTGGCAGAGCGACGTGCTCTACTACAGCTACAGCGATTTCCTGACGCCGAGCGGCCTGTACCGGCTGGATCTGGCCAGCGGCGAGCGCGAATGCCTGCGCCGCCAGCCGGAAGCTTTCGATCCCGCGCCCTATGTCGCCGAGCAATGGCAGGCGACGGCGCCCGACGGCGAGCAAATCCCGTACTTCGTGGTGCGTCGCCGCGACGCGCCCTTTGACGGCACGACGCCGACGCTGCTGTACGGCTACGGCGGTTTCGAGGTGCCGATGCTGCCTTACTACATCGAGAATTTCGGCCCGCACTGGCTGGCCAGGGGCGGCGCCTTCGTGCTGGCCTGCATCCGCGGCGGCGGCGAGTTCGGCCCGCACTGGCACCAGGCGGCGCAGGGGCCGAAGCGCCAGGTCAGCTTCGACGACTTCATCGCGGTGGCGGAAGACCTGATCGCCCGCAAGCTGGCCTCGCCGGCCAAGCTGGCGATAGAGGGCGGCAGCAACGGCGGCCTGCTGGTCGGCGCGGCGATGGCGCAGCGCCCCGAGCTGTTCCGGGCGGTGGTGTGCGAGGTGCCGCTGCTGGACATGCTGCGCTACACCCAGTTGCTGGCCGGCGCCAGCTGGATAGACGAATACGGCGATCCGGACGACGAGGCCGAGCGCGCCGCGCTGGCCGCTTATTCGCCGTATCACAATCTGCGCGCCGACGCGCGCTACCCGCTGGCCTTGTTCACCACCAGCGCCAGCGACGACCGCGTCCATCCCGGCCATGCCCGCAAGATGGCGGCGCGGCTGCTGGAGCTGGGCCACGACGCGCTGTTCTACGAGACCGACGGCGGCGGCCACGCCGGCAATGCCGGCCAGGAGGACACCGCCGCCGAGCTGGCGCGGGTGCTGGTGTATCTGTACCAGCGCTTGTGCGATTGAGGCGGAAGATGTGACAGCAAGGGGCGCGAGAGCGCCCTTTTTCATTGCGGCTTGCCTCTCCGGGCCGGTTTGTTGAGCGATGATGTCGTTTGCATTTTGCCGATTGCCGCCGCGGGGAGCGCGGGCGTACCATCGTTCGAGGCCGGATCATGTCCGGCCGTTTCAGAACGATAAGAGGAAAACCATGCAAGGGAAGAAATTGCTGCCGCTGGCCATGCTGTTGAGCCTGCAGGCGGCTTGGGCCGGGGGGCTGGACTACGGCGCGTACGGCATAGATTTTCAGGGAATGGACCGCGCGGTGCGGCCGCAGGACAATATCGCGCTGCATGCCAACGGCGGCTGGATGAAGCGCGCGCGGATTCCGGCCGACCGTTCGTCGACCGGCGTATCCGAGTTGCTGTACGACCGCAACCAGCAGCGGGTGCGGGAATTGATCGAGCATGCCGATCCGGCGGCTTCGGCCGACTCGCGCAAGATCGCCGATCTCTATCGCAGCTTTCTCGATGAACAGACCATTGCCCGTCGCGGCCTGGCGCCGCTGAAATCCAAGCTGGCCGCCATCGCCGCGCTGGACAGCGCCGACGCCGTCATCGCCTACATGGGCCGGCTGCAGGACCAGCCGGAAGACACGCCGTTCCGCTTCTACGTGGCGCAGGACAACAAGAACTCCGCGGCCTACCTGGCCGGCGTCGGCCAGTCCGGCCTGGCGATGGACCGCGACTATTATCTGCTCCAATCCGCCGATTTCGCCGCGGCGCGCAAGGCCTACCGCGCCTATCTGGCCAGGCTGCTGACGCTGGCCGGCGAAAAGGACGCCCTGCCGCGCGCCGCCGCGGTGCTGGAGCTGGAAACGCGGCTGGCCAAGGCGCAGTGGAGCAATGTCGACAACCGCGACGCGCAGAAGACCTACAACAAGACCGGCGCGGCCGAGTTGGCCAAGCGTCTGCCCGGCTACGATTGGCCGGCGCTGCTGAAAGACGCGCAGCTGGCCGCCGCGGCGGACCTCAATCTGGACCAGCCCAGCTATCTGGAACAGCTGCCGGGCCTGCTGCGCGCGACGCCGCTGCCGGCGCTGCGCGACTATCTGACGCTGCGCGCGCTGGACGCCTACGCGCCCTACCTGGACAAGCCGTGGGTAGCGGCCCGCTTCGCCTTTTACGGCAAGGCGCTGGACGGCCGCAGCGCCGACCGGCCGCGCTGGAAGAAGGCGGTGACGCTGGTGGACGAGGGCATGGGCGAGGCGGTGGGCAAGCTGTATGTGGCCAAGTACTTCACGCCGGAGGCCAAACGCCAGGCCGACGAATTGGTGCGCAATCTGCTGGCGGCCTACGACCGCAGCGTGGACACGCTGGACTGGATGAGCGCGGAAACCAAGCGCGAGGCGCACCTGAAGCTGTCCAAGTACACGCTGAAGATAGGCTACCCTGACAAGTGGCGCGACTACGCCAGCCTGGAGATCCGCCCGGATGACCTGATCGGCAACGCCGAGCGCGTCGCGGCGTTCAATTACCGCCGCCAGGCCAGGCATCTGGGACAGCCGGTGGACCGGACCGAATGGGGCATGGCGCCGCAGACGGTCAACGCCTATTACAACCCGGCCAACAACGAGATCGTGTTCCCGGCCGCCATCCTGCAGGCGCCGTACTTTGATACCGCCTTCGATCCCGCGGTCAACTACGGCAGCATCGGCGCCACCATCGGCCACGAAATCAGCCATGGCTTCGACGATCAGGGCCATTTGTTCGACGGCGACGGCAATATGCGCAACTGGTGGACGCCAGCCGACGAGGCGCACTTCAAGGAGGCGACCGCCAAACTGGTCAAGCAGTACGGCGGCTACGAGCCGGTGAAGGGACACAAGGTCAACAGCGAGCTGACGCTGGGCGAGAACATCGCCGACAACGCCGGCCTGGAGATCGCCTACAAGGCGTACAAGATCGCGCTGGGCGGCAAGGAAGCGCCGGTGCGCGACGGCCTCACCGGCGACCAGCGTTTCTTCATCGCCTTCGCCCAGTCCTGGCGCAGCAAGAGCCGCGACGCGGCCACGCTGCAGCAGATGGTGTCCGATCCGCACACGCCTGACCAGTGGCGCGCCTTCGGCACTGTCCGCAATCTGGAGCCGTTCTACCAGGCCTTCGGCGTCAAGCCGGGGGACAAGATGTATTTGCCGCCGGCGCAGCGCTTCCATTTGTGGTGGTAAAAAAAGCCGGGCTCTTTCGGGAGCCCGGCTGTGTGGAACGAAGCGGGAAGGCGTCGCCTACCACTTGTCCTTGTCGGCGTCGAACATGCCGGCGGCCGGCTTGTGCTTCTTGGCCGGCGCCTTCTTGCCGGCTGCCGGGGCGGAAGCCTCGGCTTTCGCCGGCGCGGCCGGCGCCAGTTCGCGCAGCTGCAGGCCGCCTGGCGGTATCTGTTCCAGCGGCATCTTCACGTTTTCCAGATGGCCCTGGGACATCGTCGGCATCACCTTGTCGACTACTACTTCGCAGCAGTCGAATTCGGAGCGGCCCAGCGATTGTCCGGTCTGCGGATCCTTCACCTCCTGGCCCAGCGATACCAGCTTGTAACGCGCGCCTTCGCGAACGGACTGCCCGCCCTGGCTGAGAATCACGTTATTGCCGGTGCGCGAGGCTACGGAGATGGGGAAGGTGCGGACCAGGATGGCGCTGACGATGCGATCGACGATCTGGCCTTCCATGCCGCGGCGGGCGGCATCGGCGGAGCCATCGCCCAGCTTGCCGGCGTCGCCGGCGAGCATGTTTGACAGTTGCACCTGGCGGTTGGCCACGTTGATCACGCGTTGCGACAGATTCCAGCTGGCGCGCTTCTTGTCGTAGCCGAAGGCGGTCAGATGGCCGGTCCAGATCAGGTCGGCGCTGAGCGCCTGGCTGATCTTGGAGCGCTCGGCGGAAGGCGTCTGGCCTGAGCTGATCATGTCCAGTTCCTGCTGCACATCGTCGCCCAGCTCGCGGTCCAGCACCGAGAAGCGGCCGGTGTTGGCCAGCGCGTCCAGCGTCTGCTGGTGTATCTCGCGGGCGACCTGTTCGGCCGGCACCGAGATGCCCGCCAGCTTGAAGGATTCGCGATCGATGTACACCGGGCCGACCACGATCTTCAGCTTGCCGGCGGATGCCGGCTGGACGAATTTGGCGATCTTGGCTTCGATGCTCGCCTTGTAGCTCTTGTTCAGCAGGCCGGGCTCTTCCATCTTGACCAGCTTGAAGCCGGTCACCACGCCGCCAGACTCCTGGGCGACATATTCGGCGAACGCGTGCGCGCTGAGCTGATCGGCATCCTTGCCGGCGGCGACGGACAGCGTGGCCTTGACCTGTTCGGAGGACAGGTCGAAGGAGGCGCCGTTGACCTGCTTGATCGCCAGTTTCAGCGCTTCCTCGACGGCTTCCGCCGGACTGGCGCCGATGCCGGTTGCCGCGCTGTCCACCGATGTCAGTTTGCCGGCGTCAGGCTGGGCCTGGACCGGCGCGCTGGCATCCGCCTTGGGGGCGGTCGCCGCCTCTTCCTTGTGGGAGCAGGCCGCCAGGCTCAGGGCCAAGGCGGCGGCGCTCATCGCGTATCGCAATTTCATGTCGTTTCCTTGGCCGGGTCTGGGCTTAGAGCGCCTGGGTCGCATCCTTCGGAACCGGGATATCGTGGCTCTTGGCGAAGCTGACCGCCTGCTTCAGCGCCTCGTACAGGTTCTTGGAGTTGCCCGGCAGGCTGGTGACGATGTAGGCGCCGGAGGACAGCTTGGGCAGGTCCAGCGGGGAGGCGGATGCCAGCGCATCCTTGAAGCCGCTGAACTGGTTGGCCATCTTGGAGTACTTCAGCACGCCCTTGGCCAGCGAGCCCAGGCCTTCGGCATAGGCTTTCTTCGCCTCGGCGTCCAGCACCGTGCCGGTGTTCTTTTGTTGTTCGCTGATGGCCTTGGACACGGCGCTCTGGGCGGAGTCGGCCTTGCTCAGGCTGTCCTTGGTGGCGCCGGAGGTCAGGGCTTCGGCTTCGGCCTTGGCCAGCGCGGCGGCATCCTTGGCGCCCAGCGCGGTCGCCATTTGGGACTGGGCCATCAGCACTTGCTTGTTGGCGCCGGTGTAGGATTCCACCAGTTGCTTCTGCTGGCCGATCAGGTCGGCGCCGCTGCTGCTGTTGCCGGCGCCGCCGGTCAGGCTGGTCACGGCGTCGAACATGCCCGCCTGGGCGGTCACGGCGGTCAGGCTGAGGCCGGCAAGGGCGGCCACGATCAGGGTTTTGCGCATTTTCATCTCCGGATGCATTGTTGTTGGGTGAGTTTTTCGGGTTTATTTGATGCCGGCGTTGGTCATCTGGCTCAGCAGTTCGCGGGCGACGTCCTCGGCGGCTTTCTTCAGCGCGTTGACTTGCGCTTCTTCCTCGGTCGGACCTAAGCCGGCGGCTTGGATCGGACCGACTTCAGCCTTGGTTTCGGGGATGGAGTCGCTGGCGTCCAGCAGCTTGCCGGTGGCGGCTACCGATACGCGGAACATGCCGGTGGCGGGATCGGTGTCGGCCAGGCGCACGTCCAGCGTGCCATAGGCGATATAAGGCACCTTGGCGTTCTGCAGGCCGGCGGCCACGTTGCGCTCGGTCTGCGGCTGCAGGTCGTTGCCGGATTTGAAGTCGGCTTCCACGCTCTTGATCTTCAGCAGGCCCTTGGTGTACGGCTCCAGGTAGGCGGCATCCACTACCTTGAATCCGGCGCCGGCGAACACGCCGTTGAATACGCTTTTCAAGTAGTTGCTGGGGAAGATCGCGTAGGTTTTCTTGGTGGCCTTGCGGGTGGTGCTGCCGCCGGTTTCCACCGACTCGCGGTACTGGGCGCCGGAACGGCCGGCTTTGCCTTGCGCCTTCAGTTCCACCGCCTGGTACTCGCGGTCGTCGAAGCGCTGCGAGCTGTCGGTCTGACGGGAAACGAAGATGAAGGTCAGCTTGGATTTCTGGCCGCCATTGGCTGCCTGGGCGGCGGCGGAGGACGCCTTGACCGCGTTGTTCAGTTGGGAAACGTTGAGCGTGGCGCGGATGGTGACGGTGAACTGGCCCATGTCGGGACGGTCGTCCTCGTTCAGGATCGCAGTATCCAGGATGTACCGATCCGGGTCCGCCTTCACTTTTTCGCGGATGGCGTCGAGGTTCTGCGACTGCGCGTCGCCGGCTTCGGCATAGTACTTGTCGATGGCCTTCAACTGCGCCTGCAGCACGGCTTGGGCGCGGACTTCGGGCGTGACCTTCTTGCCGAACAGCGAGGATTCGTACTTGACGGTCGCCTGGCCCTTGGCCGTGGCGGTCGCCGCCAACGCTTGGGCGCCGAACAGCATCAGGAATGCGATCAGGAGACTACGGATCATTTGCAGGCTTTCAGTAATTGCTGGGTGGATTGGATCTGTTGGTCGATGTCGGACGCGGAGGTGGACGATTTCAGCCAGCCATTGCGGTTGCCGGCCAGGTTGTCGGCCAGTTTGGCGAACAGGCCCTTGATGGCTTCGTGATAGGCGGGGAAATCGTCTATGGTGTCTTGCGACGCCGGCACCAGCTTGATCTCGCCGTTCTTGAAGTCGGCGTCCAGATAGTTCTTGCCGGATACCGGCTCCTGGATGTTGACGTGGGCGTAGGCGCCGTAGATATAGCTGGTGCCGGCGGCCACTTCTCCGCTGGTGATGCGGCGGAGCTTAGGGATGTCCAGGGTGATGGCGTAGTCGGCCTCCGGCAGCTTGAGCATGAACACATCGCCCTCGGATACGCGCATGGACAGCGTGTTGCCGATGGCGTAGCCCTTGGTGTAAGGCAGCAGCGGCACGCCGGTCTTGCTGGAGAGGTTTTCCGCGAACAGATCCGCGGCCCAGGTTTCCGCGGTGCCCGGCGTGCGCGTCAGCTCGGGAGGCAATGCCTTGCGGGCGTCGTCGCCGATGCGGACCTTGGCGACTTGCAGGAAGCGCGGAACCTGATCGGGCACGGCGGCCTCATGCATGATGTCGGCGAAGCGCTGCAGAATGCCGGGCTTGTCCTGTTCGCCGTAGTACAGCGCGGCGAAGCGATCTTGCATTTCCCGCTCGCTGGGGTAGTGGTCGATCAGGTCCAGGTCGGCGAAGCTGAGCGGATAGGCGCGCAGCACGGTCATGTTCTTGAAATCGAAGAACATTGCCTGGGCGCGTACCTGGGTCATCAGTTTGGCGACATTGCCGAAGCGTTCGGCGGAAACGGTCTCGCCGGTAATCAGCAGCGTGGCGACGATGGCCTGGTCCTGCCCCTTCAACGAAGTCAGGCCCTGCTGGTTCAGGTCGAAATGCAGCGGTTTGTCGGCGGCAAGCTTGGCCGCCAGCTGTTTGTTCAGCGGGTTGCCGCGCGCGGCCAGCGTCTTTTCCAGCTTCAGGCTGTAGGGAAATCGGGCGGGGATGGACTTGCTGTCGCCGGAATAGGATAGGCCGGCGAACGTCACTGTGGCGGCATGGGAGGCCGCTGCGGCCAGCAATAGGCCAACGGCCAGCGATAAGGAGCGTAGCGTGGATTTCAAGAAAGCATTCCTTTCGTAATCCATACCATATCTGTATGGATTTTTAGACGTATGCCATATGTGAGGCGGCATAGTATACGTTAGGAATAATCTTTTTTGAATATTGTAAACAGTTTGCCGCGGGAAAAGGGGTTGATCGCGCTCAAGAAGGCGTGGATTCGGCGGGCGTGCGGAACAGAAAACGGCCCCCTGGGGAGCCGTGAGGAGGGCGGGCGAAGATTAGAAGCTCAGTCCCGCGCCCAGGTAGGCGCCGTCGGCCAGCGTGCGGCTGCGGCTGTCGTTGTCGCGGCGGATGTCGAAGTAGCGGTAGCCGGCTTCCACGCTGAGCGGGCCGACCACGTTCCAGCGCACGCCGGCGGCGTAGTCGCTGACCCGGTCGACGCTGCCGCTGGCGAAGCTGCTCGGCGCGTAGTAGGCCTGGCCGAACAGCTTGACCTTGGGGGTGAGGTCGAAGCTGGCGCGGCCGCCGACCAGCGCGGCGGTGGCGGAGCCGCTGTCCGGCGACAGCGCCATCAGCTTGCCGCCGCCGGCCACGGTCAGCGGGCCCAGCGGCAGAGCGAACTCCAGGCCGGCGCCGCCGGCGCTGCCCTTGTGGTCGTCGCGCAGGTAGTCGAGATTGAGGCCGATGCCGAAACCGTCCGGCGTGCGGGTGAGTTGCTGGGTGCCGTTGCCGGCGCCGAACATGTAGTCGGCGGCGTGGGCGCCGCCGGCCAGCCCGGCCAGCGCCAGGGCGATTGCGAAATGCTTCATGCGGTCCATTCCTGTTGGTTCATTCAAGCGACAACAGGTAGTGACCAATTCCTAAAAAACAAGTTCAGCCGGTCAATTGCTCAGCCGCTGCTCCAGCGCCAGCAGCATCGTTTTCAGCGCCGCCACTTCGGCCTCCAGCGCCGCCACCCGGCCGGTCAGGCCCACGTCTATCACTTCGCAGGCTTGCGCCGGGACGATCTGCGGCTCGCCGGACAGCAGGTGGCACCAGCGCGCCTCGCGCTCGCCCGGCTGGCGTTCCAGCTTCATGACTAGCGGCGGGTACTTGTCGGCCAGCGCGTTCAGCGCGGTTTCCACCTCGTCCACGCCGGAGAAGCTGTAGATGCGGCCGGCGCGGGCGCGGATCTCGGCGCCGGTCTGCGGGCCGCGCAGCGTCAGCAGGCACAGCGCGGCCAGGCGCGCGCCGTCGATGTTCCATTCGTAGTTGAGACGGTGCTCGTACTTGGCCACCCGGCTGCCGGCCGGCAGGCGCTCGGCCACCAGCTTCTTGGCGATCAGCGCGTCCAGCGCGGCGCTGGCGTCGGCCTCGGACAGCTGCATCACCGGTTCGCGGCTGGTCAGCTGATTGCAAGCGCCGACCAGCGCGTTCAGCGTCAGCGGGTAGGCGTCGGGCGTCAGCGCCTGCTTCTCCAGCAGCGCGCCCAGCACGCGGACCTCCATCGGGTCGAGTTGATGCGTGTCCATACATCCTCCATGGCGAGACAATACTGTCATGATCGCATCAAATCCGCCGGCCGTCCCGTCGCATGGTCAATCCTGCTGGCGTTTTTCCAGCGCCTCCAGCTGGCGCAGCCGGCGGATCTCGCGCAGGCGGCTGTCGTGCTCCTCTTCATCCAGCGCGCGGTACAGCGACACCGCCATGCCTATCATGATCAGCATGAAGGGCAGCGCGCTGACGATCAGCACCGCCTGCAAGGCTTTCAGGCCGCCGCTTTGCAGCAGCACCAGCGCGATGGCGGCCAGGAGCACGCCCCAGATCAGCTTGACGCGGTGGCTGGGGTTCAGGTCGCCGCCGCTGGTGAACATGCCCAGCACGAAGGTGGCGGAATCGGCCGAGGTGACGAAGAAGATGATCACCAGCGTCATCGCCAGCAGCGACAGGACGCGGCCGCCCGGCAACTGTTCGAACATCACGTACAGCGCGGTGGAAACGTCGCTCTTGACCGCGGCCACCAGGTCGGCGCCGCCGAACAGCTGCAGGTCCAGCGCGGTGCCGCCGAAGGCGGAGAACCAGACGAAGCTGGCCAGCGCCGGCACCAAGAGCACGCCGACGATGAACTCGCGGATGGTGCGGCCGCGCGAGACGCGGGCGATGAACATGCCGACGAAGGGCGCCCAGGTCACCCACCAGGCCCAGTAGAACAGCGTCCAGTTGGCCATCCAGGTGCCCTGGGTGAATGGGCTCATGCGCAGGCTGGTGCTGGTCAGATTGCCCAGATAATCGCCCAGCGTGGTGGTGAAGGTGTCGAAGATGAAGCCGGTGGGCCCCAGGACCACCACCGCCAGGAACAGCAGGATGGCCAGGCCGATGTTGAGGTTGGACAGCCACTTGATGCCGCGCGACAGCCCGGTCAGAGACGACAGCAGGAACAGCGCGGTGGCGATGACGACGATGGCTACCGTCAGCGTGGGAGACGGCGCCACGCCGAACAGCATCTCCAGGCCGCTTTCGATTTGCAGCGTGCCGAAGCCCAGCGTGGTGGCGACGCCGAACACGGTGGCCAGCACCGCCATCACGTCGATGGCGATGCCGATCGGGCCGTCGACGCGGTTGCCCAGGAGCGGGCGGAAGGCGGCGCTGATCAGGCCCTTCTGGCCGCGGTTGAACTTGAAGTAAGCCAGCGCCAGCGCGGTCAGGCTGTATACCGCCCACGGGTGCAGGCCCCAGTGGAAGAAGGCGTGGCGCATCGCCAGCCGCGCCGCCTCGGCCGATTCCGGCGCGGTGGACGCGCTGGCCGGCGTGGCGAAGTGGGACAGCGGCTCGGCCACGCCCCAGAACACCAGGCCGATGCCCATGCCGGCGGAAAACAGCATGGAAAACCAGCTCAGGCGGGAAAACTCCGGCTCGTCGTCCTCCTTGCCCAGCCGGATGTGGCCGAAGCGGCCGAAAGCCAGGTAGAGCGCGAACAGCAGGAAGCCGAACACCGACAACAGGTAGAACCAGCCGAAGCGGGAAATGGTGAAGCTCAGCCACTCGGAAGCGGTGGCGGTCATGTGCTCGGGAGCGGCGGCGCCCCAGAACGCGAACAATACGGCGAACAACAACGACAGGCGTAGGACCATCGGTACTCCTTGCATGGCGGCGCGCGTCCCCGCGCGGGGCGCGCAGCCGTGATGGATGGCGAGGCGAGGCGCGGCCTGGGCCGCGGGCGAAACCGGCGACGGCCGGCGCGAAAGCCTTGCCCGGGCCAGAGCCCGCTGCGGGACTCTGCCGCCAACGGCTGTTTGCTGCCGGGCGCTGGCGGAGCGGGCCAGCATGGATGGATAAGGGCGCGCGGGATGGGGCGGGCGCTTTCTGTCCGATGCCGGCGGGGCTGTTTGAATATATGAATAAAATCAATGAATTGCTTTTTAGATTATCATTATTAGCATTTTCTTGTAAACATCTGTTGCGAGATTTGATGCAAATGGACAGGGTTGGCGGCTTCGCTTGACAGCGGATGGCGGCTTCGCCAACCTGTCGCGTTCATCGGAATTCGGGCAGCGGGAACGGACATGATTCGAGTGGATATTTTGCTGGTGGAACAAGGGCTTGCCGCATCGCGGACCGCCGCGCAGAACCTGGTGGCGGCCGGCCGCGTCAGCTGCGGCGGCGCGGTGGTGGCCAAGTCCAGCCAGAAATTTCCGGCGGACGCGGCGTTCGACATCGTCGCCGACGAGGCCGACCGCTACGTGTCGCGCGGCGGGCTGAAAATGCGCGGCGCGCTGGACGCGGCCGGATTGGACATCGCCGGCTGGACCGCGCTGGACGTCGGCCAGTCCACCGGCGGCTTCACCGACTGCTTGCTGCAGGCCGGCGCGCGCCGGGTGGTGGGCGTGGACGTCGGCCACGACCAGTTGCACCCGCGGATGCGGGAAGACGCGCGGGTTCGCTATTTCGAAGGCGTCAACGCGCGCGCGCTGGACCGCGCAGCGCTGTTGGCCGTCAATGAGGGCGACGGCTTCGACCTGATGGTGTGCGACGTGTCCTTCATCTCGCTGAGCCTGGTGCTGCCGTCGGCGCTGCCGTTGTTGACGCCGGGCGGGCGTCTGCTCAGCCTGGTCAAGCCGCAGTTCGAGGTTGGGCGGGAAGGGCTGTCCCACGGCGGCATCGTCCGCGACGAAAGCCTGTATCCGCAGGTTAAGGACAAGATCGATCGAGTGCTGGCCGAGCAGAACATGAAGACGTTGGCCTGGTTCGACAGCCCGATCAAGGGCGGCGACGGCAACCGGGAGTTTTTTGTCCACGCCGAGCGCCGTTGAAACAAAGCAGGCCCGCGCGAGGCGGGCCTGGCATCGCCGCCCTGCATGCGGCGGGGCGGGCGTTGAGGCTTACTCGACGCGGATGTCGTCGTCTTCCAGGCTGCGCACCACCAGCAGCGGGCACTGGCTGCGGCGCAGGATGTCTTCGGCGAAGCTGCCCAGGAACAGATGGGCCAGGCCGCTGCGGCCGTGGGTGCCCAGCACGATCAGGTCCGCCTGCTGCGCGCTGGCGTAGCCTATCAGCAGATCGGCCAGATCATGGCCGCCTTCCCAGCTTTTCTCCAGATGGCTGACCACATCGGTCAGGCCCGCGTTGCGGGCGATGGTCTGGGCGCGGGCCAGCGCTTCCTGGCCTTGCTCCAGCGCCAAATCGTAGCCGGGGTCGCCGGCGTAGACGCCCAGGCTGTCGACCGCCAGGTCGCGCAGGCTGGCGACGTGGATCAGGGTCAGTCTGGCTTCGGCGAACTTGGCGACGCGGATGGCTTCGTGCAGGGCTTTGTCGGAATTGTTGCTGCCGTCTATCGCGGCGATGATGTGACGATACATGGGCTGCTCCTTCGAAACACCGGCTTGGTGGGATGCCTTCAGCATACTCCGATGGCGGCGGCGGTGTCTCGCCGGGCGAGCGCGGGTGTTGATCCAGGGCAATGAAAGGAAGATTCCATGCATGCGGCGTCGACAGACAGCATAGGGGCGGATGTCGGCAGCCACCCTCTCCCCTTCGGCCCGTGCCGGCTAAACAGTTTTGCGCCAGGGGATGTTAAGCCGCCGTTTTTTTGATCGGCGGCGCCTGGCGCAGAACTGTTTTGCCGGGGGTTCTCGGGACACTGGGGTCGCCTGGGGTGGTCAGGGGGCTGGCGACACAGCCCCCTGACCCGTTTGGCGGGCGGAACCGCCGTGAAAATCATCGTCCGCGAAGCGGACCCCACTGATGTTGATTGGCAGGCAAGCGCATGCCTGTCATTTTGATCAGACCAGAAACCCCAGATATTGCCGTTCCCAAGCAGTGACCTGGCGGTGATAGTCGCTCAGCTCCACCTCCTTCACCGCCAGATAGGCGAGGCTGAAGTCGGAGCCGAACAGCGCCTCGGCGCAGCCGGCGGCCATCGCCGCGCAGGCGGCGTCCAGCGTGGTGGGCAGGCTGGCGGCTTGCTGCTTGAACACATTGCCGTGCACCGCCTCGTCCGGAACCAGCCTCTGCTCGATGCCGGCCAGGCCGGCGCCCAGGCTGGCGGCCAACGCCAGATAGGGGTTGGCGTCGCAGCCGGGCAGGCGGTTTTCCACTCGCCGCGCCTCGGGGCCCGACACCGGCACCCTGAGTCCGACCGAGCGGTTGTCCAACCCCCAGCTGAGATTGACCGGCGCCGCCATGCCCTTGACGAAGCGGCGGTAGGAGTTGGGATTGGGGCAAAACAGCGGCATCAGCTCGGGCAGGAAGCGCTGCAGGCCGGCGATGAAGCCGAAGAATTCCGGGCTTTCCGAACCGTCGGCGCGGCTGAAGGCGTTGCGGCCCTGGCGGTCCACCACGCTCTGGTGGATGTGCATCGAGCTGCCGGGCTGGCCGGGCAACGGTTTGGCCATGCACACGGCGCTGAGGCCGTGGCGGTGGGCGATCTCCTTCAGAGCGGTCTTGAACAGGAAGGTGTCGTCGGCCAGCTTCAGCGCGTCGCCGTGCTTGAGGTTGATCTCGAACTGGCTGGGGCCCATCTCGTGCACGCAGGTGTCGGTGGCGATGCCGAGCGTCTCGCAGGCCTGGTACAGCTCGTCGAAGAAGGCTTCCAGCTCGCCCAGCGCGGAGAAGCCGAAGGCGTCGAAGCCGGCTTCGCGGCGGCCGCTGGCAAGCTGGGGCGCTTGGAACGGCTGCGCCGGGTCGCCGTGGGCGGCGAACAGGTAGAACTCCAGCTCCGGCGCGACCACCGGCGTCCAGCCATGGGCGTCGTAGCGCGCCAGCACCTGCTTCAGCACCGAGCGCGGCGCCAGCGGCGACAGGCCGCCGTCGTGGTCGACGCAATCGCAGATCACCATCGCGCGCGGGGTCTTGGCCCAGGGCACCGGACGCAGCGTGTCGTAGTCCGGCGCCAGGGTGACGTCCGGATCGTGTTCGCCGTAGAAGCTGTAGTCGGGAAATTCGCCGATACAGCTTTGCAGCGGCACCGCGCGCGCGATGCGCAGCGGCTGCCCCTTGATGAAGGCGGCGGCGGGCAGGGTCTTGCCGCGGGGAAAACCATGGACGTCGGCAAAGGCGAGCTCGACGTCCCGCGCCTTGCTGTGTTGCAGCCATTCGATGAGGCCTGCCGGCATGCGGGCATCAGACATACGATTCTCCACTGAAGCGTGCTGGGGTTCCTGTCTGTCCTCAGTTTTTTTTCTTGCTTTCATGGAGCGTGTGCCCGTAGCCATTATGCCAGCCGCAACGGCGGCGGCAAGTGCGGCGATGCCCGAAACCCTGTTTGCAGTTTTGTGGGAACGCCCGCCGCCGCCGTTCAAGACGCGGCGGCGGGGGACGCGCCTAGCGGCGCTTAGAGCCGGAAGCGGCTGACGGTCTGGTGCAGATTGGTGGCCTGCTGGTCGATGTCGCGTACCGCCTCCACCGCGTGGCTGACCGAGTTCTGGGTTTCCTCCACCACGCCCGCCACCTGCTCGACGTTGCCGGCGATATTGGTGCCGGCCTGGCTCTGCTCGCCCATCGCCACCACCACGTTGTGCACGTGCTCGAGCGCGGTGCTGGCCTGCTGGCTGATCGACTCCAGCGTTTCGGCCGCCTGCTGCACCTGCTCGACGCCGGCCTGCACCGCGGGGCGGATCTCGTCCATGCGGCCGGAGACGTTGCCGGTTTCGTTGATCACCGCCTGCACGATGCTGCTGATCTCGTCGGTGGCGCTGGCGGTGCGCTCGGCCAGCTTGCGCACTTCGTCGGCCACCACCGCGAAGCCGCGGCCCATCTCGCCGGCGCGCGCGGCTTCGATGGCGGCGTTCAGCGCCAGCAGATTGGTCTGGTTGGCGATGTCGCGGATGGTTTCGGCGATGCTGCTGATGCTGCGGCTGCGTTCGGCCAGCTGGCCCACCATGTCGCTGGCACCGTGGATCTGGTCGGCGATCTGGCGGATGCCGTCGGCGGCGTTGCCGGCCAGGGTCTTGCCCTCGCTGGCCAGCTGGGCGGTGTCGCGCGCGCCGGTTTCGGTGTCGCGGGTGCTGGCGCTGACGTGGTCTATGCTGACCGACAGCTGCTCGATGGCGGCGGCGGCCGAGGTGGTGGACGAGCTGGCGATGCCGGACACCTCATGCACCTTGTCCATGTCGCGGGACAACTGGTGGCAGGAGTGGTTGATGCTGGAGGTGGCGCGGCCGATCTCCTCTATCATCAGGCGCAGCTTGCCGCGCATGTCGTTCATCGCGCCCAGCAGGCTGTTGGGCCCGCCCTTGACCTCGATCTCCACGCTGAGATCGCCGTCGGCGATCGCCTTGACCACGTCGGCGGCGTAACGCGGCTCGCCGCCCAGCGACTGCAGGATGGAGCGCGACATCCAGCCTACCAGCGCGCCCAGCACCACCACGCAGATCACCGCGACGGCCATCAGCGTCCGCGCCTCGCTCCAGAACAGCTGGTCGATGTCGTCGATGAAGATGCCGGTGCCTATCGTCCAGTCCCACGGCTCGAAGCGGAACACGCCGTTCAGCTTGGGGAATTCCTGGTCGCCGCTGCCCTTGCGCTTGGTCTGGATCACCAGCACGCCGTAGTGGGCGTCCTTCATCGCATCGTCGTAGGCTTCCACCGTGGTGCGGCCGTCCGGCAGCTTGCTGCCCATGTCCAGCTTGCCGACGCGGTCCTTGCTGGGGTGGAACAGCACGCGATGCTCGCGGTTGCGGCCGAAGAAGTAGATGTCGTCCACCTTCAGCGCGGAGAGCGCGGCGATGGCCTGCTTCTGCGCCTCGGCGCGCGGCATGCCCTTGGCCTCCAGCTGCTGGAAATGGGTGAGGCTGTTTTCCGCCATTTTCAGCAGGTGGACGATCTGCTCGCTTTTTTCTTGATGCAGGGTGGCGCGGGTGGAAAGCAAGGCGACGGAGGACAGTCCGAGCAGCGCCACCAAGCTGGCGACGATGATGATGATCAGGCGAGTATTCAGCTGCATTTTCGACACTCAGGTATAAGGGAACAAGCCGCCGCATATGCGGCGGCGGGGGGGGGAGGGGGGGGGGGGGGGGGGGGGTCATCCTGACGTGGAGGGATTCACCCCCACCCAAAACCAGAACGATCCGCCCCAC